>NZ_JBHZCS010000080.1:10422-14679 GCF_042755705.1 Nocardia sp. NPDC059154
GCAGCCCGGCCCCGCGGCCCCACCGAGCCCCCGTACACCCCTCGGCGGGGCCGCGGGTGCGTTCCGCCGCCGGTCCGGGACCTGGCCGGAATTCGCGTGACCCGGATCGCGGTGCCGCTCGGCCGTGGCGGGCCCGCGTCGGCGTAGGGTCGATAGCGACCGCTCAGCTATCCCGCAGCCGCACCGCGTGATTCACGATGGGAGAGGACTCAGCATGTCGACAGGGGAAGCCGTCATCGTCGCCGTGGACGAATCGGCCGGTTCGGCCGTCGCCTGGGCGGCCCACACCGCCGCCCTGCACCACGCGCCCCTGCACCTGCTGCGCGTCCTCGAGATCACCCCCGACCAGGGTCTGGGCCTGGGTACCACGATCACCACCGAGGACTACTCCCGGCTCGAGGAACACGGCAACTGGCTGCTGGAAACCGCCGCCGAAGAAGCCGCCAAGATCTCCCCCGGCCTCACGGTCACCACCGAATTGAGCGCCGGCGCCGTGGTCCCCACCCTCCTCGAACGCACCCGCGACGCCCGCATGGTCGTGGCCGGCGCCCGCGGCGGCGGCACCCTGCGCCGCGCCCTGCTCGGCTCGGTCAGCTCGGTCCTCGCCCGCCGCTCCCACTGCCCGTTCGTCGTGGTCCGAGACGGCGTCCCCCTACCCCCCGATCTGCTCACCCGCCCCATCCTGGTCGGCGTCGACGGCACCAAGATCAGCGAGCCCGCCATCGCGGCGGCCCTCGACGAAGCCTCGGTCCGCGGCGTGGCCGTCATCGCCCTGCACGCCGAAGGCGCCTCCGACGACCCCGAAATGGACGCCCTCGACGACTACGTCCTCGCGGAGAGCCTGGCCGGCTGGCAGGAGCGCTACCCCAACGTCCGCATAGACCGCGAAACCTCCCACGACAGCCCCGAACGCTCCCTCCTCGAACTCTCCTCCAGCACCCAGCTTCTGGTGGTGGGCACCCGAGGCCGAGGCGGCTTCGTCAGCAAGGTCTTCGGCTCCACCAGCCAATCCCTCCTGCTCCGCGTCCAAACCCCCATCATGATCGCCCCCACCCCCTGACCCGCCCCCCAAATACCTGCTACCAGCACGACCGTACGGCTCGGTAGTCTGACCCAGACGCCCCCGTAGCCCAATTGGCAGAGGCAGCGGACTTAAAATCCGCCAAGTGACGGTTCGAGCCCGTCCGGGGGCACCTAGGAAACCACTGGTAGGCCGAGTTTTTCGGGGTCGTTCGGTTGATCTTGTCCGGTCTGCGTCCGCAGCAACTTGCGCGCCCGCGTTCATTGCTGTCGCCACTGCGGCACCGGCGCTGATCGCGAGCGATGCCGCGGTGTGGCGCAGACCGTGAGGAACCATCCCGGTCACTCCGACCGCCTGCGTGGCTTGGTCGAAGGCCCACCGGAATTCGCCGAGCGGCAGATACTCACCCTTGCGGCTCTCGAAGGCGAGCGCGCCGAGGTCACGGTTGTCGAGGAAGGCACCGAGTTCCTTGGCAAGGAACTCCGGGACCGGCACGGTGCGAGATCAGCTGGGACTGAGGCGTTTAGAGCCTAAATGGGGTGCCGGTATTGACACCGATCTGTCCCCGTCGCACGCTGCGGCGATGACAATTTTCTTGGTCATCGCGATCGCGTTCTTCACGCTGCTGTTCGCCTACGCGATTCGCACCATGATCGTCCACCGCGACACCCGGCCGCGCGCCCGCCAGCGCGGCGGCGCCCTGAACGACTTCGGAATCTCCTCCGACACATCACAATCCGGATTTCCGCCCCATCACGGTGGTCACCACCACCATGGCGGCCACCACCACGGTGGCCACTCCGACAGCGGCGGCCACCACACCACCAGCTGGACGGATTGTTGACCTGCCACGACGGCAGCCGCAGGGTGTCAGTCTTCTTGGGCCCGAACCAATTCCGTGACATGCACATGAACGGGTAGCGGCCCGGGTGTCCTCGACCGATTCCACCGTCGCGTGCTCGCCCTCGATGGTGAGTGCGGCCTATACCGGCACTTGACCCTACTTCGTATCCGATGCCCTGCGATGGTCCACGACGGAGTCCGGCCCCGGGGACATGATGGTCTCGTGGCCTCTGTCGTCTCGTACTCGGTAGGGAGGATTGCCTTTGGAGCCGAGCACTTCGACGATCTCGACAGTGTGTGTTTGCTGTCCGACGACTCGGCCGTGGATGATCAGCCGATCGCCCTTGGATGCATGCATGAACGACCTCCTAACCCTTCACCTGAGTGCAATTGCATTACTTAGGAGTTGGCCTCGTGAGCATCGAGAGCCGCGATGAACTCTTCGACGGTGAGCTGACTGTTCTGGTCCACATCGGACTGTGCGAACCAGTCCGCGACAGCGTCCAGGTTGGCGAAACCCAGGCCCAGGACGTCGATCTCCCCCGCGCTGCTGGTCTTTATGCGCAGAGCGGTGATCAGTTCCCCGCGAGTGAGTGCACCGTTCTTGCTGAGGTCGAGCGCATCGAAGAGCTTCCGCGCCTCCACCTGATCCACCATTGCGCAGCCCCTGTTCTCCAGTGTGGTGCTAGGTCGTCGGATTCCTCACCACCACACCAGGTTCTGGTGTGGTGTCGTAGGAGTCGGCCACGGACATCAGCGCCTCCCGCATCGCCCTCCCACTACGGGCTCGCCGGTTGTCGGCATTCGGTCCGAGACCACTACGACAGTGTCGCACCGAGTCCGCTCCGGCGACGGAGGTCTGCCGTCGTTGGGCGTTTCCGCGCGCCGCCGGGAGAAGAAAGCCGCCCTCGCCAGCCATAACGCTGAGGCCTCCTGGCACACCGCTCGTGACAGCGTGTCGGCGCGTCAGCGGGTGCGGGCGCGCGGGATCTTCTAGCGTCGGGTCAGCAAGGGGATGCGGCAGCGTGGGCAGCGGCCGCCTGGCTGGGCTCGTGTTCGACGGCGAGGAGTGCAAACTTGAACACGTTTTGGGATTACGCAGGCGGACCGCTTTTAGGGATAGCCATCACGGTGGTCTTCTGGCTGATGGTCTGGATCGCGGTCTCCGTCGCTCGTGTCCGGTCGGGAGGGCGGTCCCGGTTGGGCCGCGTCAAAGTCTTCGATGCGACGCTAGGAAGATTGCCACAGCGGCGGGGCTGGAGGCGACAAGTACTCGGCCTGATGTTGCTCGTCTATGTCCCCATCGTGGCGTGTGGGGTGGTGTCAAAGGTTCTCGGAGTGATCCCCGACTGGGGGTTGGGAGCGATCGTCGTTGGTGGCGCCGGCGTGGCAGCGACCGTGTCCCGTGTGTGGTTCCTGATGCGTGCGTCGACGTCCAATGAGTAGCGTCGCGTGGCGTCATCCCGTAGGTCGTCGGCGACGCGGGCTATGAACGAAGTAGGGGCGCCGATGTCGGCCCGTAACGGGAACATGCTGCCCGACAACACATTTTGGAACCGAAGGATCGCCCGCAGGTGCTAAGCGTGACTTTTCGCGTCACTGGCCCTCACGGGCCGAAGCCTGCTTCACGCTCAATCCCGGCGTCGACGAACAGTTCTGGCCGACGCAGGAGTAGTTCGGCCCCATCGCCGCCGCCTCACTTATTACGAGACATGTAGGCACCGCAACTTGACCCCCGACAGAGTATGGCCGCACGGCCTGGATACAGGGAGGTATTCACATGAAGGCGATCGTGGTGACGGACCAGGCCGCCGGCACGGCCCGGATGACGTTGGTGGAGCGGCCCGATCCGGATGCGGCGAGGTTCGCTGGCCTCTCGGGCGCAAGCTACGGCGATGTCATCGTTGAGGTTCATGCGTCGGGATTCACTGGGGATGAGTTGGAGTGGCCCTCGACCTGGATCGATCGGCTCGGCCGGGACCGGACGCCGTCGATCCCCGGCCACGAGCTGGCCGGGGTGGTCAGCGTTCTCGGCTATGGCACAACCGGCCTGTCGGTGGGGCAGCGGGTGTTCGGGCTCACGGACTGGACTCGCGACGGCACGCTGGCGGAGTACGTAGTCGTCGAGGCACGCAATCTCGCGCCGCTGCCGGGCGACATCGACTTCACGGTGGGCGCGGGCGTCACGATGGCGGGCTTGACCGCGTGGCAGGGGCTGTTCGATCACGGCCGTCTTCAGGCGGGGCAGAGCGTCCTCGTGCACGGTGCGGCCGGCGTAGTCGGGTCGATGGCAACCCAGCTCGCACGTGAGGCCGGCGCCTACGTCATCGGCACCGGGCGCGCGGCCGGCCGGCAGACCGCGCTCGACTTCGGGGCGCACGAGTTCGTCGACC
>NZ_JBHZCS010000080.1:14689-20818 GCF_042755705.1 Nocardia sp. NPDC059154
CTTCAGAACGACTCTCTGGAAGACATCGGCGGAGTCGATCTGGTCTTCGATGTCTTCGGCGGAGACATCCAGAAACGGTCGGCGGATCTCGTTCGAGCGGGAGGAACGCTGGTGACCGTCACCGGGCCGCCCGAGGCTCGACCCGCCCACGGACTGGCGATCGGCTTCGTCGTCGTATCCGACCGTGCTCAGTTGGGCGAGATCGCCCAGCGGGTGCGAGACGGACGAGTGCGGACGAACATCGGCGCAGTTGCGACCCTCGACGACGCCGTCGCCGCCTTCAACCCGACCAAGCGACGCAAGGGAAAGACGGTCATCCGCGTTCGTCCGTGAGGACCCGGGATAGCGACCGGTCCGGCCCTCCTGTGGATCAGCATCATCGGCATGGCCAGGCCGGTGAGGGGCCGATTGGTCCGCCGCAGATTCGGGATAAGGCCGACCGCACCTCGGTTTCCGCCACAGTCCGAGTCGGGGGTGTCGGCTTCGGATCTGAAACTCTTAGGAGTTCGTCGTCTGCCCATCCGGCGTCGATGTGTCTCAGGTAGTGCAGAGTCGAGGGCACCTTCACCCTTCTCATGCCACCTACAACCTTCTGTAAGGAGAATCGTCCGCGGCGGGTGCCCGCGCGTTCGGAAAACGATCACCTGCCGAACACGAACACTCCTGCCAGGCGAGGGGCGTTCCCATAGCTGATGGTGTTCGGAATGTCGTTCGTTTCGGGCCGAGTCGGCTCGGCAGGTCGCCGGGTGCGCCGCGGACACGGTTGTACGACTGCACCCCCGAGCCGGGGACCACGCGGTGGCACTCGACAACTGCCCCAGGAACAAGGGGCACTCAATCCTGTTTCAAATAAAACAATTTCACATATCTTCCGTCGGTGAACACCAACAGCCGCATGCTCCGGGTCGGGCTGGCAGCCCTCGCGCTCGCCGCAACCCTGTCGACCGTTGCAGCCCCCGCCGCAGCCGACATCCCCCTCGTGCCGCTCTCCTCGTCGAGCACGTCCGATATCGCCGACGTCCCGACCGGAAATGGGCAAGGAACCCCGATAACCGGTTCGGCCTCGGGTTCGGCGAGCGGAAGCCAGCAGCTCATCAACCCCCTCAGTGCCGCGCCGGTCGGAAGCAACACGGTCGCGGGCACGATCCTCGATGCCCTGGGGTACTCCGCCTGCTCGAACCTGAACGGCACCTCCCGCCCGGGCACTGCCCTGGGCACCATGGCCGCGCTGTTGATCGCCCTCACCACCGGCACCCTGTACGGGTCCCCGGGGTGCCCGTCATAACCGGAAACCGCACAGTCCGAACCGGATTCGCCGTCCCCGTCCTCGCCACCACCGCGGGGACCCGCCACGGCCGCCATCTCCGTCGGTAAACATGCGGAGGGTGTGGCGGTGGACCCCGGCACCCACACCGCCTACAACACCAGCTACTACGACGCGACGGTGTCGGTGATCGTGGGGGCGTGACGGTGCGGATACGACGCTTCCTGCTCCCCAACACCGCCGGCGAACCCCTGTGCGCCCCACCGCTCCTCACATTTTCGGGCACAAAACGAGAACCCGCACAAGTTCTTGTGTCGGTGTGGGGTACACCCGTGCCCGGCACCCTCGATCCCCTTGCACGGCCGTCGGAATAGAGTCCGCGCCGGTTCTTCCGACACTTGCCGGTGTCGGTTCTTGGACTCCAGCCCGGCGCATTCCCACGCGCAGAAGGGATTCGGCGAACGATGCACGCGCGTGTCCGACCGCGCGGGGTGACGAGTTGTTCGAGCTCACCGATGCGGTGCTCTGCGCGCAGGGCGCGGTGCGGTCGGTGGTGGAGTCGACGTGACCCCGGAGCATCGCCGTGAGCACGGGGCGCTCTACGACCGCCTCAACGACGGTCGGGTAGATGTCCAGCGGCTGCGGAAACTGTTGTCCAGTATCGGTTTACCGAGATTCAACGATGATCGCCTCGGCGACCGAACCGCTCAGGGAATGTGCCAGTACGGACGCACGGGCAATGCCGACCGCGGACATGAACAGCCGCAGAGCCTCTGTCATGGCCCGCACGTCATATCCGAAATCCGCGTCGTGCAGCGTGGTGAACCCCGAACCAGGCAGGTCGACCGCATAGACAGTGTGATTGGCGGCCAGTGCGCCAATGATGTCGCGATAGGTGTACGACCACAGCGTGCCACCCGGCAGCAGAACGATGGGCGGCCCCTGACCCGCCTCCAGGAAATGAAAGCGCGCCACCGCGGTCTCGACGAACCGGCCGCCGTCGAGAGCCGGCAAATCCGCATGGCTGTCCGCACTCGATACCGCCGCTGGCGTCACCACGCTGAGGTGCAACAAAGCGATCATCGCTGACAGCGCGCGCAACCACCGGCGTCGACGGTGCGAGTCCGAGTCGATATCCACTCGATTCTCTTTCCGCTCAAGACTTCCGGATTACTGCAACATCGAACTGCAGCACCACCTTTGGGCCGACCATGCCTGCGGCCGCCTTCCAGTGCACTCCCCAGTCCTTGCGGTTGATCGTGACGCTGCCGGTGAAATCGATCCGGAGGGCGCCGCGCGGGTCGGTCTCCGCGCCGGTCAGCTCGAATTCCATGGTGATCGGCCGGGTGATGCCACGCATGGTCAAGTCACCGGTGACCTCGACATTCGCCTCGCCGGACTGATCCACCCGGGTCAGGACGAAAGTGATCGCCGGGTGGTCGTCGACACCGAGGAATTTCTTACCCAGCAGATCGTCGCGCTGCCGATTGCCGGTGTCGATGCTTTTCGCCTGGATCGTGAGCCGACCGCTCGACCTCGGTGGTGCGTCGAAGTCGAGGTGCGCGTTGCCGTCAAAGGTTCGGAAGTTCCCACGCACCCTGGTGGCCATTGTGTGCCGGGCGATGAAGCCGATCCGGGTGTGGGCTGGATCGAGGACATAGTCGCCGGTCAGCTCGCTGAGTTTGTTGGTTGACATGGTCTTTCACTCCTGAGGACAAATGGTTTGCTGCGACGGCTCGCCTACAGTGGGCGCCGGGCGATCGTGCGCGCGATTGAGAGGGCGGCGAGCTTGTCCGGGTTGCGGATACCGTAACCGTTGACGATCCTGTCGCCGGCCAGCTCGAGGAAGAGGACCGCTTCGAGGCGGTCGCCGGTGTAGATGGCCACCGCTGGCTCGCTGTTGCAGTTCACCGGCTCGATCCGGATGTCGGGTCTGCGCAGCATCGAGCCGAACAGCGCCATGAGAGTCGTGGCCACTTGCGGCGCACCCGTCATCATCTGACTCACCGCAGTGGCCTTGCCGCCGCTGTCGGTGGTCCAGGTGACATCCGGTGCGAGCATCGACAGCAGACCCTCCATGTCACCGGTCGTCGCCGCCGTCATGAACAGTTCGGTGAGCTCGGCGGTACGCGCGGCGTCGACAGGCCCGAACCGGTTGCGCCGCGCCTGCACATACCGGCGGGCCCGGTAGGACATCTGCCGCACCGCGGCGACGGATTTGCCTACCGCCGCGGCGATGTCGTCGTAGTCGAAGCCGAACACCTCGTGCAGGACGAACACCGCTCGTTCGTCAGGGCTCAGCGTTTCCAGCAACACCAGCATCCCCATCGACACCGATTCGGCCAGCACGACATCGGTCGCGGCGTCCTGTTCGGTCACCAGCAACGGCTCGGGCAGCCATGGGCCGATATAGTCCTCGCGACGCCGGATGCCGGCCCGCCGCGTGTTCAGCGCCTGCCGGGTCACCAATTGCGCCAGAAACGATTTGGTGTCCCGCACCGTAGCGAGATCCACCCGCGCCCATCGCAGATAGCTATCCTGCAGAACATCATCGGATTCTGTTACCGAGCCGAGGATTTCGTAGGCGATCGTGAACAGCAGCGGCCGTAACAGGGTGAATCGCTCGGCATGCTCGTCGGTGCTGCTCACGGGTTCGTCACCACTTCGCCACCGCTCACCGAATGTTCGAGCCGCCTGCCGCCCTTGGCCCAGAACAACACGCCGGGCTTGCGCGCTTCCCATCGGATTCCCGACACCGTCCATTTGGTGGCCGTCTCCTTGATCGGCGCGCCGATACGGCCACCGAGGTACGCGTTCACAGCGGTGTCGTCCTTGCGGGCGAACTGTACGATGCCGGCCCGGCGGCCGAGGCTGACATTGGAACCCAGGAACGCCAGGTCCAGCACTGCGGGCCGAGCACCGCTGATGCCGGCCAGAATGGTGTCCGCGGCCGTAGCGCCGAGCGGCCCGGCGGCCTGGCAGCTCATCCGCAGTGGCACGCCGGATGGAGCGGCGGCGTCACCGGCCGCAACGATCCGGTCGTCGTCGACGCTGGTCAGCGTCTCGTCGGTGAGGAGCCGACCGAGCCCGTCGGTGTGCAGGCCGCTGCGTGCGGCCAGGTCCGGAACACCGAATCCAGCGGTCCAAATGGTGGCTGTACCGGGTACCACCCTGCCGTCGGCCAATACGACCCCATCCGGCAGGACCTGGGCCACCCGCACCCGCTCGAGCACCTCGACCCCATTCCTGGCCATCCATCTGGCCACCAACCGCCGCCCTCGCTCGGAGAACGTCGGGGCCAATCTATCGCCGCAGACCAGCGTGACCCGATGGCCCTGTTCGGCCAGCTCGGCCGCCGTCTCGACCCCGGTCAGCCCCGCACCGACGACGGTGATCGCCGCCGCCGACGTCCCCTCGATGACGGCGCGCAGCCGCTCCGCGTGCTCCAATTCCGCTATGGGGTAGGCGAATTCGACTGCTCCGGGTATGGAGGCGGGCACCGCCGCAGTACTGCCGACCGCGTAGACGACGTAGTCGTAGTCCAACGCGCGGCCGGATGCCAACTCCACGGTCCGTGCGGCCGTATCGATTCGAATGGCGTCGTCGACCACCAACCGCACGCCCGCACCGAGCAGCGTGTCGTAGTCGATCGCGACCTCACCGGTTCCGGCCACGAACTGATGCAACCGCAGGCGCTCGACGAACCGCGGACGAGAGTTGACCACGGTGATCTCGACGTCGTCGCGCTGCCGCAGACGGTTGGCCGCCACGGTTCCGGCGTAGCCGCCACCGATCACCACGACCTTCGTACAGCTGCTGTTGTGCTCACTCATGTCCTCGGGACACCGCCCGCCACCTCGACATAACAACACGTGATGCAGGTCACCAGGCCAGGTAGGGCCGTGATCCACGATGGTCACGAATGGCGAAAGCCCCCACCCAACTCGAGAAGCGCTCTCGATTCGGGTGGGGGCGTTGCCTTTCCGTGGGCATGTCGACGAATCAGGCTGCGGGGGTGTGGCCTTGCGCCTCGATCGCGATCTTGTGCCAATCGGCCCAGGTCGCCAGCCGGTCGGCGTAGACCTGCGGAACGATCTCGTTGCCCTGCGCCCCGAAGAACACCCGCAGCGGCGGGTTGTCGCTGTCGACGATCTCGAGCAGCGCCCGCCCCGCAGCGGCCGGGTCACCCTGATCGAGCGTCTGCGCGTAGGTGGCGAAAGCCGCACGGAGATCGGCATACCGTGGGTCGATCTCGGCGTGGACGGCGCCGGCGGCGCCCTCGGTCGCGTACGAGCTCGGTTCAACAACGGTCACCTTGATGCCGAAGCCCGCAACCTCCTGTGCGAGAGACTCGCTCAGACCTTCCAGCGCCCATTTCGACGCATGGTAGGCGCCACCGAGCGGCCACGCGGCCACGCCGCCGACCGAGGAGATCTGAACAATGTGCCCGCCACCCTGCTCGCGCAGCCGCGGCAGCACCGCCTGAACAACCCACACCGCGCCGAACAGGTTGGTCTCCAACTGATCTCGCAACTGTTGCTCGCTCAGCTCCTCCACAGCACCCAGTACGCCGTAACCCGCATTGTTCACGATGACGTCGAGACGACCGAAGTGTTCTCCGGCGCGCTCTACAGTCGCGAACACCGCCGACCTATCGGTCACGTCCAGCTGTAGCGGAAGCACCGCGTCGCCGTAGGCGGCGGCCAGTCCGGCAAGGTGTTCGGCGTTCCGGGCGGTCGCGGGGAACCTGTCGCCGCTGGGACGGGCGGGCCCGGCGGAGCTGCGATCCAGGCAGTGGGGGGGGTCTGTAACACAAAAAACTTTGTTCATGTTGATTTTCGTTCTTCTTTGGGAGGAATCCCAAC
>NZ_JBHZCS010000080.1:20828-43675 GCF_042755705.1 Nocardia sp. NPDC059154
GGTGGGTGCGGGGGGGGGGGGAAGGGTTGGGTGGTGGGGGGTGGGGGCGGGTCGGGGGGGGTGTTTGGTGTTGGGGGGGTTCGCGGCGCCTTTCCCCCCCCGGGACAGGGCGGCCTCGACGAAGTTGCGGCCCAGGCCGCGGGAGGAGCCTGTAACAAACCAGACCTTGCTCATGTTGATTTCCGTTCTCCTGCAGGAGCAATCACAGCGGTGCGGGCGTTCGCACCGCTGATGTTCCGTGCTGCGCACCGAACGAACACAAGACACCGACGGCCCGGCCCCTGTAACAGAACAGCGATGTGACCCGGAACACCGCCGTGCCTACACCTTCGTTTCGCATGCCCCGATTCGGGCGCTACCACATCTGAAATAGATGTCAGTCACTCGCGATACGCTGCGCCAGTTAGTCGTAGAACGAGAAATCGGCGAAGCCCGAAGCCTGGGCGTGCAGGTCTGCAGCATCGGCGGCGGGCATGGTGAGCGTGTAGGTCGAACCGACGCTACTGCAGCGCCATGGGCAGTGCTGGGAACGGAAAAGCCGTACCCGACCTGGCCTCCCGCAGTCGAATTCGGACCGTCGACTCACCGCCTGGTCGACTGGCTGTGGTCCGGTCCGACGATCCAGCTGCACCAACTGCCGACGCAGCAACCTACCCGCACACGCCCCGCAGTCGCCGGCCATGGTTCGCGTAGTGCACTACTCAAGACAGCCGACATCGACGACCGCATAGTCATTCTCGAAGCCGGCTCGTTGGAGAGGGGAGGTCGCAAGGCCCGTATCCCCCACCTCGGCCGACCAGCACAACATCGGCTACTTCGTCGTAGCTGAGGTCGAGAGGGCCGAAGCGCCCGCAGGGGCCGCCAACCGTCGCCGCCTCGACCTCAGCCGCGATCCGCATGATGAGAAGGGGGGAGAAATAGATGACTCAGGCCAGTAAGGACGGCTTGAACGAACATTCGCTGTATGGCCTCGGTGCCAGCATCGCCTGCGCCATAGCGATCGGCTACCTGGCGGCCGCGGCCCACCTTCCCGCCGCGGTACAGGGAACGCTCGTGTCCACCGGATTGGCTGTACCAGCGGCAATTCATTACCAAGTCCACACCCGGCGTAGGAGTCCGGCGGCGGACATTGCCGACATACGACAGCAGGGATGGCCGCAACGACCGGTTGGCCTCGTGGTGGCGCTCTTTGTAGCGGCGTTGTTTCTCATGGATTCGATCGGTGGCGTGCTCATGAGTGCGGGTGGGATCGACAACGACCCGGGGGCCGCGATCGTGATTATGGCCATCGTCATCGTCCTCGTCGGGATCGGTATGGCATTCGTTTCCGCCCGCGCTTCGCATTATCTGAGGGACCATCCGTACCTTTGGACGATGGCCGCTGTCGGCCTGGCACTGGCGCTTCGGATATTGATCTTGGCGGCGGCGTGGCACGCGCTCACAGCGGATATGGGCGACAATGCCCCACCCTTCTCGTCCGAGATACTTCCTTTGTTCCTCGGCTACGCCGTCATTCTGTC
Organism: Nocardia sp. NPDC059154; assembly: GCF_042755705.1. Classification (NCBI taxonomy): domain Bacteria; kingdom Bacillati; phylum Actinomycetota; class Actinomycetes; order Mycobacteriales; family Nocardiaceae; genus Nocardia; species Nocardia sp. NPDC059154. The sequence goes on from NZ_JBHZCS010000080.1 coordinate 22,349, forward strand.
CTTCTGCCTCGCCGGCGCCTTCTATGGCAGGCGCCGTCACGATCAGTTCGTAGCGGCGAGGCTGGCCAAGCTGGAGAAGGCCGGCTTGCATCCGCTGCAGGGACAGCAGGCATTCACCCGGCCGTATCCCTGGGCAACCGGACCTACGCAGGCCCTCCCACCTCCGGCCACTCCCCCTGCGGGCTGGTACGCCGACCCCGAGGGATTGCAGAACATCGACCGCTGGTGGGACGGCGCGCAGTGGACAGATCATCGAAGGAACCGGCCACCACGTCGGTAGGCAGCAGAAAGACAGCGAACGGCCTGACAGCCGCCCTCACCGCGTGGCATTGCTTTGGCATGAACCCGCAGCTCAGCGACACCATCCAACCATCGGCCACCTTAAAATCCGCCACATGCTTTTACCGGGGAAGCGGTTGGGTCTCGGGTTTGCCGTTGCCGGAGTCGAGGGTCATCTGGGTGAAGATGCCATTGACCGGGGTCGTCAGCTCGACTGTCACCGGCATCGACTCTTTTTGTCCTTCAGCGCAACTCGGTGTACAAGTGTTGCGGTGTTCGGTACCGGTGCCGCGGGCGGAGCTGTCGGTCCAGCTGCTCCAGGTGATATCGGAGACGGAATGGTTGCCGTCGGCGCAGGTGATGATGATGGCCGACGGGCGGGTCTGTGGTTGCGAGTGGCAGTCCTTCACCTCGGCAGGATTCGCCGGTGTGGGGGTGACGCTCGACGGAGCGGAATTGCTGTTGCTGTTCGACGAGCATCCGGCCATCAGGGCCGCGGTGGCCACCACCGCGGCAATGCCGAGCACGCGCATTGGGTCCTCCTCGATCGTCGAGAGCATTCGGGCGAGTGGCGTCAGCGCAATTTAGCTCGGTGTTCGCCAGATGGTGCGGAACGTCGCCGTGTCCCGCCCGGATTCGCCGATCAATGGCGTCGCGATTCACCGATGCAGCAATCCAGTACGGGCGGCGATAGTCGATCTCTCGCCTACGCCCGCGCGGTGGCCGCCGACACTCGGCGGTGGCGGTCGGCGGTGATGAGGTAGAGGACGAATCCGAAAGCGGCGCTGGTGAACAGGCTGTTGACGAAGAAGAGCCAGGGTTTGGGCAGGCCCTTTCGGATTCCGCCGGTGATCGACATGAGGGGCAGGATCAGGACGTTGAGGATGGTGTAGTCCTGGCCCGCAGAGTCGGCGGCTGAGAGCTCGTCGGTATCGGCGTGCGTATCGAACGGACAGCGCGAACTAGATTCCGGTGATCGGTGGTCTCCTGAGCAGCCTGTCGGCTCAGAAGTAGCACCACACTGAGCGCCCGCGACAGCTCCATGCGTGGCCTTACGGCCGAATGATGCTTCGTTTCAGCCGGCCAGGAAGGACAATCGCACGTGGCGCACCGGGTTGTCGACATTGAGATCCACGATAGCGACCGATTGCCAAGTCCCCAGCGCCATTTCGCCGCGCAACACCGGAATGCTGGCATAGGGCGCAATCAGCGCGGGCATGACGTGCGAGCGTCCATGTCCGCGTGAGCCGTGTGCGTGCCGCCAGCGATCGTCGGCGGGCAGCAGGTCGTGCAGAGCGGCGAGCAAGTCATCGTCACTGCCTGCGCCGAGTTCGATCAATGCGATGCCCGCGGTCGCGTGCGGCACGAATACGTGAAGTAACCCGTCGGATTCCGTCGCCGTCTCACGCAGAAAAGCTGCACACTGCGATGTGAGGTCGTGGACAACCTCGCGACGGCCCGTCTCGACCTCGATCAGTCTGCTCTCCATGGGCATCATCGTCCTCCAGCTGTACCGTCTCATGAGATTGGCGTCCCCGACTCCGGGTGAAGACATAGCCCTCTCCACCCGAATCGACTGAAGGTCGTCGTCACAGCCGGGCTTTTTCCACTTACCAGCGGATTTTCAGGATTCTTCCAGAAGCGCCAGCGATTCATCATGAACGATGTCATCGATATCAGAATGCGTTGGCTTCCAGCCGATTTCAGCCATTGCCTTGGTCGGGTCGTTGATCAACACCGCAGGTTCCGCTGCCGCCGAACGATGCTGGAGCGCAACAGGTCGGCCGGTTATCCGTTCCACCGCGGCCACCACGTCGAGCACACTCGTACCCTGTCCGCTGCCGATGTTGTAGCGGGTAGCGGTGCCAATGGGCGGGAGGTGCTCGATACATGCCACGAAGGCCCGGGCCGCATCCATGACGTGCAGGTAGTCACGGACGGCAGTGCCATCACCGTTGACGATCAACGCCGAATGCTCGGATGCAGCAGTCAATACGCGCGGTATCAGCCGACTCGAATCCCCGTCCGCACCGCCGGCGATATTCGACAGTCGAACAATTACTGCCGCCAGCTCCCCGCTACCGGCGACGGCCTCGATAGCCAGCTCAGCCGCAAGCTTGCTGCCTGCGTATGGATGAGGCGGCGCATCACCGAGATCCTCGGTCATCGGCTGCACATCCGGCGTGCCATAGATGGCCCCGGTCGAAGCAAAAACGATCCTGCGGACCCCCGCGTCGACCATGGCTTCGAGCACCGAGAGCGTTCCGGCGGTATTCACGCGGAAATAGCGCAATGGTTCGTCAACCGATTCGCGTGCTCGCGTCAACCCGGCGAGGTGACAGATCGCGTCTACGCCGTCTACCGCATTGCGGACCGCCTTGTCGTCGAGCAAGTCAGCCACTCGAACATCGGCTGCGCCCGGAATCGCCCGCCCCTGAGCACGAACCATCGCGACAGGCTCGTGCCCGGCAGAGTGAAGGGCTTCGACGACAGCACGACCTAGGTAACCGTTCGCTCCGGTGACAAGTACGCGCACACGGCCATCATGTCATCACGAAAGCAGCAGGTCGCGATGCTTCCAGGTGAGCGCGATGCAGGCCGCTGCCGCCGCGGCCAGAGGCTCGCGATTCAGCGTTCGCCGTATGCTGGTCGGCGTCACCGGATTCCAACCATCTCGTTCCGCAGTCTTCCGGACCAACTCCCCGGCCGGCCGGGTGCGATCATCCGTATGAGTAGCGCGGCCATCAGGACCTGGCAGGTGTCGGGCTCGAACACCTCGACATCGAAGTGGTGGCTCGGCCGAAGGCAGCGGGCACGGCGGCGGTAATGACGATCGTTCCCTTGCTCATCGAGTGGTCCGGTTCCCTTCCTGAGAGCCTTCGGCGCCGGCCGCGGTGCGGCGTCCCATGGTGGCGAGTTGCCGGTCGTAGAGCGGGCGCAGCAGCCGCTTCGTCCAAAACGCCTGCCGCCCGGCCCGATCGGTCAGGATGACGAATCGGCGGGCATCGATTCCGGCGATCGCCGCGGCAGCGATGCGGTCTGCGTCCGGACCGGCGTTGTCGATCAGCTTCCGGGCGACCGCGGCCACGAGCGGATCACTGTCGGGCAGCGACGATGCGAGGTTGGTGCGGAAGAACGAGGGGCAGACGACGGAGACATCGATTCCGTGCGGAGTGAGCTCGTATCGCAGGCTCTCGCTGAGAGCGACGACCGCCGCTTTCCCTGCGGTATAGGAGGCCATGGCGGGCGGATGCACGAGCCCCGCCAGCGACGCGATATTGACCAAGTGTCCCGTGCCCGCGGCCTTGAACATCGGCGCGAAGGTCCGGCAGCCACGGACGACACCCAGGACATTGATGTTCATGACCCGAGCCCATTCCTCCTGCGGCACGAATTCGATGCGCCCGCCTGTAGCCACCCCGGCGTTGTTGACGAGCACGTCGAGGCCACCCATGCTGTCCTGCACGGTCTTTCGCGCTTGCAGCCAGTCGTCCTCCGAGGTGACGTCGAGTCGCAGATAGGTGGCGCCGTCCGGGACCGGGCCACGCTCCGCCAGATCGGTGACCAGCACTTGGTCGCCACGAGCGGCGAACCGCCGGGCCAGCGCCGCTCCGAGACCCGACGCGCCGCCGGTGATCAGAATCCGTGCCATGCTCATCGTTCCCCGGAGTACTCGGCCGGCTCGAGGCGGCCGGTCACATCGAGATGGACCTCGTCGGGCCCGTCGGTGAGCCGGACGGCGCGTGCGGTGGACCACGCGGCGTCCAGCGGGGAATCATCGGGAACCAGCACCGTGGTGTGGTGCTGATGCTTGTCGCGCTCGATGAGGTCGGCCGCGCGGGGGCCGGGTGCGAAGTCCATATCTCCTGCTTTCGGTAATAGAGACGGCGACCAGGTGATTGCGCCGCGTCAGGACGGAACGTAGGTGACCGCGAGCGCCGATTCGTGCAGGCTGCCAAGAATCAAAGTGCCCTGCTGTTCTGCCACGCCGGTGACCATGGCGTAGTCGGCCCCGTCGCGCTGCAGGTCATGGACGAGCGATCCGGCGAGATCGACGGCGATCACCCAGGTGGTGTGCACCGGAGCCGGTTTCCAGCGATCCGGTAACTGCCACAACAGCTTTCGCAATACACCCGGGTACGGGAGCAGCGCGTCGAGCAACGGGTTGCGGGGTGAGGCGAGCGTGACCCAGATAAGTCCGTCGCTGCCCAGCGCGATGTTGTCCGGAAAACCGGGCAGGTTGTCGACCAGGGTTTCCCTGGCGCCCGCCCGCGGGCCGCGCAGCCAGTAGCGATTGAGGCGGTATGCGGCCGTTTCCGCCACGATCAGCGATTCTCGATCGGGTGTGAAAGCCACACCGTTCGCGAACTGCAGACCGTCGAGCAGAACGTCCACCCTGCCGTCCGGGGTCCGGCGCAGCAACCTGCCGGTGCCCGAATGCTCGAGCAGATCACCCATCCATTCGGCTTCGGTCCAGCGACGCGACGATGCGGTGAAATAGATCGTCCCGTCGTCGGGGTCCTGCACGACATTGCTCGCAAATTTCAACGACTCACCGTCGACAGCGTCGACCAGCACCTCGAGCGTTTGCCCGAGCCCGCCCCAGCGCAACAGTCCGCGGTAGGCGTCACAGACGAGCAGTGAACCGTCCGGCCCGGCGTGCAATCCCAATGGGCGACCGCCGGTATCGGCCACCTGATCGACCACACCCGAGGTGATGTCGACGCGAAGTATCGCGCCGTCGGCGGTGCCGGTGTAGACCAAGCCGTCGGCACCGATAACGACATCCTCGGGTCCCTCACCTGGAAGGTCGATTCGACGCAGCGCGGGCATCGGCGGCGAACTCAGCTGCTGCTTCGCCCGCTGTGGTGCGGTCGGGGCGGACCAGCGAACCGGCTCCATCCGGCGACCCGAATGAAGAACGTTGTCCATGGTGTCTCCAGCTCCTGCAATGTGCACATGCAATTCTGGAGGTGCGGTATCACACGATGAATAGGCGCCCGACCCGTCTACGATGTGCACACGCACATCCGCCCTGCTATCGCACGCCCCGGACGCTCTGCCGCAACCCGGACTGTTCACGGCACACCGGTGTACTCGATCGGATCGCCTCGGGGAGAAGGCTCGCCCGTTTCGCGGCGGGCTTGGCCACCGTGTTCCGAAATGCGATGGCCGCCACAGGGATTCTCGTCCCCTTGATACTGCCGTTGTCTTTCACCGTCCGCGGCGATCTGGGCCGCGCGGGAAAGCCTGCGCCGCAGAGATTTCTGAGCAGCAGCCGAGGCCGCCTTGTCAACCATTACCGACATGAGTAATTTCTTACTCATGTCGGTAACGAATGCGGCAAGACGTGCGCAGATAGTTGCGGCGGCGATCGACACGCTCGCCGAATTCGGTTACACCGGGACATCGTTCGCCAAGATCGCGACGCGCGCGGGAATCAGCAGTACGCGGCTGATTTCCTACCACTTCGACGGCAAGAACGATCTGATGCTCGCGGTAGTCGACCACATCGTCCTCGCGGCCGAGCAGTATATGAGCCCGCGAATCGAGGCCGCGGGCGCCGGTCGATGGCCACAGCTGTCGGCCTACATCACAGCCAACCTCAACTATCACCGAGACCGGCCCGAACACATGCGGGCCTTGATCGAGATCTTCAACAACGTTCGCACCACGGCCGGGGATCCACTGCAGATCCCGCAGCATCAGGCCTCCGCACTGGAACGGCTGGAGGTGGAGCTTCGCGCGGGCCAGGCTGCGGGCGAGTTCACAGCTTTCGACCCACTCGTCATGGCGGTCACTCTCAGGGCCGCCATCGACGCGGCCGGAATCCGTTACGCCACAGGCGCCTTGACCTCTCCCGATGCGTACGCAGCCGAGCTGGTCGACCTGTTCCGGCGTGCCATCGTGGCGGCCACCTGACCTTCCAGGCGCTGGATTCCCCGGCATGGGAATCCGCCCGGGGCCGCGCCGCACTGGTCCCCGCCACCGGTATGCCGCCCTTCACACTGCAGGCTTTCTGACACGGAAGCGAAAATGGCGATGCCACAGCACAATTCGCTCGCGACATCGCCCCGGCCGGGCACCGCAGGGTGAATTCGCGCCCGGTCGCCTTGGTTACTGGAGTGAGTAAATATTTACTCGATGGGGTAATCTTGGGCAATGGAGAGCACCGGCAGCAACACCATGACGGCACAGCCCCCCACCAAATGCACTACCGCCCTTGTCCTCGGCGGTGGTGGAGCCATCGGCTTGGTGTGGATGGCAGGGGTCGTAATCGGACTCGCCAAAGCAGGAATCGACCTGGCGCGCGCCGACCGGATCGTCGGCACCTCTGCCGGTTCGATCACCGGATGCGTAATCGCGGGGGGCCTCGACCCGATGCGCCTGGTAACTCCGCCCGCCCCGACCGACGAACATCTCGAACCACAGCCCGATCCGAACAGCCCGGCGATGCGCATCGCCCAGATGGGCAGCCTCATCGGCCTGACCGCATGGCCCGACAAAGAGCTGCTCATCACCGCGATCGACGTTGTCACCAATCAACGGCAGGTCTGGACAGCGAGCGGACCAGCCTCTCCTGCCGAAGCCGTCGCATCCAGCACCGCGACACCGGGGATATGTGCGCCCGTCCCCATCGACGGCGCCTCCTATGTCGACGGCGGTATGCATTCGACCGTCAACGCCGACCTGGCTGCGGGCGCGCAGCAGATCCTCATCATCGAACCGCTCGCACACCTGTATCCGCACGCTCCGGCCGACAGCGAATTGGGCGGCGCCACAACACTGTTCATCGTGCCCGAAACCGCTGCCGTGATCGGCCCGGACCTGTTCGACCCGGCCGGCTTCGAACCCGCGTTCCAGACCGGTTTACGACAGGCCGCCGACCACGCGGCTGCCGTGAGGCAGATGTGGCCGACCGTATGAACTCAGCGCACCGGCCGAACAGCGCGTGGCCCGAGGCGTTCGATCAGCGACGCCGACGTCCCCGAACAACGACGATGTCGGTGGCAATCTGCGGTTCACGGCGCGTCCGCGTGGTTGTGGATGCTGTTCGAACCACCCGGGGCGCACGAGTATTCGGTAATTCCCACGGCCACAGCATGACCGGGCGGACTGTTATTCCGGGACGGTGAAGGCTTCGGTGATGCCGCCGTCGAGTGGGAGTGCGGCGGCGGTGAGGAAGCCGGAATCGTCGCTTGCCAGAAAGGCTATCGCGCCGGCTGCCTCGTCGAGGGTGCCGAATCGGCCCATCGGCCAGTGCACCAGGCGTTTGTCCAGGGCTCCTGGATTGCGGTCGAAGACCGCGCGCTGTGCCGGTGTCTCGATCGGACCGAACAGCACGGCGTTCACGCGGATGCCGCTGCGCGCGAGATGAACACCGAGGTCCCTGGTCAACTGGACGACGGCGGCCTTCGCGGCCGTGTAGGCCATCGGGGCGGTCGCCGACCCCAGCGCGGACAGGAACGATGCGGCGTTGATGACCGAGCCGCCGACCGGCTCGGTGTTCCGTAGGTACGGGATGCCGTGTTTGCAGGACAGGAAGATGCTGGTCAGATTGGCATCCTGGACTCGCCGCCAGGTCTCCAGGCTGGTGTCCAGCGCCGAGTGGTCACCGGCATCCATCAGTCCCATGTTGTTGTAGATGACGTCGAGTCGGCCGTGCTCACGTACGACCTCCTCGTACATCGCCTCAACCTGAGGCTCATCGGCAAGGTCGGCCCGCATCGACCTATCGCCGACCGAATGCTCGACCTTGTCGACGCCGACAACCACCGCACCCTCACGGGCAAACCTCTCGGCGACAGCCTGACCGATCACGCTGGCGGCACCGTTGATCACACAAACCTTGCCAGCAAGCACCGGCTCCTCCGATCACGCCCACTCACGCCGACACCCGTCGATCGCGGGGATCGGCGACGAATCCAGATCGAACTACGTTCTGCCGCACCGTAACACCCGCGGGTCACCGATCAGATCGACGACCCGCCCACCAGTGGACGAAACAGCCACGCTCACACCGTGACGGCGGTGAGCCGGTGACAGTGTGGGCCGATGGTGGTGCAGGCACAGCTGTTGGCAACGGCTACCGACATTGGCAGCCTCGTAGCGGGCTGCGGGAACGCAATGAGCCGCCTTCCCCGGCCCGCCCGCTGCGGCCGATCGCCACCGAACCACCCACCTGCAGGGGACCAGCGGCCGGCCGCAGCGGGACTATCGGTGAACGCAAACGCCCATCACGCCGCGAGGTCATTGTCGACCAGGTGTTCGGCGACGATGAAAGCCGTTCTGTGGCAGTGGTTCCGGCTCACCGCGCTGCCCGCGGGCGGCCCCTGCCATTCCGATGCCAGCGGCGGCCGTCCGGCGCGGCAGGGCGTGGCAGTCAGAGCCGAAGGTCCGGCGTGGACAGCCGCCGACCGGCGTTCCCGGATTCGCCCTTGCGCCAGGTGGGTGGCCCTAGCCTGGATGCTTGTGCCCGTCGGCGCCGGGAATGCCCATCGCAGTGAGTGTTTCGGCTGTGGCGCCATGAATCGCGCCGGGCGTCGGTGGGATCGCGCGGCACGGCCCGGCCGCCACCGCACCGTTGTGCCGGTCGGGCTACATCCGGCGGGCGGTCGCGTCAGAGGTGGCGGAAGATCCAGCGGGCGCGTGGCTCGTCGCCGATGGTCCCGAGCAACGCGACGGGTGTGGTGGAGGTGGTGTCGCCGTAGAGGGTTCGGCTCGGGTCGGAGGCGAGGCTGACGCGACGGTTGCCGTTGGTCTCGCTCACGTACCACAGGCCGGTCTCGGCGACGCCGCACACGTTCTGGCCGACGGAGTAGGTCAGCGAGTCGAGCCGAACGGGTTGCAGGCACAGCCTGGTCGAGGAGTTGAGGAGCTGGAACACCGGCCCGGCGGGTCGGTACCCGATCAGGACCGGCTGCCACCGGTTGGTGTCCGCGCCCTCGTCCGCACTCGTTCGCACATCGGCGATGTCGGCCGCGGTGACGACGGGCCGCAGTGTGTAGGCGGGCTGGGCCTCGAGGAAGATCCGGTACCCGCCCGACCGGAGCGGTTCGGCGGCGGCGGGCGCGGCCGCGGCGGCGAACAGGACGTGGGCCACGATCACGAGGACTGCGCGGGCGGACATGACGCTGGGGTCCTTTCACGGAAGGAGGGTCGGAATGGCGAATCATGCTGTGCACAGCGCGAATTCACCGAAGGTGGCGTGCCCGGTCGGAAGCACGGGCACGCCACTCCATGTATTCGAGGCCGGACCCGCTTCGGAGCGCCCGATATGCGCCGAGCAGGCGGAGCGTCCGGAATTGGCACCGAGAGCCGGTGGGACGGCACCGTGAGCCGACGATCCCTCGTTTGCCTGTCGGTTTTCGGTGCGATGGGAGGAATATCCGGGATTCAGTACGTGCCGACAATTAGCCATTCACGTGTTTAAGCTTCCGGCTCACGGGTGCCCGACGGCGCGCACCTCAATCGTGGCGGGGCGCGGAATTGCGCACAGAGCGGGGTGGGAGCTGACTGATGAGCGTGGTGTTCGACACGGCGACCCTGCCGCCGAGCGATCGCCTCCCCGCCCTCGTAGCGACGCTCGAGCAAACAACACTTCGGGCGGATCGGAAACTCGAACTCGAGCCGGGGCAGGATGCGGTGTCGGCGCGGATGGAGACGTGGCAGATCGGGCCTGCGACCCTGATGCGGGCGAATATGCCGGGCATGTCGACCACCCGCAACGCCGCGCACGTGCGGGCCTCCCCGACGTCCACGCTCGCGGTGTCAGTGCTGCCGTTGCGCACCGGTCGCCGCGAACACGAGCACCGCCGATACGTGGCTCGTCCGGGGGCGTGCGAGGTGTTCGACTACTCACGGCCACTCCGGTTCGATTGGTCCGGACAGGATTCCCCGATCGGGATGCTCCTCGACGCCGACTGCCTCGACCTACCCGGCGACACCATCGCCGCCGCGACCGGACACCTGCACACCAGTCCCCTGCACTCACTCCTCACCACGCAACTGGCCTCCATGCTCGACCGTGCCGATGACCTCACCGGCGATCCCGCCGCCGAGCAGCTCGGCAATGCGTGCATCGAACTGATTCGCGCAGTGCTGATCTCGGCCGCCGAGCACGGCCCCTGCGACGGCACCGCGGTCCCCGCCCACCTGCTGATGCGTCAGATTCTGGACTTCACCCGCCGCCGCGCCACCGACCCCGACCTGCACATGCCGACCATCGCAGCCGCACACCACATTTCGGTGCGACGCCTCTACCGCTTGTGCGCCGAGGCCGGGATCAGCCTCGAACAACGCCTCATCGCCGCCCGCCTCGACCACGCCCGCCGCCTGCTCTCCGCCCCCGCCGCACATCAACGCTCCATCGCCGCCATCGCCCACGCCAGCGGATTCCGCGACCCCACCCACTTCATCCGCCGCTTCCGCCAACGCTACGGCCAGACCCCCAACCAATGGCGCGCCGAACACAGAGTCCCCCGGGCTGTCGATTCCTGAAGTCGGGTGTCGCCGGCGAGACTGACCGGCGGGGCCGCGGTGTCGGTCGGGCGACCAGTTATTTCCGGTGAATGTCTCAAAAGTTCGTCACGGTTGGTTTGCTATCCGCTATCCTCACTCCCGAGGCACCGCTGGAATCCGAAAAATAGTGCAGGCCAACGGTATTGAAATCGGGATGCGGGTCGGCGGGTCGGCTGGTTGCCGCGTCGTCGGTGCTTCGTGTGGTAGCCGTCCGGACAGCAAGGAAACACCGTGCACGCACGCTCCCTCGTCACCGCACTCGGCGCGTTCGCCGTCACCACCGTGCTGGCCACCGGCACCGCGGACGCGACCGCCACGCTCACTGTCGATACCGCCCGAGAAACCAATGGCAATGCCGTGATCGGCGTTACCTACCAGTGCACCTCCGGTCTCGGCGCGGAACTGTCGGTGACGGTCCGAGCCACGCCCTACCTCGGCTCAGGAGTCAACGGCAGCTCCCTCGCCCCGGTCAACTGCATCGGCCAGCCCCAGCAGACGATCGTCACGGTGAATCCCGTTCAACTGTTCGGCGAGTCGCCCAAATTCCAATCCGGATCCATCACCGACGTGACGGTCACCGTACTCGACCTGACCCTGAATTCGCCTGTCACCACCACGAAGCGCCGCTTCGACCACCTCGGCTGACGAACCTCGGGCGGGAATTTCACCGTTGTCTGAGGTCGTGCCCGTGTTCGGTGATGGACACGGGCACGACTGGTGCCATGCGGGCGGGTTCTCAGGCGCGGCGGCGGGTCGCGAAGGCGGCGGCGCCGAGTGCTCCTGCGGCCAGGGCGATTCCGATGCCGCCGAGCCAGCGGGCGGTGGTGTCGTGGTCGACGGTCGCCGCGGTGGTCGGCTTGTGGTCGGAGCCCTTCGGCGCGAGATCCAGTGTGGGGACCGGGCGTTCGGGTTCGGTGCCGTCCGGGTTATCGGTCTGATCCCATTTCACGACCTCGCCGTCGGAGTAGGTCTGGGTGGCCGGGAAGGTGAGGTGGTCCTGGTCGGGCAGGTCGTCGGCGAGGACCTGGAACTGCTGGAACTGGCCGGGTGCGATGCCCGCGCCGGGATCGGCGGTCCAGGTGACGGCGGTGACCTTGCCGCCGGCGTCCTTGGTGATGACCGACTTCCACCCCGGAATCGGCTGGGCGTCGACCGACAGCAGGGACGGGAACTGAACGGTCAGTGCGGTGGTCTGGCTATTGGTGCCGGACTCGTTGGGGACGCGGAAGGTGAGGACCGCATCACCGGACTGGACGGCGTCGGGGGCGGACACGGTGACGTGCGCGGAGGCGACGCCCGCGCCGGTGAGCAGGGCGGCGGCGCTGATCGCGGCCGTGATGGCGGTCCGGGAAACGGAGGAGAGGGCCAAGGCGGGAAATCCGTTCGGAGGTAGCCGAATTCGCCGTGCCCGGGTGTCCCGCCGACGCGGGACACCCGGGACGCGGATCAATTGTGGCTGTTGGTGAGGGTGTTGTACATCTGGATCAGGCTGACCACGGTCACCGGCGCGCCGATGGCGATGGTGCCGATGGCGGTGCCGAGGCCCGCGCCGACGCCGGCGCCCGCGATGCAGCCGCCGGGCGCGCCGACCAGGAACGCCGGCGGCATCAGCTCGGTGCCGACGATCGCACCGGCGATGCAGCCACCGACGAGCCCGATGGCCGCGCCGAGCATGCCACCGATCGCGGTGGCCAGGCCGATCTGAGTGCCTGCCACGCCGAGGGCGTCGTTGAAGTCGTCCTGGGAGAAGATCGGCTTCAGGGCGACCTCGGCGGCGGGGGTGGCCTGCGCGGGGTCGGCGCTCGGGGTGAGGGTGATGGTCTTGCCGTCCGCGTCGACCTGCGCGGCGATCGGCCAGTCCTTCTTGTCCAGCTGGTAGGTCAGCGGCATACCGAAGGCCAGCTTGCCGTCGGCGTCGAGGATCTCGAACTGGGTGCCGCGCACGTTGATCCGGCCGGCGTCGGTGCGCAGCACGACGGAGTGGTCCACCACATTGGCGGTGTAGTGGATGCCGGGGGCGACGTCGGTGCTGACCGTGCTGCCCGGCCGTTCCTGGGTCGCGGGGGCGTCGGCGGCGGCGGTGCCGGTGGTGATGGCGAGCGCGGCGACGGCGAGCGCGGCGGTGGCGGTGAACTTGTTCAGGGTCTTCATCAGGGGAGGTCCTTCCTCGCGAACTCCGGTCCGCGAGACGAAAAGCTGTGGGGAGGAGGGGAACTACTACTGCTGCGGTGCGGTGCCGTCACCGGGCTGGGCCAGCGTGAACGTGCGCTGCCCCTCGATGCGGTGGCCGTCCTTGGAGGTCACGGTGAAGTGGGTGGTGTACACCCCGGCCGGGCCCAGCGGGGCCAGATCGACGCTGAGCGTGCGACCGTCGACGTGCACATCGCCGACCGACCAGGTGTTGCCGTCCGGACCGCTCACCGCCAATTCCGGATCGTCCACCTTCTCGTTGAAGGTGACGCTCACCTGCGGCGGACCCGCCTGCAGCACCGCGCCGTCGGCCGGCTCGGCGTGCGTGATGTGCGAGTGCGCGTCGGCCACTCCGGTGCCCAGCACCGTCGCGCCGATCAGCGCCGCGGCCAGCACCGTGAACGCGGGCCGCAGCCGGGGCAGCCCGCGACCGGGCCACGTGAATTTCTTGCTCGACAAAGCATTTCCCTTCCACACGCCGACCGAAACGGTCGACGGCAGCACGAATCCGTCGTGCGCGCAGCACGAATTGCCAATGGTCGATAAAGCGATCGACACCGCGCGATTTCGATATCAGTGCACAGAAGTCAATTACATACGGCCGCGGGGGAATTTCTCACCGCGCGATTTACGCAGCCGTGAGCCGGACCGAAAAATGGGCGCACCGATATCCTTCCGGCGCGGACTACGTATCCGCGACGGGCACAAGGGCAGCCTCGGACGCACGCGTACCCGGGCCTACCCGGATCAGAGCGCGGTCGCGAGGGCGGAAGAGGTCGGCGGGCCACGCCGGGAGATAGCGCCGAGCAGCAGCGCACCGGGCGGCCGGACGTGCGCGTCGGGTGTGCGGACCAGCCGATCATCGCCCGGCGCAAGCGATTCGAAGTAGGCGAGCAGCGACCAGACGGCGCGCGACATCGCGGCGTAGACACGCTCCACCGCGGCGATCAGCAATGCGGCGAGCACGGTTGCCACGGCATGCGCGGCCAGCATCGTCCATCCGGCGACGCCGGACCCTTCGACGGTGGCGTGGGAATGATCCGCGACGGTCGCCATCATCAGCGCATTGTGCGCGAGGAACTGCCCTGCTCCGAGCGCCGCGACGAGCCGGACCCGCCCGCGCCCGGCGGGAGATCCGACCGCGGCGCCGACGGCACCGCTGACCACCAGAAGCAGTGTCAGTGCCGCCGAATGCGGCAGGGCACCCTCGAAGCCATGGGCCGCTATAGCCAATAGGCCACACAGAATTCCGGCCAGGCTGCCACGTATTCGATCACGCGACGGAGCGCCGGCACACGCGAGCACAACCATCGTCGACAACCTTCACAGACAAGCCAGAGCGGAATGGATTCGCGAAGACTATAACCGCTCCCCCGGAATTCCCGAAATCCCTTCCGCGCCTCGAAATCAACTCGATCACAAGACCAATTCGCTTCTGAACGGAAGAGATTCGGCGGCCGGCCCAACTGGTTCGACACGGGCGGCGGGTTAATAGATATCCGCTCTGAATAGGTGACATAGGCTACGGAGAGCACAAGGTTGTCTCCGATCCCGTTCAGACGAAGGAGTGACCGTTTCGATGAAGAACTCATGGATGTATCGAGCCGGGTTCACCGGTGTCGCCGCGGCCGCGGCGGTCGTGATCGCGGCCGCACCCGCGGGTGCCCACGTCAGCGTCTCCGGGCCCGATGCCGCCCGCGGCGGTTCGGCCGTATTGACGTTCCGGGTGCCGAACGAGTCGGCCACCGGCAGTCCGACCACCGCACTGACCGTGCAATTCCCGGCGTTGACGGAGGTGAACACCCAGACGATGCCGGGCTGGCGCGCGGAGGTCTCGCGCGACGCCGATCGCAAGGTCACCGGCGTCACCTGGACCGCGGACGCGGGCGGCGGCATCGGCCCCGGACAGTTCGGGGCCTTTGCCGTGCTGGCCGATGGCCTGCCCGACACCGATTCGATCACGATGCCCGCCACCCAGACCTATGCCGATGGGCAGGTCGTGAAGTGGGACCAGACCTCGTCGGGCGGCTCCGAGCCCGAGAATCCGGCTCCGGTACTGCAATTGGCTCCGAAGCAGTCCGGGACGGCCGGTCACGGTGATATCAAGACCGCGATGCCGCAGTCCCAGTCGGAGAAGGACACGACGGCCCGCTGGCTCGGCAGCATCGGCGTCGTGCTGGGCGCGCTGGGCCTGCTCGGCGCCCTCGGCCTCGGATTCGCCCGCCGCAAGTCCTGAGGCGTTACCCGACCCTGCACCGCGGCCGACCGGTACCGCCCACCCTGGCAGGGCCCCGTCGCCCGCGCGTCTTTCTCAATGACCGTGGCTGTGACGTGCCGTCGTCGTCGGAGCCGGCGGCCCGGAGTGACCGGGAGCAGCCCACGCGCCGACCGCCCGGGCCGTTCCGAACACGATCGCGAGCATGAGCAGGAATCCGGCGATCCTGGGTATGACGCCGAACTGTTTACTCATCGCCGATTCCTCTCTGGCAGTCACCCGAGTCCGCTCGATCACCCGAGGCTGAAGGGCTGTCCCCAGAGCGTGACCCAGGTCTTGACGTTATCGGTTTCCACTTCGACGTTCACGAACGAGCGCGCCTGGGCGTAGCCGCCGCAGCCCGACAGGCCGATGGTCTCGTCGGACCAGCTGACGCTGCCGTTCGGACCGTGGAATTCATTGCGCCAGCGGTGGGTCTCGCGGCCGAAGCCGTCGGGCTGTTCCAGATCCAGCAGGTGGAAGGCCTGCGCCTGCCCCGGGCCGAGGCTGAGGTTGCCGCCGCCGTTGACACCCGCCTGCGGAGTGACATTGCCCTGGTTGTCCCAGCCGGCCCCGACACTCGGGCCGCCGTTCACGCCGCCACCGTCGATGGCGACCTGGCAGCCGACGACATAACCGGGGTCGATGCGGCCGCCCTTGGCGGTGGTTCCGGACAGCTGCACCGAGACGGCGCCGGATGCCCACGCATTGCGGTGCACCGGTGTCGCCCGGCCTGGTTCACCGGACCGTTGTTGGGGCCGACAGTGCCGTCCGGCGTATCGGTGACATCGGCGGTCGCGATGCCGGAAACCCAGACCACCCGGCCCGCGCCATTGGCCGCCAGAGACGGTGAGACCACGGCGTGTTCGCCGGTGCGGGTGACCGTGACGCCCGGCGCGGCCTTCTGCCCGTCCGGCAGGGGCACGAAGGTGTCGGCGTTGGCCGCGCCGGTGGAGAGCAGGCCGATGGCCACGGCCGCCGCTGCCCCGGTGCCCGCGACACGGGCGCCGCGACGCACGGCGGAATTCTGGATTTCCCTCACGAATGGTCCTTCATCAACTGTGACTTGCGTTTTCCGGACAGTTAGTCGGATGCGACCGCCCCTGGTTCCCGGCCGTCACGTGAGGTGGATCACCGAATTGATTTCAGGCAGAAGGGTTTTCGTGCGAATCCGCCAATCGCCGCAGGGCGCGCCGATCGACCTTCCCCGCCGGGCCCAGTGGTAGCGCGGGCAGTGCGAGCAGGCGCTCGGGGAACTTGCGCGGTTCCAGACCGCGCCCGGCGAGATGCTCGGTGAGATCGCGCAGGGTGAGCGTGGCGGTGGCAGCGACGCAGGCGCACAACCGTTCTCCGTAGAGCGGATCCGGCACCGCCACACACGCCACATCGGTGATGGCCGGATGAGTGAGGAGTAGCGATTCCACCTCGGCCGGGCTGATATTGAGCCCGCCCCGGATGACGACGTCCTTGCTGCGGCCCACGATCGTCAGGTATCCCTCCGGATCGAGGACGCCGAGGTCGCCGGTCCGGGTCCAGCCGTCGGGGGTGCGCAGCGTGCGATCCAGCTCGGCATCGTCGATGTAGCACATCGGCGACATCGGCCCGCGGGAGACGATCTCCCCTACCGATCCTGGTGGCAGGGTGTTGAATTCCCGGTCCACGACCCGGATTTCGGCGACGGCCGGATGGGGACGGCCAGCGGTGGTGGCGCGTTCGGGCGGATCGTCGAGGGCGGTGTGGCAGGAAACGCCGTCGGCGGATCCGTAGAGGTTGATCACCGGGCAGCCCAGCACCTCGCGACCACGCACGGCGGTCGGCGTGTCGAGGGCGGAGCCGCCGACCACCACCGCCCGCAAGCTCGACAGGTCCGCGGTGGCGATGCCCGGATGATCCAGCAGCATCCGCAACATGGTGGGAACGCCGAGCAGATGTGTGGGAGCGGCCCTTTCGATCATGGCGAGCGTCGCGGCGGGCTCGAACCTGGGCTGCAACACCAGCGTCGCCCCCAGGGTGGCCAGGGTGACCGATGTGCCGCTGGAACCGAACGCCGACGCGAGCGGGACCAGGAACATATTGCGCATGGCAGCCGGATCCTCGTGCAGCGCGGCCAGCATGGCCCCGCGCCCGCCCGCCAGCGCATTGTGCGAGTAGAGCACCATTTTCGGTTCGGCCTCCGAACCGGAGGTGACCAGAATCCGGGCCGGGCCGTCGGGATCCACGGTCCGGGCACGGAATTCGCACGCGTCGGTGGCGAGCAGGGCATGCACGGGCACGCAGCCGCGCGCGACGTGCCGCCCGACGGCGACGACCGCGCGGAGTGCGGGCAGTTCGGCTGCCATTTCGCGGATGCGTGCGGCGCACGGGAAGCCATTGCGTTCGGCCAGGGTGATGACGGCGACGGCTTCGGAGCGTCGCAGCAGGCTCGCCGCTTCCCGGCCGCCGCGTCCCACCGGGAACGGCAGCGCGACCGCCCCCAGCGCCGCGATGGCCAGGTCCGCGGCACAGGCCAGGCGGCCATTCGGAAGCTGTACGGCGACAACGTCTTCGGCGGTCACGCCGAGCCCGGACAGTCCGGCCGCCAGTCGCCGGGCCTGTTCATCGAGTTCGGCGTAGGTGACGGTGCCGTCGGCGTCGATCACTGCGGGCTTGTCCGGATGCTGTGCGCGCCGCGCGGCGTAGAGCGTGTAGATGTCACGGCCGGGGTAATACCCGGCTCGCGCCCAGGAATTCCGGAGCTCGGCGGGCACCAGGTCCGAATACCAGGGCGCGACGGTCCTTTCGGTGCCGCTCACGAGATTCTCCACGGGGCGCTCAGGGCGGGGGAGCCGAATTCGTCGCGGCCGATCACCGCGGCGAAGCGCGCATCGGTGAGGAGGTCACCGAGATCGGTGGCGACCGCCACAGTGCCGGTCGTCCAGCCGTCCCCGTTGGGAATCGGCCGCCGATCCGCCGTCTGCGGGCGGACACCGCAGCGGCGCAGCGTATTCGAGGCGCTCAACAGGCTGCTCTCGACCGCGGCACCGGTGCGGTCGCGCTGCCGCAGCAGCAGTCCGGCGACGGTGGCCTCCGCTCCGAGGATGCCGCCGAGCACATCGAGCAGGGTCATCAGCGAGGGCGCGGGCGGTGCGCACGGCGGGCCGACCAGTTCCGCGAGGCCGGTGCGGACCTGGACCATGAAGTCGGTGCCGGGCGGCAGATCGCCGAGGTCGAGACCGGACCAGCCGGAGGTGTAGACGTGAACCACGCCGGGTGGCATGTCGGTGGCCGAGAGCTCCAGCACCTCGGCCTTGCCGGGAGCCCAATTGTGCAGGAAGACATCGGATTCGGCGGCCATAGCCCGCAGAAGCTTCCGGTCGGCGGTGGATTTGATGTCGAATTCGGCCGCCCGCTTGCGTCGGTTGAGGGCCAGCCAGCGCGACGACAGATCGCCGCTGCACGGCGGCATCTCGCGCAGCGGGTCACCGCCCGGCGGTTCGATGCGGGTCACGTCGGCTCCGAGCAGGCGCAGCAGGTGCGCGGCCAGCGGCGCTTGCACCCGGCGGCCCGCCTCCAGGACGACGAGGCCGCTCAGCGGAGTTTCGAGGGTGCCATGACATCGATCCGGCTGGGCGAGCGGCGAATTCGGGACCGGCAGCACCGTCCACGGCGCGGGCAGCGACTGCGGGGAGGGCGTACCGGATTCCGCCGCGCTGTACAGGCGGCACACCTGGACCCCGGCGTGCGCGGCGGCGACCCGGATCTGGTCGAAGGTGTGCGCGCGGGTGGTGTCGTGCAGGTTCTCGGCGAGCGGCGCGGTCGCGGTGGCGTAGCGGAATTGGAAGGGGCGCCAGCCCTTTCGCCAGGCCCTGGCTTCCGCGCCCAGCTCGGTCCAGAACGCACCCCACGGCTCAGGTTGCAGTGACTCGATTTCGAATCGGACACCGTCGGCGCTGGTGAACGGCGGGCCGCCCGGGGCCAGGTCCACGGCTTCGGGATCGTCGGCGCCGGCCGCGGCGAGGTACTGGGAGATCGACAGCAGGGCGGCCTCGGCGACGCTGGTCTCGACCCGGGCGAAGCCGCCGGGCGCGGCCAGCAGGCTGGCCAGCAACGCGGTGCCGGCGAGGGCTCCGGCGGCGGTCTCGCAATAGTCGACCGAGAGTCCCCGGGGGCGACCGGCCCGGCGGCCGTTCACGTGCATGACCCCGCAGATCGCCTGCACGGCAGTCTCATTCGTGAGCGCCGGTTCGCTGATCGGGCCCGCCCAATCCACGGTCAATTCGCGCCGGGTGCCATCCGGGAGGGCCAGGTGCGCCGTCGCCGCCACGCCGCGGGGCAAATCGCCGACGGTGACGACCGCACCGAGCGCGTCGAGGTGGATGCGCAGCACCTCGGCCGCCGCGCCGGACCCGCTGACGGTCGCGGTCGCGCCTGCGAGCAAGGGGGCGACCGCCGGGATGGTTGCGTGTGTATGCGACATTGCGCGCCTTCCGCCGGATTCGGGTGTGCAGTCAACGAGTCGGCCGGAAGAGCGCTTGAGTTCCGATAAATGGTTCGATCGGGGCATGTCGCCCGAATCACCCTTCGCATCCACCCCGTCCGCGCCCCTCGCGAGCCGGGTCGGGGAATTCGTTGACTCCCAGGTCATTCCGCTCGAGGACGCGCTCGACGCCGATGACGCTGCAGCCTGGGCCACACTGCGCGAGCAAGCCATCGTCGCCGGACTCTGGGCACTGCCCCTGCCGCGGGAACACGGCGGCGGAGGCGTCCCGCTGGCGGATTACTTCGCGCTCGCGGAGCTGGAGGGCCGCAGCGATCACGGGCCCGAGGCGCTCGGCTCCTCGGCCCTGCTCTCTGTCCGCATGCTGGGCACACACGCGCATCCGGAGTTGCGCGCGAGCGTGCTCCCGGAGCTGGTGACCGGCACCGCCAAGGCGGCGTATGCCATGACCGAGCCCGGGGTGGCCGGATCCGATCCGAGCGGCCTGCGCACCACCGCCGTCCGCGACGGGTCCGGTGAATGGATCGTGACCGGCCGCAAATGGTTCATCACGGCCGCCGCCCGTGCCGACTGGGTACTCGTCGTCGCCCGCACCGGCGTGGATCTGCCCACCCGGCAAGCGTTCTCGATCTTGGCGGTACCGACCACCGCCGCGGGATTCCGGGTGATCCGCGAGGTCGACGTGCTCGGTGCGGGCGGCCAGCACGAGATCGAATTCGACCGGGTCCGCGTGCCCGGCACGCACCTGCTGGGCACGGTCGGCGCGGGGATGACGCTGGCGGCCGAACGGCTCGCGCTCGGGCGCACCCTGCGCGCGCTGCGCTGGATCGGGCAGGCCCAGCGCGCCGTGGAACAACTCGCCCGCCGCGCGAGCGAACGCCGACTCGGCGACGGCGTGCTCGCCGATCGCCAACTGATCCAGCAGCTGGTGTTCGAGTCCGAACTACAGCTCCGCTCGGCACGGCTGCTCGCCGCCGCCATCCAGGTCTACGGCGCCGAGGGCCTCACCGCCGCAACGGGTCTCCCCCGCCTGTTGCGCACCGCGCGCGCCGCCCGCATCCTCGACGGCCCCGACGAATTCCACATCACCGCCACCGCCCGCCGCCTCCTGCGCGACTACTCCGGCCAGGGTCGACCGCCCGCCAACTGACGCCCCACCCGCCACGGCGATCGTCGGCCCGTGACAGTCGTCCGCTGGCACCAGAGCCGCTGAAACTGCGACAAAATCGCTTCTGTCCCAGCCGATTCAGTCGGAGTCCATCGCAGCCCGTTGTGCCGAGCCGGGGGTGGATCGTGGCCCGAACCACCTCGGCCCGGCCGGGTATGTCCGCGAGAGGCGGGCAGCGGCGAACGGCGACCTCGAAATCCCGGGAACCGAATCGATTCGCAGCACGACTTGTGGATCGACGACGAGCGGGAGCTGAGGGTGCGAGCGGGATCGAGGGTGGAGCTGACCGGGGTGTGCTGTGCGCACGACCGGCGGCCGGTCGTGCGAGAGGTCGATCTGGTGGTCGAGCCGGGTGAGCGGGTCGCGCTCACCGGTACCAACGGGTCCGGGAAGACGACGCTGCTGCGCGCGCTGCTGGGGCTGCACCCAGCGTCGTCG
>NZ_JBHZCS010000081.1:0-43242 GCF_042755705.1 Nocardia sp. NPDC059154
GGGGAGCGAAGCGGAGGAGCGGAGGAGGGAAGAATCGAGACCTCCAGCGCCGCGAACCCGCCCCGGAGCGAAGCGGAGGGGCAATTAAACACAGTAGGGTAGGCGGCGATGACGGCGATATGGTTCGGGCTGGCGGCGATCGCGCTCGTGGGTGCGATCGTGCTGCTCTATTTCGATCGGCTGCAGCGGCAGCGTACCGGGCACGTGCGACAGGTCTGGGCGAAATCCCAGGGCTACACCTATGTTTCGGTGGAGCCCGCGCTCGCCTCCACCTGGCGGCGCGGCGCCCTGGCCAAGCTCGGCTACCTGTCCGCGGTGGACGTGGTGTCGGGCAACCGCAAGGGTGAGAAGTTCGTGCTCTTCGATCTGGAGGACGCCGCCACCCTGGTCGCGGTGCGCCGGCAGATCGGCTCGGACATCGACATCGACCTGCGGCTGAAAACCGCGGCGCCGCCGAAGGATCACGATCTAGAGCTGCTCGGCGCCATCGGCGACCGGGTGGTCTTCGCCACCAACCCGGACGTGGCCCGGCACGCGGTGGATCAGCGCATGGTGGCGTTCATCGAGTCGCTGCCCGACACCGTGCAGCAGCTGTGGTCCGAGGGCAACTGGACCCTGGGCATGCTGCCGGTCGGGGCCGTGGCCAAGGACTGGGAAATGGCCATCGACGCGGTGCTGCGGCTGTCGGGCCTGCTGCACGTGCTGCCGCCGGTCATCAATGCCGAGCGCGGCCGCGACGAACTCCCCGAACCTGGTCGCTCGCACCCGGTTCCCGAGGACGACGACTACGACGGCCACGACGAATTCGGCGACTTCGGCGACGACGACCGCGATCGCCCACGCGGCCAGGACCGCCCGGCCCGCCCGCGCGCCGAGGAAGCCGACGACTACGAGTCCCCGCTGGTCAGCGATATCGCCGGCGCGAGCGAACCGGACGACGAGCCCGAGAACTGGCGTCCCGCACTGAAAGTCGTGCCGGACCCGCGCAACCGCCCGCGCCGCAACTGGCCGCCCGCCCCCGAGGGGGAGGAGCCGGACCGGTACGACGAGGACGATCGGCGCCGCCCCGGGGACGAAGACCGTTGGGCGGAACCGGAATCCGAGGATTGGCACGACGAATCCGAGTCCGACCGCGAGCCCGAGGAGGGCTGGCGCAAGGACCAGGGCCGCAGCGCCCCGCCCGGCGGTCCGTTCCATCCGGGGTTCCGCCCCTACCAGGGACCCGCGCCGAGGTGACCCACCCCGGCCGTGTCCGCGCGCGGCACGCCGCAGCCACGTGGTGTCTGCGCGAATTCGCCGCGGGTGGGTCGGTCAGGGATCAGAATGGGGGCGCAGTTCCGGTCATTGCCGACCGCTCCCCAGTCGTGCGAGTGATGGGCCGCCGATGACCGAGAGTTCCGCTGATCGTCCGGCGGGCGCCCCGCGCCTGCCGGGTGCCCACCGCCCGGTGGCCTTGATCACGGGACCGACCTCCGGCATCGGCAAGGCGTACGCCACCCGGCTCGCCGCGCTCGGCTACGACCTGGTGCTGGTGGCGCGGGATGAGGATCGGCTGGCCGCGCTGGCACACGATGTGCGGGTGCGTTTCGGTGCGCGAGCCGAGACGCTGCCCGCGGACCTGGGCCGCTCCGCCGACCTCGGCCGGGTGGCCGAGCGCCTGGCACAGGGCGTCGAATTCCTGGTCAACAATGCGGGATTCGGCATGTCGGGCGAGTTCTGGACGCTGGAGCCGGACGCCCTGCAGCAGCAACTGGATGTGAACGTCACCGCCGTTGTACAGCTGACCCGGGCGGCCCTGCCGCCCATGCTGCACGCGGCCAAGGGCACCGTGGTCAATGTGGCCAGCACCGCGGGCCTGATACCCGGACGGGGTTCGACCTATTCGGCCTCCAAGGCGTACGTCGTATCCTTTTCACAGGGGCTGGCCGGCGGGCTGGCCGGAACCGGAGTCCGGGTGCAGGCCTTGTGCCCGGGATTCGTCCGCACCGAATTCCATGAGCGGGCCGGAATCGACATGGCCTCGCTACCGCGACCGTTGTGGTTGAGCGTGGACGAGGTGGTGGCGGGTTCGCTGCATGATCTGGAGAGAGACCGGGTGATCAGCGTGCCCGGAATGCAGTACAAAGCGATCGTCGCGATCGCCGGGTTCATCCCACGATCCCTGGTGACCCGCCTGAACCGGGGCCTGTTCAACGCACGCGGAAGGACATAGAGAAAGCAATGCAGGTAACGACCACAGACCGGGACAGACTCGCGGCTCTGGTGCGCGACCTCGCCGTGGTGCACGGCCGGGTGACCCTGTCCTCGGGCAAGGAAGCCGACTACTACGTGGACCTGCGCCGCGCCACCCTGCACCACGAGGCGGCCCCGCTCATCGGCAAGCTACTGCGCGAACTCGTGGCGGACTGGGACTTCGACGCGGTGGGCGGGCTCACCATGGGCGCGGACCCGGTGGCGGCCGCGGTCATGCACGCGCCCGGCCGGGCCATCGACGCCTTCGTGGTCCGCAAGGCCGCCAAGACGCACGGCATGCAGCGTCAGATCGAGGGCCCGGACATCGTGGGCAAGCGGGTGCTGGTGGTCGAGGACACCACCACGACCGGAAACTCCCCGCTCACCGCGGTGCGCGCGCTGCGTGAGGCGGGCGCCATCGTGGTCGGTGTGGCCACCGTGGTGGACCGTGAGACCGGCGCCGACGACATCATCGCGGCCGAGGGTCTGGAGTACCGGTCGATCCTGGGTCTGAAGGACCTCGCGCTGGGGTGAGGACTTAAGTCCTTACCGAAGGGTTAACAAGACTTTGCTCTGGGCTGAACCCTTGCTCTGGGTTAGCCTGTGCTGGTCTTACGTCCGACAAAGGTGTTGTGAAGGGTCGTGTGAGTCACCAGTGGTGAGCATTGCAATCAACAAGGGTCATCAAAATGTTGCGATGCTCGGCATCGGCGCCTACCGGCCCCAGCGCCTGGTCAGCAACGCCGAAGTGTGCGAGGTCCTGGACTCCACCCCGGAGTGGATCTTCGAGCGCACCGGCATCCACAACCGGCGCTGGATCTCCGGTGACGAGACGCTGCGCACCATGGCGGTGGCGGCGGGCAACCGGGCGCTGAACAACACCGGCATCGACCGGTCCAAGATCGGCGCGCTGCTCTTCTGCACCTCCAGCTGGCTCAAGCTGACCCCGCACGGTGCGCCGAGCGTCGCCGCCGACCTCGGCATGAACGGCATCCCGGCCTTCGACCTGACCTCCGGCTGCGGCGGGTTCGGTTACGGCCTGGGTGTCGCCACCGACATGATCCGCTCCGGCTCGGCCGAATACATCCTGGTGATCGGCGCGGAAACCATGACCGTGGGCCTGGACCCGAAGGATCGCGGCACCGCCATGATCTTCGGCGACGGCGCGGGCGCGGTCGTGGTCGGGCCCAGCGAGGAGAACGGCATCTCGCCGACCGTGTGGGGCTCCGACGGCGAGAACGCCGAGGCCATCGCGCAGGACGTCGACTTCCTGGAGTTCATGAACAAGGCGCAGCGCCTGCAGGGCACCGACCCGGCCGTCGAGCCGGTGGGCCGCATGTCGCTGCACATGGAGGGCCCCAAGGTCTTCCGCTGGGCCGCGGTCACCCTGCCGCGCGCGCTGTCGAGTGCCATCGAGCAGTCCGGCGTGCCCAAGGAGGACATCGAGGTGTTCATCCCGCACCAGGCCAATGCCCGCATCAACGAGCTCATGAAGAAGAACCTCGGGCTCGCCGACGACATCCCGATGGCCAATGACATCGAGAACACCGGCAACACCTCCGCGGCCTCGATTCCGCTGGCCATGGAGGAGATGCTGGTGACCGGCAAGGCCAAGGGCGGTCAGCTGGCGCTGCTGCTCGGCTTCGGTGCGGGCCTGTCCTACGCCGGTCAGGTCGCGGTGCTGCCGCCCGCGCCGGCCGAACCCAGCTTCTGATGGCCCGCCCGTTCCGCGCCGCGTTCGTCGGCGCGGCGGTGGTGACGGTGTTCGGCGCCGTCACCGGCCGCGAGAAATTGCAGTGGGCCGCAAAGCCTTTGCTGATGCCGCTGCTGGCGGCCGATGTGGCGATGAACGGCGCGGCTCTGCATCGCACCGATCGCACGGTGCTGCTCGGGTCACTGGCCGCGGCCACGGTCGGCGACGTGTTGCTCATCGACCCCGATGACGATCGCCGATTGATAGCCGGCGCTTCGTCTTTCGCGGTCATGCAGACCGGGTACTCGTGGTTGTGGTTCCGGCGCGGCGGCCGGCCGCGCGCGCAGATCGCGGCTCCGCGCCTGGCGGCCTGGCTGGGCGCGGCGGCGCTGATGCGGTTCAAGGCCCCGGCGATCGCGGTGCCGCTCACCGTCTACGGCGCGACCCTCGGCACGGCGGCCACGCTGGCGTCCGATCCGGAACTGGCCCAGGACGCGAAGAATATCGCGGGCGTGAATATTCCGAATGCAGACCCGCGCAGCCGATTGGGCGTGGGTGCGCTGTTGTTCACGCTGTCCGACGGATTGATCGTGCTGCGGCGTATTTTCGCGCGCGATGAGAAGTCGCGCCGGATCAGTGAGGGCGTCATTCTCGGCACGTATGCCGCCGCGCAATACCTGCTCGCAGATCCCCGCGCGCATCGGTAGCCATATCGGTAATCGAATAGGTCACCGTATCTGTCATCGGTAACCGCTGCCGGTCATCGAATTCGATTGGACAAGAACCCCATCCCGAGTTTCGGGATGGGGTTCCGGTTTTTTATCCCCGAGGGATCAGGGCAGGACCTGCGGAATGGCATCCGGGTCGACCGCGCCGACGAGCAGGCCGATCAGGGCGCCCTGGAGCGCCGGGCCGAGGGCGCACAGCGGGATGAGCGGAATGCCGACCACGGTGACGGCGCAGATGACGGCGCCGACCACGGCCCCGACACCCGTGCCCACCACGCATGATTTTTCCTGTCCTCCCGACCCCCGCAGCACGCTGAACTCAGATGGCGTGCAGAACGATTCGCGTTGCCGATGGCAACGGAACAAGTTTTATCCGATCGCGGTCGCGGAATCAAGTCCCGCTGCCGCCATTCGAGATCCGTAGAATTGTGCTCGCCACCACTATTCGGTGACGCGCGCCATTCCGGGGATTGCGGATAGCAGTTCGCGGCCCGCGCCGGATTCCGTCCACCATGCGGTATGGCCGAGAAAGTACTCGTCGTAGGCGATTTCGGCGTTCTTCGCATTGCCGCCGGGGACGACGCCGAGGAAGTAGTCGATCTCGGACAGCTCGTACTCGCAATGCACGAGGGGGAGCAGCGCCGGGAGGGCGCGCCGCTCGGCGGCGGTCAGCGGCCGGACCGATTCGTAGCCCTGGAGCAGCACGCGTACCTGGTCGAATCGCACCTTCGCCGGTCCGCCGTCGCGGATCGAAATCCAGTCCACGGCACTGCGTTCGATGGCGATGGCGAGATCGTGGACGGCGGTGGTGCGGTCGCACAGGCCGAAGTCGATGACGGAGGTGACGTCGCGGTCGCGCCAGAGCAGGTTCGTGCCGTGCCAATCATTGTGTGTCCACAGCGGTTCCAGGTCCGCGAGCAGAGGCCGGAGCCGCTCGTAGGCCGGGAGGTGGACGCGTTCCAGGTCCGCCCGCCAGTCGCGTTCGGCGAGGAATGCGCCGAGAGCCGGGCGTTCCGCAGCCCGATTCGCCACGGCCGCAAGGGGATCGGCGGAGGCGAAGAGGGTGAAGCTTGCCAGTAGCGGCCGGGACGGGCGGCGTGGCGCCTCGTATCCCGCGGCGGCCAGGTGCAGGCGGGCCAGCAGGCGCCCGGCCGCGGCCGCCCCGTCGAGAGAGCGGTACGGCGTCCAGGAGAAGACGCCCTCGTACTCGTCTCGTCCGCCACCCGATTCCTGGACCTCGTAGGCGAAATCGCCCAGGTCGACCGTGTGCCGTACGCGCGGCACCGGAATTCCTTGCGAGCGCAGGTGATCCATGAAGCGGTGCTCCTCGCCGAGCGCGGCGGCGTCGCGCAGCGCCCGGGGGAGGCGTTTGACGATGAGGTCGTGCCCGTCCGTGGGGCGTACCCGGGCGGTCGCCGACAGCGGTCTCGGGCTGCGCCACACGATCGCCGCGTCCGTGCCCAGCACCGCGTCCACCTCGGCGGAAGTCAGTGCGGGCCAATCGGGTTCGACCAGCGGGTCGAAGCCCATGCCGTAGACGCGGCCGTCGGTCATCCCCGCCGGACCCGCACCAGGAGCGCGGTCACCGCCGCGGCCGCCAGGAACGAGTAGAGCGAGGCCGAGGACCACCAGCCGGGATGCACGCCGAGCGCGTCCTGTGCCCGGGTCCAGAATGTCGCCCACCAGCTGATGGAGCCGGGATTGAACAGCTGGTACACCACGAAGCCGATGGCCCACGGCAGCAGCATGAGCGGCCGGGCGGGCGCGTTCTGCGCCAGATTCCAGTCGCGGCGGCCCTGACCGAGGAAGTAGTCGACGATGAGCACCGCGCACAGCGGCACGAAGACCGAGCCGATCAGATAGAGGAAATTCGCGTAGCTGCTGAAGTCGCGCACCGGTAGCGCCAGCAGTGTCACCGCCACACCGACCAGTCCGGCCAGCAGTCGCCGATCCACCCGCGGCAGCAGGTTCTGGATGGACATGGCCGTCGAATACACATTGGCGAAGGACTGGTCCGACTCGCGCAGCACCAGTACCGCGAAGAAGACCCAGCCCGCGGTGACGCCCAGGAAGGAGTCGAAAACGTGGTCGGCATTGCCGCCCGCCTGCAGGATGGCGATGATGCCCAGCAGGTAGCACCACACCTGGGCGATCGAGTAGCCGGCCACGGTGGCCCCGGCGGCGGTCTTCGCCGAGCGGGAGTGCCGGGTGTAGTCGGCGGCCAGCGGCACGAACGAGATGGATACGGCCAGGGTGGTGTCGACGGCGGGCCAGAACCCGCTCCAGCTGGTGTCGTGCTGCACCGGAATCGGTTGCCGCAGTAGCTGAATCGTGAAGTAGAGCATGGCGACGGCCACCGCCACCGAGACGTATTTGCGGAGCGCCCGCACCGCGGACAGCGGCCAGATGGCCATGGTGGTGGACAGCGTGCCCGCCGCGACGATCACCACCCAGTGCGGTACCCGGTCGTGGGTGAGCGCCGAGACGCCGAGCGCGATCACGGTCAGCTCGTACACACCCCAGCCGATGCACTGCACGATATTGGCGACCGTCGGCAGGTACGAGAGCCGCGTCCCGAACAGGCCGCGCAGCACCGCCATGGCCGGCGCGCCGGTGCGGGCCCCGACGGCGCCCGGTCCGGCCACCATGGCCGCGCCGACCACGGTGCCCAGGACGGTCGCCAGCAGCGCCCCGGCCAGCGGGAGCGGCGGGTTCCCGGTCGGGAAGAGCACGTACGCGGCGCCGCTGAAGCCGATGAGACTGACGCCGAGATTGAGCCAGAACGCCGCCTGATCCGTGAACCCCAGCGTGCGCGGCGGCTGGGTGTCGAGCACCAGCGGCGCTTCCCTGCGGTCGGGTTTCTCGGCGATCGTCATGCCCAGGAGCCTACGGCCCGAATCGTGCGAATCCGGCACTGAGCTGGATATATATCAGAGGCAGAGGATGATCCGGTCCCGGTTCTGCGGATCGACACGGATCGAAATCGTGCCGCCCACAGCGATTCTCGGTTTCACCACCGGTTCGACATCGAAGACGATGCTGCCGTAGTAGGTCTCCGAGCCCGGCACCACGAGTTCGAGATCGAGTTCGGTGATCTCGGTGCAGTGGTCGGTGCGCTGCAAGGGATGGACCGCTTCGATGTTCGCCCAGCCCTCGAGCCCGTGCCGGCGTAGTCTGCGGTCGGAGCGGCTGGGGCGCTGGGCGAACAGCATGCCGAGGCCCAGGAACGTTCCGAAGAGACCGACCAGTGTGACGATCTGGACCGGCACGGTACCCGGCGGGGTGAGCGGGACCAGCCACCCCAGCCACAACCCGAGTGCGACGAGATATGCCGCCGTCACTCCGAGCACCGTACGGGCTATACGCGCGTGGTCCATGACACCCTCCAACCACGGCCTTTCAGAATTCCAGGATAGTCCCGAAGTTTGTTCCGCGTGGCCCGATCAGGCGAGGTCAGAGGGCTGGTGGGTCAAACGGACACGCCGGATGTGCGGAGCGTGGTGAGCGCGTCCAGATCGAGCGGCAGGTCGAGGCCGCCGAGTGCCAGGGTCACCTGTCCCGAGTACTCACCGGTCGGTAGGTATCGACCGTCCTGCAGTCGATGGGTCAGCAGCCGCAGCGACTCCTCGGTCTCCAGCAGCCAGTAGTGCCCGATCCCCGCCGCCGCGTACTCGGCGAACTTCATGACCCGATCCACCCGGCGCGAACCCGGCGACACGATCTCGATCGCCGCCAGCACATCCCCCGGCCGCACCCGGGTGGCGTGCTCGGCCCCGGCCGCACCGCCCACGATCAGCACGTCCGGCACCCGCACGGTCGGCGGCGTGCCGTCGTCGATGATCAATTCGATCCGCGCCATGGCGGCCACCCGCCGCGGCAGCGCCCGCTCCAGCTGGGCGGCCAAACGCCACACCGCGAGCTGATGCCGCGGCGGCTGCGGCGCCACCACCAGCACGCCGTCCACCAGTTCGCGGCAGTGCCGATTGTTTTCCGGCAGCAGCGACCACTCCGCGATGGTCAGGAGGTGATTCGGCCAGTATTCAACCGATTTCAGCAATTCCGCGGAACTCGATCGAGTCATGGGCCCAGTCTTCCACGCCCGGCAACCGTGCAGCGATGTTTCAACCCCGCAACCGCAGAACGGCGAGTACCCGCCGATGATGCAGATCCGAGGGCGGCAATTCCAGCTTGGAGAAGATGTTGCCGATGTGTTTCTCCACCCCGCGCTCGGTCACCGAGAGGGCCCGGGCGATGGCCGCGTTCGACAGTCCCTGGGCCATGGATTCCAGCACTTCACGCTCGCGCGGGGTGAGCCGGGCCAGCGAATCCTGTTGCCGGGCAGCGCCCATGAGCTGGCCGACCACCTCCGGGTCCAGCGCGGTGCCGCCGGTGGCGACGCGGCGCAGGGCCTCGGTGAAATCGCCGACGTCGGCCACCCGGTCCTTGAGCAGGTAGCCGACGCCGCCCGCTCCGGCGGCCAGTAACTCGGTGGCATAACGGGTTTCGATCCACTGCGAGAACACCAGCACCCCGGTGCCGGGATGGCTGCGGCGCAGCGCGAGCGCGGCCAGCAGGCCCTCGTCGGTGAAGCTGGGCGGCATGCGGACGTCCACCACGGCGACATCCGGCAGCTGGTCGGCAACCGCGGCGTGCAGACCGGTCGCGTCGCTCACCGCGGCCACCACCTCGAACCCCCGTTCCGCCAGCAACGCGGTGAGGCCGTCGCGCAGGATGGCATTGTCCTCCGCGATGACCACCCGCAGCGGCTGGTTCGCGGTGTTCGCGTCCTCGTTGTCCGGAGTGTTCACAGCCTCGATCATTGCGGCCCGGCCAGCGGCAGCACCAGCGTGACCACGGTCGGGCCGCCGATGGGGCTGTCCACCGTGAGCGTGCCGTCCACCGCGCGCGCCCGCTGCGCCAGTCCCGAAAGCCCGCCCACCACAACGCCTTCGCCGGGTCCGCCCATCGGTTGCAGCGCGCCGCCCTGGCCGTTGTCGCGCACGCTCACCGCCAGCGCATCCGTCCCCGCCGGCCGCACCGCCACCCAGATCCGGTTCGCGGCAGCGTGTTTCACCACATTGGTGAGCAGTTCCGCGACCGAGAAATAGGCGATGGCCTCGATGGCCGAGCTGGGCCGCAGCGGCAGCAGCACCCGCAGCTCCACCGGCAGCGCGCAGCGGGCGGCCAGGGTCTCCAGCGCCGGTTCCAGCCCGAGTTCGAGGGCGGGTGGATGGATGCCGCGCACCAGTTCCCGCAGTTCGGTCAGTGCCTCCTTGGATCCGGTGCGGGCCTGGGCGATCAGCTCGGCGGCATCGCCGCCCGCCGCGATCCGCTCCTCGGCGCGGCCCAGCATCATGGCGATGCTGACCAGCCGGGCCTGGGTGCCGTCGTGCAGGTCGCGTTCCAGCCGGCGCAGGGTGGCGGTGGAGTCGTCGACCGCCGCGCGGCGGCTCTCGCGCAGGCCGGCCAGCTCGAGATCGCGGGCGGTCGGGGTCAGCAGCCAGAACGCGAGGGCGCGGTGCAGGAGGCAGACGCCGCGGATCAGCCACGGCAGCAGGAAGCAGCCGAGCACGCCGAGCGCCGCGAAACCCAGGACGCGCGGCCAGGTGTCGAGGTAGTAGTCGCCGAACTGGATCATCGACCGGTGCGACACGCCGCGTTCGTCCACATTGACCGGATCCATGAGTGCCCACGGAATCGGCGACAGCGCAACGAAACCCGTCACCGCCACCGCCGTCAGCACACCGTAGCCGATCACCACACCCAGCAGGCCGTCGAGGATCAGGAACAGCAGGGCGCGGTACGAGGTCCGATCGGTGAAGGCACTGCGCAGCCAGCCGATCGGCCCGGGCCGAAAGGTGAACGGGGGCGGCTCGGGCAGGGCCGCGTCGAGCAGTACCGCGCCCAGCACCCGATGAATGCGGCCCCATACCCGCCCGCCGAGGATCATGGCCGCCAGCACCGGGATGCCGACCACGAACACCGAGAGGTACAGGCTGCCGCCGATACCCAGGAACAGATAGACCGCGGCGGCACAGCCCAGCCCGAAAACGATGATCAGGTAGGCGAATTCCTTCCAGGTGCGCGCCCGGAACGGCGTGACCAGGAAGGTCCGCAGCACGGACGCGGGGGCGGGGCGGTGGCCCGGATCCGATTGCGGCGCAGGCGGATCGAGCACGATGCTGGGTAGGGCGGCCGTATCGCTCATGGATTCATGGTCGCGGGCGGCGCGGTGCGGTGGCGAGGGAGCAGCCCAGAAAATATTCGGTGTAGCCAGCACGACCACCTAGCATTCAGCCATGACCTACGACGCGCCCCCGCCGGGCTGGGATCCGCAGTCCCAGGGCTACCAGCAGCAGCCGGGCTACAACCAGCAGCCCGGCTACCCCCAGGGCTACCCGCCGCAGGCGCCCGGCTACTACCCGCCCGGCTACTACGGCGCGCCCGCGCCGGATCATCCGCAGGCGGTGGTCGTGTTGATCCTCGGCATCATGAGTCTGGTGTTCTGCCAGCTGCTCGGGCCGATCGCCTGGATCATGGGCGGCAAGGCCCGCCGGGAGATCAGCGAGTCGAACGGCATGATCGGCGGCAGCGGCATGGTGACGGCCGGCTGGATCTGCGGCATCGTCGCCACCGCGCTGATGGTCCTGGTCATCCTGTTCATCGTGCTCGCCATCATCGTGGGCGCGGTCGGCTCCTCGCACTAGGCAACTACCATCGCCGGGGTGAGTTCCGCCCCGACCGCCCACGAACCGCCGACCCCCGGACCGACCGAATGGGGTGAGCATCCGCACGGCGTCGGACCGTGGCGCGAGGAGTTCGGCGCCGAGCCGCCGGACGATCCGCGCCTGGACCCGGACCTGCTCGAGCACGGCGACCGGCGCAATGTGGTGGATGCCTACCGGTATTGGCGGCGCGAGGCCATCGTCGCCGACATCGACAGCCGCCGGCACCCGTTCCATGTGGCCATCGAGAACTTCGGGCACGACGCCAATATCGGCACGGTGGTGCGCACGGCCAATGCCTTCGCGGCGGCGGCCGTGCACATTGTCGGACGCAAGCGGTGGAATCGCCGCGGGGCCATGGTCACCGACCGCTACCAGCACATTCACCATCACGCCGACATCGATGAGCTGCTGCGTTTCGCGGCCGGCGAGGGACTGACGGTGGTGGCGGTGGACAACGTCCCCGGTGCGGTGCCGCTGGAGACCGCGGCGTTGCCGCGCGAGTGCCTGCTGCTCTTCGGCCAGGAGGGCCCGGGCGTGACCGAGGCCGCGAAAGCGGGCGCGCTGCTGACCGTTTCGATCGCGCAGTTCGGCTCGACCCGCAGTATCAATGCCGGTGTCGCCGCGGGCATCGCCATGCACGCCTGGATCCGCCAGCACGCCGACCTCACCACCGCCTGGTGAGCTGGACGACTCTCGGTAACAAATCAGCCACGAGCGCAGTGCCCGACTGGCACGATAAGTCCTATGACTTCGCGGACCGGACGCAATATCGAGCCGACCGCCGCCCTCTGGTCGGAGCGAGCCGACCTGGCGGAGTCCGCGATCCTCTCGCGTCACCTACGCAAGTTGTGGGGCTGTCCCGGCACCCAGCTCGGCGTGGTGGGCTGGCCCGCCACCAAGGGTGAGCGGGTTTTCGCCTTCTGGCACTACTGGTGGCAGGCCCACCTGATCGACTGCGCGGTCGACGCCGCCAATCGCGCGCCGACCCCCGCCCGGCAGCGCCGCCTCTGGTCCATCGCCCACGCCTCGCGCCTGCGCAATATCACCGGCTGGACCAACAACTACTACGACGACATGGCCTGGCTGACAATCGCTTTGGAGCGGGCCGAACGCACCCAGGGTGTCGCCGAGGTGCGGGGCGCGCTGCTCACTCTGGAGAAGACGCTGGCCAACGGGTTCGATCCGGAGTTCGGCGCGGTCCCCTGGCGTAAGGGCTCCGACTTCTACAACGCCCCGGCCAACGGCCCGGCAGGCATCGCGATGGCGCGCCTGGGCCGCTACCACCTGGCGCAGGAACTGGCCGACTTCCTCGACGCCAACCTGCGCGACAAGGAGACCGGCCTCATCTTCGACGGCATCCACCTACCCTCCGGCGAGGTCGAGAAGCCGGTCTACAGCTACTGCCAGGGCGTGACGCTCGGCCTGGAAACCGAACTCGCCGTGCACACCGGCGAACCGCGGCACGCCGAGCGCGCGGTCCGGCTGGTGGACGCGGTCGAGGAGCATCTGACCGCGGACGGCGTGGTGGTCGGCGACGGCGGCGGGGACGGCGGCCTGTTCAACGGCATTCTCATCCGCTACCTGGCGCTGACCGCCCTCATGCTGCCCGGCGACGGCCCCGCCCAGGTGGCCGCGCGCCGCAAGGCCGCCGCGATGGTGCGCGCGTCCGCGACCGCGGCCTGGGAGCACCGCCTGGATGTGGAGGGTGAGCCGCTGTTCGGCGCGGATTGGCGGCAGCCCGCGCGACTTCCGGGCATCGCGGGCGCGGGCGGCTTCGAGGGCGGTTCGGTGACCGCCTCGCGCAGCCCGGAACGCGATCTGTCGGTGCAGCTTTCGGGCTGGAAGCTGATGGAGGCCGCGCACACGGTGACGGCCGCCGGGCTGTAATCGTTCAGGCGCGCGGCAGCCGGGGCAGCGGCACCGTCGCGGCCTCTGCCACGTCGAGGTCGAAATCTTCGGCGGGACGTGCCATTTCGACGCGGTACTGCCGCACGCCCAGGACCGTGCCGAGCACCAACCCGACCACCAGGGTTCCGATGACCGCGGGCATGAGCCAGGACATGTTCTCCAGGAAGCTGCCCGCGTAGTAGCTGGCCAGCAGGATCACCGGCGCCCAGATGACCGCGCCGACGGACGAGGCGATGGTGTATTTGCGGTGGTCCATCCCGGCCGCGCCCGCGACCAGCGGGCACAGCGTGCGCACCCACGGAATCCAGCGGGCCACCAGCACCGCCAGGAACCCGTGCTTGTGCAGCATGTCCGAAACCCGCGCGAGATTGCGGGTATTGATGTACTTCCCGTTCTTGCGCGCCACCAGATGGTGTCCGGCGCGCTGGCCGAAGGCGTACCCCACCTGGTTGCCGGCGATGGCCGCGATCATGGTGCCGATCGACAGCGCCCAGACCTGCCCCTCGCCGACCTGCGAGGCCAGCACCACACCGGCGGTGATGAGCATGGAGTCACCGGGCAGGAACAGCCCGATGATGAGTGCGCACTCGAGGAAGACGAAGGTGAGAACCACGGTCCAGACGAGCACTGGTCCGGCTGTCTCGAGCGGGCCGAATCCGCCGGAGGCGGAAAGAACGGCAGGGCCGCCCGATGCGAGGGTTAGCGGGGTGATCGACACCGAAGGGCTCAGTGGGTCGGCTCGTTCGTCGAGGTGGCGTACTCGGCCTGTTCCGGGGCCTGGCCGCGGTGCAGCAGGTTCTTCGCGACCGTGATGATGCCCGGCAGGATGGACACGAACACGATCAGCAGGAAGATCGCCTCGACGTTCTTACGAATGAATTCGACATTGCCCAGGAAGTAACCGAGCACGGTGACGCCGCCGCCCCACAGCACCGCGCCGATGATGTCGACGGTGGCGAACTTGCGGTAGTCCATTTTCGAGACACCGGCCAGCACCGGCATGAAGGTGCGCACGATGGGCACGAAGCGGGCCAGCACGATGGTCTTGGGGCCGTGCTTCTCGAAGAAGGCGTGGGTCTCGGTGATGTAGCGCTGCTTGAAGAAGCGGGTGTCTTCCTTCTTGAACAGCGCCGGGCCGATGGTGCGCCCGATCCAGTAGCCGCTCTGGTCGCCGAGCCAGGCCACGAACGCGGTGGCCGGCACCAGCCACCAGATGTTCATGCCGGCCGGCGGGTGTGCCTGGGCCGCCAGCAGACCGCCGGTGAACAGCAGCGAGTCGCCGGGCAGGATGGGGAACAGCAGACCGGTCTCGATGAAGACGATGGCCAGGATCGCCGGGAGCACCGCGTGCTGCAGCCAAGTCTCCGTCAGGAGGTGCATTGGATCCAAGATCGCGGGGAGCGCGGCATTGGTCGTCACGGCATCGGATACGGCCAGCAAGGTCACGGCCACCACAGTACCGGTAGCCCGGACATCACACCGAACGTCGAAGCAACCTCACAAACTTGTGGGGTATGTGAGGCCATTGCCCCGGAGAAAAGGGGCTGTCCTATCGTGTCAACTGACAGAATTTTGTAGTACGCACCACACACAACACGGAGGTCACTGTGCCCATCGCGACTCCGGAGATCTACGCCGAGATGATTGCTCGGGCCAAGCAGAACTCCTTCGCGTTCCCCGCCATCAACTGCACCTCGTCGGAGACCATCAACGCGGCCATCAAGGGCTTCGCGGACGCCGGAAGTGACGGCATCATCCAGTTCTCCACCGGCGGTGCGGAATTCGGTTCCGGTCTGGGCGTGAAGGACATGGTGACCGGTGCGGTCGCGCTGGCCGAGTTCGCGAACGTGGTCGCCGCGAAGTACGACGTGACCATCGCGCTGCACACCGACCACTGCCCGAAGGACAAGCTGGACACCTTCGTGCGCCCGCTGCTGGCCATCTCGGCCGAGCGCGTGAAGAACGGCCTGAACCCGCTGTTCCAGTCGCACATGTGGGACGGTTCCGCGATCCCGATCGACGAGAACCTGGAGATCGCCAAGGAACTGCTGAAGCAGGCACACGCGGCGAACATCATCCTCGAGGTCGAGATCGGCGTCGTCGGCGGTGAAGAGGACGGCGTCGAGGCCGAGATCAACGAGAAGCTCTACACCTCGCCCGAGGACTTCGAGAAGACCATCGACGCGCTGGGCTCCGGGGAGAACGGCCAGTACCTGCTGGCCGCCACCTTCGGCAATGTGCACGGCGTGTACAAGCCGGGCAATGTGGTGCTCAAGCCCGAGGTGCTGGCCGAGGGCCAGCGGGTGGCAGCCGCCAAGCTGGGCCTGGGCGCGGACGCGCAGCCGTTCGACTTCGTCTTCCACGGCGGTTCGGGCTCGCTGAAGTCGGAGATCGAGGACTCGCTGCGCTTCGGCGTGGTGAAGATGAACGTCGACACCGACACCCAGTACGCCTTCACCCGTCCGGTCGCCGGCCACATGTTCGGCAACTACGACGGCGTCCTGAAGATCGACGGCGAGGTCGGCAACAAGAAGGTCTACGACCCGCGCAGCTACCTCAAGAAGGCCGAGACCTCGATGGCGGCGCGCGTCGTCGAGGCCTGCAACGACCTGAACTCTGCGGGACGTTCGATCAGCGCCAAGTAAGCTCAAAGGTCGGGATTCCGCTGCAACGAGCGGAATCCCGGGCAATTTTCGAGCGGCGGGCGCGCCGCGGTCTCTATCGAGGCAGGTGGCATGACTGTCGATGTGCGGGTCCTGGGCCCCGTGCAGCTGTTGGTCGCCGGTCGGTCCGTGCCGGTCGGCGGCCCCAAGCCGCGTGCGCTGCTGGCGGCTCTGACCGTGAACCGGCGGCGCGCGGTGTCCTCGCAGGCGCTGGCCGACATTGTCTGGAACGACGATCCGCCGGACTCCTATCAGGCGAGTCTGCAGGTGTTCGTCTCGAATATTCGCAAGACCCTGCGCACCGCCGGGGTCGACCCGGTGGCGCTGCTGCGCACCGAATCCTCCGGCTACCGGCTGGAGATCGAGGACGACGAGTGCGATCTCGGGCGCTTCGAGACGCTGCGCCGCGAGGGTTCGGAGGCCGCCTCGATCGGCGACCCCACCGCCGCGTCCCGGCTCTTCGGCGAGGCGCTGGCGGAATGGAGCGGCCGCGCCCTGGACGATCTGTCCGGCCTCGGCTTCGCGGAGAGCTTCGCCACCGCCATGGACGAGGAGCGGCTGCTGGTCGCCTCCGCCCGCATCGACTCCGAAATCGCTTTGGGCCGAGCCTCTTCCGTGGTCGGCGAGCTGGTGTCGATGACCAGTGCGCATCCGCTGCGGGAGCCGCTGTGGGCGCAGCTCATCACCGCGCTCTATCTGTCCGGCCGTCAGGCCGACGCGCTCGACGCCTGCCGCCGGGTGCGCACCGTGCTGGCCGACGAGCTCGGCATCGATCCCGGTCCCGCGCTCATCGCGCTGGAGCAGAAGGTGCTGCGTCAGGAACCGTTGAGCACCGGGCAGATTCACGAGGTCGAGCGCATGGCCAAGGCCATGACCGAGACCGTCACCGAGATGCCGCGCGCCGTGCGCGCCGGGCAGTTGCGGCTGTCCGACGGCCGGGTGGTGCCGATCGGCCCGAACGGCGTGAAGATCGGCCGCATGACGGACAACGATCTGGTGCTCGACGATCCCAAGGCCAGCCGGTACCACGCGCAGATCACCCCGAGCCGGGCCGGGCTGCTCATCAAGGACCTGCACTCCGCCAACGGCATCTACATCAACGAGGAGTCCATCGAATCGGCCGCCGTGCTGGCCGACGGGGACGCCATCCGGATCGGCACCACCGTGCTCACCTTCCAGGCCTTGCGCTGAGTCGCCGCTGTATTACGCTGCTGCACTGTCGGTTTCGGTTCGCAGTGCGGCGGCGGTAGGCCCACGGGTCTCGATTCGGTCGAGATCGGTCGAGTACCGGCGGTTCGCCCGGTTCCGGGGGTAGGGTCTCTGCCCGGACATATCCGGAGAGCCCGTTTATCGGAAGGTTGAGTGCATGGCCAAGCGGCTGGTGGCAGCTGCGGGGGCGGTGATCGTCGGGGCGGGCGTACTCGCCGGAATGGGCGGGCCGGTCGCGGCGGCGGATCCGGATCCGGGTGCGGCACCGGCCGTTCCGGGTATCGGGCCCTGCAGCACCGACGCCAAGCCCGGACACGAGTCGCTGGTCCCGAAGACCGTCGAGGTGCCCGTGCCCTATCCGGTGGTCACGGTCGACACCGGGCCGCTGCCGGAGCACACCAAGCGCGTGGCGACGGAGTTACCGCCGGATCCGTGCGTGAACCCGTGCCCGGATCTCACCGACACTCCCGCTCCGCCACCGGGACTCGCCGAACAGCTCGGCCTCCCCAAGCTGATCGTGCGGCCGCAACCGTTCAATTTCGCGTTGCCCAACCCGAATCCGCCGGCGCTGCCGCCCGGTCCCGATCCAACGCACCCGCCGGTCGAGGCCGCCGCCCAGGTGCCTGCCCGGCC
Organism: Nocardia sp. NPDC059154; assembly: GCF_042755705.1. Lineage (NCBI taxonomy): Bacteria > Bacillati > Actinomycetota > Actinomycetes > Mycobacteriales > Nocardiaceae > Nocardia > Nocardia sp. NPDC059154. Next base: position 17,795 of record NZ_JBHZCS010000081.1, read on the forward strand.
GACGCCGCAGGTCTCCGACGTGCGCGAGGTGGCCAAGCTGACCGGCGCCGACTCGGTGAACCGCACCGACAAGCGCTGGCAGGTCCAGGGCACCGACCTGGGCATCATGTGGCAGAGCGCGCCGGACGAGATCGCCATCGCCTTCGGCGACACCGTCGGCCGCGACTTCCACCCGCCGGGCGGCATGGGTGAGGACTGGCGCTCGAACCTGCTGGCCTTCAGCAAGAACCGGGACCTCGAGAACGGTGTCGTGTTCGACCGCATGGTCACCGACGACCGCTGTCACGCCACCGAACTGCTGAGCAGCCGCAAGCTGGACAATATCGAGATCACCACCATTCCGACCTCGGGCTTCGCCATCGGGGACCGGCAGTACCTGAGCTACATGTCGATCCGCACCTGGAACAGCGTGCCCGGCACCTGGTACACCAACTACGGCGGCATCGCCTACTCCGACGACCACGGCGAGCACTGGACCAAGGATCCGTACGCCAAGTGGGAGAACATCTTCGGCCTCTCCAACTTCCAGGTGACGGCCATGGTGCCGCAGGGGGACTGGGTCTACATGTTCGGTATCCCCAACTCGCGGCTCGGCGGGGTCGGGCTGGCCCGGGTGCCGAAGGACCAGGTGCTCAACCCGACGGCCTACCAGTACTGGAACAGCGGCTCCTGGATACCCGAGACGAACGGATCGGTCACGGTCACACCGATTGTCGACGCGCCCGCCGGTGAGCTGTCGGTGCGCTACGACGAGAGCCGCAATGTGTGGCAGATGAGCTACCTGGACACCGCCAAGGCGGCACTCGTTGTGCGGGAATCGGATACGCCGCAGGGCACGTGGTCCGACAGCGCGATCACGGTGAGCGCACTGCAATTCCCGGAGCTCTACGGCGGCTTCATCCATCCGTGGTCCACCGGCAACGACATGTACTTCACCATGTCGACCTGGAGCGACTACAACGTCTACCTGATGCACGCCACAGTGAACTAGCACTTGAAGCGAGTGGGCCGCGTGGCAGGTGCGGCGCATCCGCTTCTTGTTGTTCGGTTGCCAGCCGCAGCAACTGATTTCGTAACGGTGGGGGTAACTCCTGGGGTACGCCCGAAATAGATTCGGCACACGCCCGCCGGCACGCGTGCGCGGCGGGCGACGGCTCTTTGCCGGGCGCTGAAGTTCCGGGGAGGCGGGGGAGCTCTCAGCTGTGCGCTGAAGTCTCGGGGAGGCGGGACAGCCGGATCTCGGCGATCGCGCGGCCGAACAGCTTCTTTCCCTCCGAGGTCGCGCCCAGAACGACGGTGGCCGCGCCCCGGGCGACGTCCACCGACTTCACCTTGCCGGTGAACTCGACGATGGTCGGGGCGGTCGGCTCGACCGGTACGAAGCCGGAGAAGCGGACGCTGAACTTGCCCAGCGCCGACGGATCGCCCAGCCAGTCCACCAGGTAGCCGGCGGTCAGGCCCATGGTGAGCATGCCGTGCGCCACCACGGTGGGCAGGCCGACCAGGGTGGCGGCGGTGTCGCTGAAGTGGATGGGGTTCGGGTCGCCGGAGACGCCCGCGTAGTTGACCAGGTCGCCGCGGGTGACCGGCACCTTGGCGGCGGGCAGCTCGGTGCCGGCGGTCAGGGTGGCGGTGGTGGGGATGGTGTGGACCGGCTGCGGCGGGGCGGGGGCGGCCAGCTCGGCGACCTCGTCGGGGGCCAGCAGAATCAGACCGGTCGGGTCGCCGTCGAATTCGCCGGGCTCGACCACATGGCCGTGCATGACCACGCCCGAGACCGTCTCGACCGTGGCCGGATCGATCTCGACGCCCTTGCGGGCCACGATGGTGGTAGTGGCGACCAGCACCGGCAGCGCGTCGGCATCGGTGAGGGTGACCTTGACGGTGATGAAGTCGTTGTCGCCGAAGCTGCGGATGTTCTCGACGACGACGTCCACTCCGAGGCGGTCCTCGGCCAGGATCGGGCGGTAGTACTCGAAGATCTGATCGGTCTGCAGGATCTGCGAGACGTCGTACTCGGTGAGCACCGATCCGATGAGCGAGCGGGTGGTGGCCGCGCCGATCACCGACGCGAAGGTCGGGGAGGCGAGCAGGCCGCCGTAGCCGAGCGCCGCGGCCGCGGCCTCGGTGTGGTGACCGGGGTGATCGTTGCGCACCGAACGCGCGAACTCGCGGATCTTCTCGCGGCCGACGTCGTAGTGATCACGGACACGGAAGTGCCGTCCGACCAGCTCGGCCGCGGTGGCTTGAGTAGCCTCTGCCGTTTCCGGCATGGTGTTCAGCTCCCTGCAAATCGAAACCCGGTGGGCCCGCACCACTTCTGCAAGGACACTGCCCTCATGGAACAGACAATGTCCTTGACGGTGTACAACCGCTGAAGTGCCGGAATGCCGAAATGGCTGGCCCAGACAATCCGGGACACTCTACCGACGTGCCGGACTGTTGACCAGGTCTTTGTGATGTTCATCGCGACCGGGGCCGCAAATGCGTCAGTAAATTTTCCGGGAGCCGATCAGTGCCCGTTCTGCGGGTCGCACACCTTCCACGAACCACCCTCGTCGCGCAGATCGAAGGTGCGTGCGGACGTCTTCGACGGGTCCGCCGCGGTGTACACGGTCGCCTGCGCCAGCGCGGCGTCGCCGGTGATCTGAATGGCGTCGACGCTCTTCACCTGGGGAATGCTCTTCTGGTCCTGCGACGTCTTGTACACGCTCGCGAACTGGTCGGCCGAGATCTTCTGGTAGAAGTCGTGCTGCGCACCGCAGGTCACGGCCCGCAACGCGTCCAGATTCCCGGACTTCAGCGCGTCGGTGTACGTGGTGATCGTCTTCTGGACCAAGGCTTCCGGCGAGTTGTTGTTCTTGTGCTTCACCACACCGAACACCACACCGGCAATGGCGATCACCGCGATCACGGCCGCCGCCACGATGATCCACAGCTTCTTCGACGCACCGCCCGCGGCCGGCGCGGTCCCGGCGGCTGCCTCGGCGGCGGCCGGAACCCGCTGCGGCTGCGCCAGAATGCGCGGTCCATCCCCCTGAACATCCTGCGGCCCAGCCTGTCCCGGGCCACCCGGCACCGGACCCTGCTGCACACCCTGCGGTGCGTTCGGTCCCTGCAGTGCGTTCGGTCCCTGCAGTGCATGGGGTCCCTGCGGTGCATTGGGACCCGGAGCGCCCGGTCCCTGCGGGCCGCGCGGACCCTGCGGCGGCGCACCCGCCCCGACCCGCTGCGGCGGGGCGATGCGCGGACCGCCGATGGGCTGTCCCGGCGTGGTCGGCTGCATATCCGCCGGTGACGGCGCGGTCGCGGGCCGGCGCGGCCCCATCGGCGGTCGCGGCGGCGACGGCCGGGTCTCCTCGACCGGGGCGTCCGGCGCCGGCGCGTTCCCCTTCGGCCCCACATTCCGCGGCCCCGCGTTCACCCGCGGCGTCTGCGGCAGCTTGCTGACCGCCCGCCCCTGCGGCCCCGACACCCGGATCTTCTCGGTCGCCTGGTCCCCGGACACGATGGGCAACGCCGTCGTAGCGTCATCCGCTGGACTCGGAACCTTCTTGATCACAACGGTTTTCGCGTCCCCGCCGGTGGCGTCGCCGGAATCGCCGTCCCGCTTCGCCCCGGAATCGCCTGCCCCGCCGGCCTTCTCGGCCGCCGCGTCACCGTCCTTCGCCTTACCGGCATCCTTCGACTCACCGCCGTCCGCGGCGGCCTTGCGATCCTCCGGCTGCGAATCCGCCTGCGGCATCCCCTCGGTGGGAACATCCTGCGGCGCGGGCTTCCCCTGCGCCGCATCGCTCGCGGCTCCACCCGGCTTCCCGGCAGCCGCAGGCGCGGAACCGGCCTTCGCGGCGCCGCCGTTCGCCGCCTTCCCGGGTTGCTGAATCCGAATCAACTGGGTGGTCGCATCCGCCGCGGCGGCCTCGCCCGCGGCAGGCTTCTCCCCGCTCGGCCGCTGAATCGGAATGAACTGCGTAGGAGCATCGTCCGTCGCCGCCTGCCGGCCCGGGCCGGACTGCTCCGCGCCAGGCGGCTTTCCACCGGCGTTCTGTTGCGCGGGTGCGCTCGAACCCTTCGGGTCGGCCGGGGCGGGCTGCCCCTGCTTCGCTCCGGAGGTCGAGGACGCGTCCGGGCGCTGCGCATCGCCTGCGGCCTGTGGTTTTGCGCCGGGTCCGGATTGTTCAGCGCCAGTGGACTTCTCAGCGGCTGCGTTCGATGGCGTCGCCGCGTTCGTGTCCGGGCGGGTTGTCTGTCCCGCTGCGGGTTCGGCGGCCTTCGGGGTGCCCGGTCGCGGTGCGGCGCCCGCGGCGGGAGCCTGTCGGGCGGGGGCGGATTGCCGGGCCGCAGCGGGTTGGGTGCCGGGCGGGTTCTGCTTGCCGGCCGCGCCGGGGGCCGCGGGCCGGGCGCTCGAGGTGTTCTGGGGTACGAATTCGCCCGAGCCCTGGCGCGCGGCGGCCGGGGGTTGGCCGCCCGGGGTGCTCTGCGGGGCGGGGGGCTGGATGCGTCCGGCGGACTTGGGGGTTTCGTAGTGGATGGTGGCGAAACCGGCCGAGCCGGACTTGGCGGGCGGCGGGTTGGCCGGTTTGCCTTGGCCGGGGGCCCGCTTCGAGCCGGCCGGTGCGGGTTCGGCTGCGCCGGTGCGGATCTCCTCGGTGCGGGAGTCGGCGGTGGGAATCACTTCCGTGGCCGCGGTCGGGGGAGCGTCGTCGGCGCCGGCATCGCTCGGTGCGCCGGGGCCCTTCGCGGGGTTGCTCGGGGCGGGGCCGCTGGGCCGGGACGCGGACTGGTCGGTCGGAGTCTTGGGGGCGGCGGTGTCCTCGGCGCCGGATGCCGAGTTGGCAGGACCCTGCGGCTGCTGGTCGTCTTTCGGGTCGGACACGCGCTACACCCCTTGCTTCGGCGGAACTGTGATTCGACGGTCAGCCTACTGAGCATTCCGGACGGCGGTGCAGAATGATCGGCATGACCTCCTTCGGCGATCTACTCGGACCGCAGCCGGTCCTCCTCCCGGAAAACATCGACGCGGAGGACGCGCTGCTCCAGAAACAGGACCCGGTGCAGGTTGCCGCGGCGCATCCGACCGCCTCCATCGCCTGGGCCTACCTGGCCGAGGCCGCGCTGGAGCGGGGCGCAGCCGCGGAAGGCGAGATCAACCACGACATCATCTCCGCCTACGCCTTCGCGCGCACCGGCTACCACCGCGGCCTGGACCTGTTGCGCCGCAACGGCTGGAAGGGCTTCGGCCCGGTGCCGTGGAGCCACGAGCCCAATCGGGGCTTCCTGCGCAGCGTCGGCGCGCTGGCGAAGGCCGCTCGCGCCATCGGCGAGACCGACGAGTACGCGCGCTGCCTGGACTTGCTCGAGGACTGCGACCCCCGCGCGGCCGCCGAGCTCGGCCTCGACTGAATTGAGCAGCGGCCTGGGCGAAACCTTCGACGCTGCCCGGGAGAGCAGCGTCACCCGCGCGCGCAGGGCCGCGGGGCGCGTCCGGTCCTCGCTGCTGCCGATCGTGCAGTGCGCGATCGGCGCGGGCGTGGCCTGGTTCATCGCCCACAATGTGATCGGGCACGAGCGCCCGTTCTTCGCGCCCATGGCCGCCATGATCTCCATCGGCCTGTCGTTCGGTGCGCGGCTGCGCCGGTCGGTCGAGCTGATCGTCGGCGTGGCCGTCGGCATCGGCATCGGCGACCTGTTCGTCTCCCGGGTGGGCACCGGCGGTTGGCAGATCGTGCTGCTGGTGGTGATCGCCATGTGCGCCGCCGTCTTCCTCGACGGCGGCCCGGTCATCACCATGCAGGCGGCCAGTTCCGCGGTGCTGGTGGCAACGCTCTATCCGCCCGGTCAGGGTGGTGCGTCGCTGCGCATGATCGACGCGCTGGTGGGTGGTCTGGTCGGCATCGTGGTGGTGGCGGCGATCCCGCTGCATCCGGTCCGCCGCGCTCGGGAGCAGGCCGCCGGGATTCTCGAGGTGATGGGCAATGCCCTCACCGAGTGCGCGGACGGCCTGCTCGAGCAGGATGCCGCCAAGATCAAGACGGCGCTCGAGACCGTGCGCGGCACCCAGGGTGCGATCGACGCCATGCGCAATACCCTGGAGGGCAGCCGGGAGATCATTCGAATCTCCCCGCTGTACTGGAACTCTCGCTCCCGCCTGCAGCGCCTGCGGCTGGCCGCGGACCCGCTCGACAACGCGGTCCGCAATACCCGCGTGCTGCTGCGCCGCGCGCTCACTTCGGTGCGCGACGACGAGGTGCTGAATCCGGGCCTGGTCGCGGAGGTCGAGAAACTCGGTCAGGCCGTGGATGTGGTGCGCCGCATGATGCTGGCCGACCCGGACGAGAAGCCCGATCCAGCCGAGGCGACCCGTGTGCTGCGCTCGGTCGGCAAGGGCGCGACCAAGGATCTGGTGACCGGGGCGGGCCTGTCCGCCCACGTGGTCTTCGCCCAATTGCGTTCCATCGTCGTGGATCTCATGCAGGTGTGCGGGATACGAAGGCTCTCCGCCATGGCGCTGCTGCCGCCGACCGTCCCGCATCCCTATGTCACGCCGATCGACTGATCCGCATCCACCTCCGCCCGAATCACGGGTAGGCCCGAGACCGGAATTGCAGGTATGTTCGATTCGCCTGCGGGGGGCCTGCTCTTGATCTTCGGGTAGTCCGCTACTCGCGTCGAACCGCTTGCGTCCCTCTACCGTTCGTATCAGGCCGGATTTACGAGGGGTAGTCCGGTTCCGGACTCGCAACGAAGGGTGGCAACGGTTTCTCCGGACCGATGTCGTTGCGATGGGCCGCCCGGCACCGGGTCGTCCGGGCGGCCCACCCGGGTCAGAGCCAGAAGCGCGTCAGCGCGCTGCCCGCCGACCACCAGCTGCCCGGCAGCCCGGACAATTCGAACAGCGCGTTGATCGCGTCGAAGAAGAGCCGGTTGAGTTCCGGCGTGAACAGCAGCGCGAACAGGATCAGGATGCCGAACGGCTTGATCTGATCCAGCGACCGCCGCGTCTGATAGCTCAGCGACGGCTCCAGAATCCCGTACCCGTCGGTGCCGGGAATCGGGATGAGGTTCAGCACGGTCGCCGTAATCTGCAGGAACGCAAGGTAACTGAGCCCGAACCAGAATGCCGCGTGTGAATGTGTGCTGCCGTAGAACCGCACGATCACCAGCAGCACGATCGCGCACAGCGCGTTCACCGCGGGCCCGGCGCCGCTCAGGATCCGCTGTACCCGCGGGCTGAAGTTGTGCGAGTGCACGTACACCGCACCACCGGGCAGCGCGAACCCGCCGAGCGCGATGAACACCACCGGCAGCGCGATCGACAGCAGTGGATGGCTGTACTTGAGCGGATTGAGGGTCAGATACCCGCGCATCTCCACTTCGCGGTCCCCGGCCCGCCACGCCACATACGCGTGCGCGAATTCGTGCAGGCAGATGGAGACGATCCAGCCCGCCACCACCAGGATGAAAACACCGAATTGGGCCTGGCGCGAACCGTAGTCGGCGTCCCAGGCGAGCGCTCCGCCCGCCACCGTGATCACCACGACCAGTAGGAACACCGGACTGGGCCGGACCGCTCCGGATGCCCGGCCCACCGCGCGCGGGTAATTCACCTGATACTCCCAACTGGTCGGCTCTGCTGTACGCCGTTACCCATTCTGGGGGTGAATCAGCGAACCAGCAGCCAAGGTTCGTGATGCCGATAGAACGTGGAGCGCTTCACCACCCGATCGGTGGTGATCCCGTCGCGGGTGACAATGGCGCCGCTGGTGCCCAGCTGCATGGCGCGCCCCTCGACCCAGCGCTTCTTGCGCAGGCCGCGCTGCACGGTGGCATGCAGGCCGGGCATCTCCAGCATGGGCGAAACATGTAGTGCCGCGACCTTTCCCGTGAACAGCCGGGTGTCGTCGACGTAGGCCTCGCCCTCCAGCTTCGCGCCCGCCTCGCCGACCAGGGTGGCGCGGCCGATCAGCACCTTGCCGGTGTCGTCGCGAATCAGCGGGGTCGCGATGGCCTTCCCCTCCAGCGCGCGCTTGGCGGCGGCGGAACCGGTACCGGTCTCGTAGGCGCGGGAGCCGTAGGTGCGATCGATGGGCACATAACCGATTTCGACGCCGAGGCGTTCGGTGCGCATCAGATGGGTGAGGACCGCGGCCAATCCGGCATCCTCACCGAGCACGATGAGCCGGGGCAGGCTGTCCGCGGCCATGACCGGCAGCAACTCGTCCAGAGCGCCGGTATCGGGAATGGCGGAGGTCTGGGTGAGGGACAGGGATGCCAGCGCGATGGGAACGGGCGCGCCGTCGCAGCGGAGAACATGGGTACTCAACTGCCGAACACCCTCCTCTGGCTTGCCAACACCTATCCGCCTCGCTGCATATCCGATGGACCCCCGCCGGTCCTCTCCCCGTGCCACCATAGCCCTGTCTCATTTGCCACGCTGTCCTCGCTGCGCATCCGTTACGGTGCCGGATTTGCCCTCCGCTTCGCTCCGGGCGGGTTCGCGGCCAAGGCGCAGGTCTATGGAGCCGGAAGCTCGATTCTTCCCTCCTCCGCTTCGCTCCCGTTTCCGCTCCGAGCGCGGGGAGGCGGAGCGCAGTCCAGAATCGAGCCGGGCCGCGAACTGCGGGTATGCCGCCTCTCGGGACTCATGGGGGACTCCCGTAAAGTGTGCCTACGGCCACCGCCTTCTGACGGCGGGTAGCTGCAGCACCAGAGGGGCTGCGCGTCGAACCCGTAGGAGACACTCACATGCCGGCAATCGTGCTGATCGGCGCCCAGTGGGGCGACGAGGGCAAGGGCAAGGCAACCGATCTGCTCGGCGATCGGGTCCAGTGGGTAGTTCGATACCAGGGCGGCAACAACGCGGGTCACACCGTGGTGCTGCCCAATGGTGAGAGCTTCGCGCTGCATCTGATTCCGTCCGGCATCCTCACCCCCGATGTGACCAACGTCATCGGCAATGGCGTGGTGGTGGATCCGGGTGTGCTGCTGGCCGAACTCGCCGGTCTGGAAGAGCGCGGTGTGGACACATCCCGCCTGCTGCTCTCGGCCGACGCGCACCTGATCATGCCGTACCACGTGGCCATCGATAAGGTCACCGAACGCTTCCTGGGCAACAAGAAGATCGGCACCACCGGCCGCGGCATCGGTCCCTGCTACCAGGACAAGGTCGCCCGCGTCGGCGTCCGCGTGGCCGATGTGCTGGACGAGAAGATCCTCACCCAGAAGGTCGAGGCCGCACTGGAATTCAAGAACCAGGTGCTGGTGAAGATCTACAACCGCCGCGCGCTGGACCCGCAGCAGGTGGTGGACGAGGTGCTGGAGAAGGCCGAGGGCTTCAAGCACCGCATCGCCGACAGCCGGCTGCTGCTCAACCAGGCGCTGGAGCGCGATGAGATTGTGCTGCTGGAGGGTTCGCAGGGCACCCTGCTGGATGTCGACCACGGCACCTACCCGTACGTCACCTCCTCCAACCCGACCGCGGGTGGCGCGGCGGTGGGCGCGGGCGTCGGCCCGAACAAGATCACCACGGTGCTCGGCATCCTGAAGGCGTACACCACCCGCGTCGGCTCCGGCCCGTTCCCGACCGAACTCTTCGACGAGTCCGGCACCTACCTGGCCAAGACCGGCGGCGAGGTCGGCGTCACCACCGGCCGCGCCCGCCGCACCGGCTGGTTCGACGCCGTGATCGCCCGCTACGCCACCCGCGTCAACGGCATCACCGACTACTTCCTCACCAAGCTGGACGTGCTCTCCAGCCTGGACACGGTCCCGATCTGCGTCGCCTACGAGATCGACGGCGAGCGGGTCGAGCAGATGCCCACCACCCAGACCGAATTCCACCACGCCAAGCCGATCTACGAGGAAATGCCCGGCTGGTGGGAGGACATCTCGGGTGCCCGCACCTTCGAGGAGCTCCCGGCCAACGCCCGGGCCTACGTCGAGCGCCTGGAAGAACTATCGGGAGCACGGGTTTCGTGCATCGGCGTCGGCCCGGGTCGTGACCAGACCATCGTCCGCCACGACGTTGCCGCCTCCCCGCGACTTTAGCGGGCGGCTGAGTGCCGTTGCCGGTTCTGCATCCGTGCCTGCGGATAGGTGCCGAACCGATTCTGGTCGTACCCGGTGAGTTACCCGCATCTTGCGAAATCAGTTGTCGCTGAGCGGAAAACACGCGCCCGCCGCTTTCGCGGCGGGCGCGAGCCGTTTCAGGGCATATTGCGGGTCTCGGGGTCGTGTAGCGCCGCCTGGCTGGGTGACGTCAGTAGGTGATGAGTGGGGCCAGGGGGTCGGCGGCGTGCGGGTTGAGGGCGGCGGCGGCCGCCGCGATGGACTTCACGGCGACTCGCAGGTCCGATTCCTCGTGGGTGAAGGGGAGGCGGATGAAGCGTTCGAAGGCGCCCTGGACGCCGAAACGTGGTCCGGCGGCTAGCAAGACGCCGTGGTTGGGGGCGGTGGCGGCCAAGGCGGTGGAGACCGGGGCGGGAAGTTGGGCCCACACGGACATGCCGCCGACGCCCTCGGTGACGCGCCAGTCGGGGAGTTCCTCGGCGAGGGTTTCGAGCAGGACCGCGCGGCGGGAGCGGAGCTGGTCGCGGCGGGTGGTGAGGATCTCGTCGGCATTGCGGAGCAGGTGGACGGTGGCCAGCTGGTCCATGACGGGGGTGCCGAGGTCGACGGTGGAGCGGGTGCCCAGGAGTTTGGTGATCAGGGCCTGGTTGGCGCGGACCCAGCCGACGCGCAGGCCGCCCCAGAAGGACTTGGAGGCCGAACCGATGGTGACGATCTCCGAATTGCGGGCGAAAGCGGCGGCGGGGGGTGGAGATTCGAGGTCGGTGAGGTTCAGGTCCACCATGGATTCGTCGACGATCACCGTCATGCGGGTCTCGCGGGCGATGGTGGCCAGCTCCGCCCGGCCCTCGGCGTCGAGCAGGTGACCGGTCGGATTGTTGAAGTCCGGAATCAGGTAGGCGACGCTGGCTGCGGTCTGCCGTGCGGCACTGCGGATTCCGTCCAGATCCCAGCCGTCCGGGCGCATGGGCACCGGAACCGGGCGCGCACCCACATCGCGAATCGCCTCGATGGCGTTCGGGTAGGTGGGGTGCTCGATGAGTACGCGTTCGGCCGGGGTGGTGAGCACATTGAGCAGCAGCCGCAGACCGTGCTGCGCGCCCAGGGTGATGAGGATCTGGTCCGGCTCGGTGGGCAGCCCGCGCTCGGTGTAGCGGCGAGCCAGCGCCTCGCGCAGCATGAGCACACCCACCGGGTCCATGCCGTGCGTGCCGAGATAGGTCGGAAGCCCCTGCAGGGCAAAGGAGTACGCCTCGGTCATCTGCGGCGGGGCGGACATGGCGGCGTAGGTCATGTCGATGGTCGGCAGCTCCGGCTGCGCCATCATGGCCAGGATGCTGCGCGCGGGCTTCGCGCCGTCGTGCACCACGGTCGGCGGCAGCGCCACGGTGCTGCGCGAGCCCTGGCGGCTGATCAGGTAACCGTGCTCGCGCAGCAGGGAATACGCGGAGGTGACGGTGGTGCGGCTGACCGCGAGGGCGGTGGCCAGATCGCGCTCGCTGGGCAGCGCGACGCCGAGCGGCGCGCGGCCGTCGTGAATGAGCAGGCGGATGCTCTCCGCCAGTGCCACGTAGGCGGGCCGAGCCGCACGCTTGCCATTGTCGGCGGGGGCGCCCGGTTCGTCGTTCCGCCACCGGCCCAGGTCGCGCGTCAGGCTGGCCGCGCCGATCACTCGTGTCGCCATACAGGCCAGTATCGGGGTACTGGATATTTTCTTCAAGTCCGGGCCCGAGCCACTATGGGCTCATGGTCGCTCTGCTGGTCTCCATTCTGATCGTCGCCGCTTTCGCCGGTCTCGTGTACCGGTATGCGCCCAAGCCCGGTGAGCGCTGGGGCGAGCTGCTGGAGCGGTATCGCCCGCATGCTCCCATGTCGGACTGGTCGGTCGCCGAATATGAAGCGTCCCGGCAGTATTCGGACCTCGCGGCCATTGCGTCGTTCCGCCCGGATGCCTGCCCGCCGGCTCCCGCGCGGCGATTCCGTCGCAGCGCTCCGGCCGTGGCCGCCCTGTCCACCATCCCGTGCCGAGGAGAATCAGTCCAGTTCTAGCCAACTGGACTTGAATCGGATTCTTGTCGGTGCCACCGTGCACACTGGCCTCATGTCCGCCCCGGCCCGACCCCTGGCGTCGGCGGCGCTCTTCGATACCGCGATCGGCGTGTGCGCCATCGCCTGGAGCGCCACCGGCGTCCTGCGCTTCGCCCTTCCCGACCGCGACCCCGCGGCCACCCGCACCCACATCCTGCGCCGCCACCGCCTGGCCGACATCCACGAGGCCGAGCCCACCGCCGAGCTGGCCACGGCCATCGACCGCATCCGCGCCCACCTCACCGGCGACCTGGACGACCTCCGCTGGATCCCCCTGGATACCACCGCTTTCAACGACTTCGACCGCGCCGTCTACGAGGTGACCCGCGCCATCGGCCCGGGTCACACCCTCAACTACGGCGCGGTGGCGAACCGCATCGGCGCCCCCGGCGGCGCCCAGGCCGTCGGACAATCCCTGGGCCGCAACCCGATCCCCCTGATCATCCCCTGCCACCGGGTACTGGCCGCCGACCACGCCCTGCACGGCTTCTCCGCCCCCGGCGGCCTCACCACCAAACAGCGCCTCCTGGAAATCGAACGCACTCCAGGCTTCGGCGAACCCACCCTCTTCTGATCGCCGCCATATGGAAGGCGCCCGCACCGAAAGCCTGGTGCGGATGCCCCGTATCGCCGGAAGATGTGCGTCAGAGCGCGCCGCCCAGGAACCCACCCAGCGCCGCGCCGCCCGCTCCGACCACAGCTCCCCCGGCGAGTGCGGCCGGGATGCCCGCGGCCGCGGCTCCAGCGGCAGCGCCGACACCTGCGCCGATCAGCGCCCCACCGGCTGTGCCGCCCGGGACGTCGATCGGCGCGGTCCACGGCGCCACGACCGCGCCGGCCGAACCGAGCCCGAATCCGACCGCAGCGCCGACGCCCGCGCCGATCGCGCCGCCGACTGCCGCACCGAGCAGCGCCGCCGGAACGCCCGCACCGATGGCGCCGACGCCCCCGCCGATCGCCGCACCGCCGAGGGTGCCCGCGGCGATCTTGTCGGAGCGGCTCGGGTTTACGCCGATGGAGTTGAGGCCGGTGGCCAGGCCGGCTTCGGTGTCGGCGGCTGCGCCGTTGACGGTGTCGAGAATGTCGTCTGGCAGCTGGTCCGGGGCGGGGGTGGTGAAGTCGCCGATGCGGACGGTGCGCGGGGGCGGGGCGATCGGGAGGACCGGGTCCACCAGCGTCGGGGCGTGCAGGGTTCGGAAGTCGACCGCCGGTGCCGCTTCGTGATTCGGGATCGGGCGGAAGTTCGCGGGGATCGGGTAGTCGGCCTGCGACGGCGACTGTGCTTGCGGCAGTGGGTGATTCGGCACGGTGACGCCGGGCTGCGCGAGGCTCGGACGCGGGCCGGGGCGATCCTGGTCACGGGCCGGGAGGGCCACGCCCGGCTGGGCGGCGCCGGGGCGCGGGACGGACTGGACGGAGCTCGAGTGGCCGGCGGTGCCCGCGGCGTCCGGGGCCGCCGCACCCGGCTGCGGATTCGCTTCCGGGGCACCGGTATTGGCCGGGGCGCGGGTACCAGCCGGCTGCACGGCGGCCAGGGTCGAGCTGCCCTGCGCCGACTTGGCCGAGTGGTCACTCGTATTCGCGCAGGCCACTGCCAACGCCAGCGGAACGACGCTCACGACGATCGCCCGCCGAGCCACGGCGCCCTTCACTTCACGATCCCGACCGACCACGTCGAAACACCTGCCTTCCAACATATTTCGTTGCGCCGGTTCCGAGACCGGCCATGACTACCGGTTATTCGCGGGAACCCGTGGCTCGGCTTGGCCGTGCATCGGCCCTATCCGCATCGACGCAGATCAGCGCCTCGAATTGGGGGTGCGAAGTTCCAGCGGCAGGACGCCGGCGGCAGGGGGACGGCGTGGCGGAGCACGCCGGTATTCATTACTCGATCCGGATCAGGTCAGCTTTGCTGATTTGCCCGAAGGCGTCCCTCCGCGCATCAATTCCGCCAGCGCCTCCCGATCGGTGACATCGAGCTTGATGCACGCCCGGTACAGGTGCCCCTCCACCGTCCGCACCGAGACGGTCAGCCGGTCCGCGATCTGCCGGTTGGACAGCCCGGCCGCCACCAGATTCGCGATCTCCCGTTCGCGCGCGGTCAACGGCAGCGGCTGCGCGGACTGCCGCAGCGCCGGGGTGGACGCGCCGCCGCAGGCGGCCGCCAGCCGATTGGCGGTTGCCGCGGATTCCAGCAGTCGCCGGCGGTCACCCGCCCGCTCGTGCGCGGAGGCGGCCTGCGCGGCCGCGTCCGCCGCGGAGAGCAGCGCCCCGATTGCCTCGAATTCCGCTGCGGCGGTATCCAATCCGGGTCCGTCGTGGGCCGCGACCGCCACCGCGTGCCGCGCCTGCACCTGCACCAGCCGCCCGTCGATGCGGGCCGCAAGATCCGCCAACCGCCCGCCGACCGACTGATCGCCGAAACGGGCGGCGGCGTGCAGCGCCATGGCCTCGATGGCGTGCTGGTGGGTGCGTGCGGCCAGATCCGCCGCCCCCAGCGCGAGCCGGACGGCCGGTGTCGCGGTGCCCTCGGCGGCCGTCTGCATGGCCCGCACGAGTCCGAGCAGCGGTTCATAGACGGCACTGTGACGCCCGCCTCGCAGGGTCGCCGCCGCAATGGCTTCCGCCGCTTCGGTGGGCCGCCCGAGCGCCGAGTACGCCTCCGCCAGCCGCAGTTGGGCGGGGAACATCCAGGACGCCGCGCCCTCCGTGGTGAGCGCCGCGAGCGCCTGCTCGAGATTGTCGATGCCCTGCGGGAACTGGCCCTGCGCCACGTCCACGGTGCCCTGCAGGATCTTGGCCATGCCCCAGGCCAGATATTGGCCGGGGGAGGAGAACGGGTAGGGCGTATTGGCGCATCGGCGCGCGGCTTCCAACTCGCCGATGAAGGTCAGGGCCAGCACTTCCGCGTGTGTGGAGATGAATCGGTTCAATCCGTCGATATGCGACTCCACGGCGTGCGAGCGGGCCGCATACTGCCGGGCGGCTTCACCGCGTCCCATGAGCGCGAGGGCGAGTCCGCCGCCGAAGGCAGCCCAGTACACCGCCCACGGTGGCGCGTCCGGGGCGGACATTACCGGCTCGGCGAGGGCGAACGCATCGTCGAGCCGGTTCTCGTTGACCGCGCACGCGGAGGCCAGACCATCCAGTGTCGCAACAATTTTCGGATGTGTGACCCGGTGTCGCACCGATTCCAGCACGGTATCGGCGCGATCCGCGTCGCCCATGGACCACAGCAGGTTCGACACCCGGGTGCTGCCCCAGCGCGCCAGCTGCACCTCGTTCATCTCGTCCGGATCGAATCCGGCCAGTGTGCGCTCGGCCTCGATGCGATGCCCCTGCCACAACAGCGCGCGGGCCAGCAGGTCAGCGGCCTCCACTCCGCCCTGGCGTTCCACCGCCGCGCGCGCGAACCGTTCGCCCAGAGGCAGATTCGCCAGCGCGATGGCATCCGCGGCCGCCGCCTGGAACAGCTCGAGATCCGCGGATTTGTCGCTGTCCAACGCCAATTCGGCCAATCGGATGCGCTCGGACGCGGAGTTGATGGGCCGGTCCCGGAGCGAGGAGTAGAGCCGCCCGCGCAGCCGCCGCGCCGACGCGATACCCAGTCGCCGACGGATCACCTCACCGAACAGCGGATGGTTGTAACGCACCAGCAGCTGATGGCTGTTCTCGACAATCCTGATGAGACCGCGTGATTCGGCGGATTCCACCGCCTCCTCGCCCGCGAGTTCGGAGAGCACGTCCAGGTCGATGGGCTCGCAGAAGGTGAGCAGTTCCAGCACCCGCAGCACCGACTCGGGCAGCTGCTCGACCCGATCCTCCAGCAGCGCAGCCAATTCCGAGGTGACGGCCGCGCGCCCGCGCAGTTGCCACACCCCGCTGACCTGCCGCAGCGTCCCGGCCTCCAGCGCGCCCTCGACCAGGTGCCGCAGGAAAAGCGCGTTGCCGCCGGAGGATTCCCACATCAGGTTGGCGGTGAAGCCCTCCAGCTGCCCGCCCAGCATGGATTCCACCAGTTCCACGCTCTGGCGCTGGGTGAACGGCTTCAGGTCGATGCGCAGCAGATGCCCGTCCTTCCACAGCGAGGTCACCGCGTCGGGCACCTGCACCCCGCTGCGTACGGTGCACACGATGTGGGCGGCCTTGTCGAGGGCCAGCTGCAGCAGCAGGGTGGCCGAGAGCTGGTCGAGCAGATGGGCGTCGTCGACGCCGATGATGGTGTGCCCGTCGGCGAGCAGCGCCTCGCGCGCGGCCGCCATGAAGGTCACCGGATCGTGGGCGGTGTACACCCCCACCATGTGGGCGAAGACCCCGAGTGGAATGCTGCGGGCGGATTCGGTGCCCGCGACCCAGCGGATATTGCCGCCGACGGCGGCGGTGGCCTGCCGCGCCAGCGTGGTCTTGCCGACCCCCGCGTCACCGGTGAGCACCGCCCCGACGAACTCGTCGCCGGTGAGTGCCGACCTGATCGATTCGAGTTCTTTCACCCGCTCGACCATCGGCCAATTCCGAGCCATGGCTCAACTGTAGATGGCCCGACCCGCCCCGGCAGCGGGAACGAAACCCCCGGAACCTGCGGCTTTTATTCGTTGACCAGCCGTAATCCGGGCGTGCGGGCCTGGCGGCGGTCGACCAGCCAGACCATGACGGTCTGGTCGGCGGCCGGATCCAGGGTCTCGACCTCCACCTCGACCGCACCCCGGGCGGGGTGCTGAATCTTCAGCACGAGGGATCGGAAATCGGTGAGCCGGTGCTCGCGCCAGCGTCGTTCGAACTCCGGGTAGCGGTTCAGGGCGGTGACGACGGCCTCGACCGACGGGTCGTCGGGGAACCGGGTGGCGGCGGCGCGCAGGGACGAAGCAGCCATATCGGCGACGTCGGACCAGTTCAGGAAGGTCTGCTGGGCGGCCGGGTGGGCGAAGACGTAGATGGCGAAGTTGCCGTGCGCCTCCGCGTCGAACATGCCGAGGGGTTCGGCGAAGGCGCGGAAGGAGGGGTTTCCGGCGAGCAGGTTCAGCCAGCGCCCGAGCACCAGCGCGGGCGTCGGCTGCAGGGCGTCGATGACCGCCTGAATGGTCTCGGAGACCTGTTCCCGGGCCTGCCCGGATGCGGGGCAGGAAGCCTTCTGCTCCAGCCCGAGGGCCAGCTTGCCGAAGTGGTGTTTCTCGATCTCGTTGAGCCGCAAGGCTTCCGCGAGGGCGGCCAGCACGGCGGTGGAGGGGTTGGTGTCGCGTCCCTGTTCCAGGCGGGCCAGGTAGTCTGCGCTGACACCGGCGAGCGCGGCCACCTCCTCGCGGCGCAGGCCGGGTGTGCGCCGTCGCCGCCCGGCGGGCAGTCCGACGTCCTCGGGCTGCAGTTGCGCGCGGCGGGCGATCAGGAACTCGGCGAATTCGGAACGGGACACCCTTCCATACTGCCTGGTCCTGGTTCCGTTATCCGCGCCCTGGCAGTCCCCGGATAACCACGGTGTGGATAACCGGACCGAAGTCCACTTAGAGTGGTTGACATGACGACTTCCGAGCAGACCACCCTCGCCCCCGGCTCCTGGACCCTGGATGCCGCCCACTCCTCGGTCAACTTCACCGTGAAGCACCTGGGCATCTCCAAGGTCCGCGGCCGCTTCAACCGCTTCGAGACCGGCTTCGTGGTCAACGAGGCCGGCGAGGCCGCCATCGAGGCCACCATCTACTTCGACTCGTTCGACACCGGCAACGAGATGCGCGACGGCCACGTCCGCAGCGCCGACATCCTCGATGTCGCCAACCGCCCGCACCTGACCTTCCGCGTCCCCGAGCCCGTCGCCCTGAGCGGGGAGTTCGAGGTCACCGGTGAGGCCACCATCGGCGGCATCACCAAGCCCGTCACCCTCGAGGTCGAGTGGGGCGGCGTGCAGGTCTTCCCGCAGGACAACAAGGAGCACGCCGGCTTCACCGCCTCCGGCACCATCAAGCGCAGCGAGTTCGACGTCGCCCCGGGCATGCCCAACGCCATGCTGAGCGACAAGATCGCCATCGAGCTCGACATCCAGCTCGTCGCCCCGTAAGTCCGGGAGCTACCCGCCGCATCGGAAAAGTCAACGCCCCCTGTGGAATTCCATAGGGGGCGTTCGGCCGTGCGCGGAAGGTCAGTCCGCCCAGACCGTTTCGATCGGGGTGCCCTCGTTCGGCGGCGGGGTCGGGATGCCCGCCGGCGTGCGCGAGAAGCGCGGGGCCGGGGCGTGCTGCACGACGCCGTCGATGTCGATCAGCCCGGTGCGGGCCTGGATGTGCGGATTCTGTTCGGCCTCGGTGAAAGTCAGGACCGGGGTGGTGCAGGCGTCGGTGTGCTCGAAGATCGCCCACCACTCGTCGCGGGTCTTGGTCTTGAACTTCTCGGTGAACAGCTTGCGCAGCTGGTCCTGGCCGTTGGGGTCGAGCTGGTTGGGCAGGCCCTCGGGCGAGATCTCCAGGCCCTGCAGCAGTTCCGCGTAGAACTGGGGCTCGATGCAGCCCACGGCCATGTACTTGCCGTCGGAGGTCTCGTAGGTGTCGTAGAAGGCCATACCGGTGTCGAGCAGGTTGGTGCCGCGCTCATCGGACCACAGGCCCACGCCCTTCATGCCCCAGATCATGTGTGAGAGCGCGAGTGCGCCGTCGATCATGGCAGCGTCGATGACCTGGCCCTTGCCGGAGTTCTGGCGTTCCACCAGCGCGGCCAGGATGCCGAAGACCAGGAACATGGAACCGCCGCCGAAGTCGCCGACCATGTTCAGCGGCGGCACGGGGCGTTCGCCCTTGCGGCCGATGGCGTTCAGCACACCGGTGAGCGAGATGTAGTTGATGTCGTGTCCGGCGCGGTCGGCCATCGGGCCGTACTGGCCCCAGCCGGTCATGCGGCCGTAGATCAGGCGTGGATTGCGTTCCAGCGCCGTGTCGGGGCCCAGTCCCATGCGCTCGGTGACGCCGGGCCGGAAGCCCTCGATCAGCACATCGGCCTTGGCGATCAGGGCGAGAGTCTTCTCGATGTCGGCCGGATCCTTCAGGTTGGCCTCGACAATGGTCCGCCCGCGCCACTGTGGCCGCTCCGTGGAACCGGGGAACTGCCCCGGCCGCTGTACGCGCACCACATCTGCACCCAGATCCGCGAGTAGCAGCGCGGCGTGCGGCGCGGGGCCGATGCCGGCCAGTTCAACGACCCGGACGTCCGCAAGCGGGCCTCGTTGTGCGGTGGATGACGTGTTCACGCCTGCCCTCGGCTTTCGTCTGTTACAAATTAATAGAGTGAACACTCAATATAATAGGAGTAATCGGCCAATGCGTATCGGACTGGGCATCAACTACGCGGGCGGCTTCAGGGAAGTCGCCGCTGAAGTCGCAGACCTGGAGCAGGCAGGACTGGATATCGTGTTCGTCCCCGAGGCCTACTCGTTCGACGCGGTCAGCGGCCTCGGCTACCTGGCGGCCAAAACCCAACGGGTACAGCTGGCTTCGGGCATCCTGCAGCTCTTCACCCGTACTCCGACGCTGACTGCCATGACCGCGGCGGGACTGGATTATGTATCGGATGGGCGGTACATCTTGGGAATCGGTGCGTCCGGTCCGCAGGTGATCGAGGGCTTTCACGGCGTGCCGTATGACGCGCCCATCGGCAGAGCCCGAGAGGTGATTGAGATCTGCCGCAAGGTGTGGCGACGTGAGCCGCTGGAGTTCGCGGGCACGCACTACACCATCCCGTTGCCGCCGGGAGCGGGCACCGGGTTGGGCAAGTCGCTGAAGCTCATCAATCACCCAGTGCGCGAACGTATCCCGGTTCTACTGGCAGCGTTGGGGCCGAAGAATGTAGAGCTGGCCGCAGAGCTGGCCCAGGGATGGCAGCCGCTTCTCGTGCTGCCGGAGAAGGTCGATGCGGTGTGGGGAGCGGCGCTGACCCGGGGCAAGGCCAAGCGCGATCCGGCCCTCGGTGAACTCGAAATCTATGCCAGCCCGGCGCTGGCCATCGGTGACAACGTCGAACCGCTCCGGGAGCAGGTGAAGCCGCACCTGGCGATGTATGTCGGCGGTATGGGGGCGAAGGGCAAGAACTTCTACCACTCGCTGGCCACCAAGTACGGCTACCGAGCTGAAGCCGACCGTGATTTCGATCGTTCCGGGTCGGCAGGCGTTGGCGCGACGACCCGGAACGAGCGCGGCATCTTCGACAGGTGTCAGGAACGGCCCCGGAATCCTGAAGCTGGCCCCAGGCCCAAAGTAAGGCCGCCTGAAGCCATCGAGGTCCGTTTGTCCTGGGCGGTAGCCGGGTTGGCTATCTGTTCCGCTTCCTTGGAAGTGGAACAACCCGACGCCGCACCGAACACGCCGCGGTCGGTGATCGGACACCAGGGCGAAGCGGAACGGCATTCGTTCCGGAAATCGTTCCACCGAAGATGTTCCGAAAGGCATGTACGGCAGCGAATTCCGATATTTCGGGTATGGCGAACGCACCACAGCATCCGGTCGGCGGACTCGAACTCGGCTACGCCCGAGTCTCGACCACCAAGCAAAGCCTGGAACGCCAACTCGACGCCCTCACCGCCGCAGGCCTGCCAGATGAGCGGATCTACCTCGACAAGAAGAGCGGGGCGGTCGTCGACCGGCCCGGACTGGCCAAACTGCTCGACGGCGACACCATCGTGGCCTACACACTCGACCGGCTCGGCTGGAACCTGTGCGAGGTGAAATCACGAGCAAGACCGGCATCCCGAAGACATCACTGCACCGCTACTCCACGCTGGCGACCGAACAAGAACAGTGATCGCGGTGGCTACTTGGCTGAACAGGGCTTCATGTACCAGGCGACACGACCGTGAACGGCACTCCTATTAGGTCGATTCGGCCGCGCGGGTGCGGGTGGCGGTCGGTGTCTCGCCGGTGTGCCTGCGGTAGATGCGCCGGAAGGCCGCCGGATCGGCGTAACCAACCGCACCCGCGATCACGTCGACGGGTTCGCGCGTGGTCGTGAGCAGGGTGGCCGCCTGCCCGACCCGGAGGCGATGAACGTACTGGGTGGGTGAGACGCCGACGCGGTCACGGATGCGGCGGGTCAGAGTGCGCGGAGAAACCGTTGCGACACTGGCCAATTCGTCCAGCGATAGTTGCCGGTGCAGATTGGCGTGCACGTGCTGTTGCACGGCGCGCAGCACCGGGTCGGTGGCCCGTAGATGCTCGAGCACCATGTAGCGCGACTGCGACATGCGGGCGTCGAGCACCAGGTAGTGAGCCACCTGCTCGGCCAGCGCACTGCCGCCGAGGCGGGCGACCAGCGCCAGCAGCAGATCTGTGTGGGCGAAAGCCGCACCGGCGGTGAGTATTTCGCCGTTGTCGACCACCATGCGATCGGAGTGCACGGTGACATCGGGGAAGCGGCGGGCCAACAGCGGCGCCAGCCACCAGGTAGTGGTGGCGGTCCGGCCCGACAGCAGCCCCGAGGCCGCGAGCACGAAGACTGCCGAGCAGGAGGCAGCTACCGTAGCGCCGGAATCAGCAGCACGCCGGATGATTTCGACGGCCTGCATGGTCTGGGGTCGGGTCAGCAGTTCCTCGACACGCGCTTCGGTGGACGCGGACGGCCCCGGCAGCACCAGGATATCGCCGGGTTCGAACTCCGCCGCGCCGAGCGGGGTTTCGGTATCGACGCTGATCAGCCGCCCACCGCTGGATCGGACCGGCAGCCCATCGAGTGATGCGACGCGCTGCCGCAGCCGCCCGCCTGTCGTGTCACCGGCGATCCCGGCTGCCGTGTCGACGATGTCGATACCGAGACCGAGTGCACCTTCGAGCACACCGTCCAGCGCGAGGTGGGTAATCATGTGGCGAGATTAGACCGAAGGGTGGCGATCTTGCCAATGGTGGTGTGCTGACCTGCTGCGACAGGGTATGGGGTGTGCAGCAATCTCTCCCGCAGGATCCTCTCGACGACGACCTCGCCGATTTCGCACCCCGGTCGATCACACTCGACGGAGCAGCCCGCACGGTGTACGTCAGCGGCAGCGGACCGGCCGTCATCGTCATGGCGGAAATGCCCGGCATCAGTCCCGATGTGGCTCGCTTCGCCCGCTGGGTGCGAGACGCCGGGCTCACCGTCTACCTGCCGTCACTGTTCGGCCGCGACGGTGCCTATCCGGGGGCGGAGGCGGGCGTGGAAGTCTTCGAACGAGCCTGTGTCAGCGCGGAATTCCGGGCCTTCGGTGCGGGCAAGTCCAGCCCGGTCGCGGTGTGGCTGCGTGCGCTGGCAGCCCTGGCCCATCGCGAATGCGGCGGTCTGGGCGTCGGCGCGCTGGGTATGTGCTTCACCGGGAATTTCGCGCTCACCATGATGCTGGAGCCCGCGATGCTGGCGCCGGTGCTGTGCCAGCCGTCGCTGCCACTGGATGAGCCTGGCGGACTGGAGATTTCGCCCGGTGAGCTCGCGGCCGTGCGGGAGCGACTCGATCGCGATGATCTCGTGGTGCGCGCCTATCGCTTCGAGGGCGACCGCTTCTGCACCGCGCAGCGCTTCGCCGCCTACTCCGCGGCGCTGGGTCCGCGTTTCGAGCCGCGAGTGCTGCCCGCCGACGCGGCGAATCCCTCTCCGCCGCCGTTCTTCTCGCAGATCGTCGGCTGCCCGCACAGTGTGGTCACCGCGCATCTGATCGATACGGCGGGGGAACCGACCGCCGCGGCCCGCGACGAGATCCTCGCCTTTCTCGTCGACCGGCTGACTGCGGACATCCCGTTGCAGTGACATAGCGTCCACGCTGGTCCAGCTTCGCGGCCACTTCCGTCGACGTTGGAGCTTGCGACTGCGGGGTAGTAGTCGCTGGAGAGGAGGAGTCGCTTACATCCGGCTTTGTAATCGGGCGTGAGGGACTTCCGGAGCTCGGGATCCGACACCTGCTTGTTCAGCAGCCGCCAGTCTTCACCGACCCGCTTCAACAACTGTGGCTATCTGTGGCCCGGCGTCGGCGATCAGCTGTGTGAGTCCGTGTTCGGTGCACAGCGTCAGCGGTTTGTCCGCTGACGCTGTGGCCTCGTCCGGTTGATTCGTGGCCCACAGACAGCAGGCATGTAGCCAACTGCCTTCGGATCATCGCGCGAGGACGTCGCGGAAGTGCGATGCCCTCCACCAGACTCGCGGAGCGGCTGCACGCCTTTTCGGCTGCGGCCCGCGTGTTCTCGCCGAGCGCCGAAGTTGTCCGGTGGTAACCAACGCGTCAATCCCCTTCAGGCGGGAGGGTGATCGGCTCGATCCGGCTCAGCGGGATCCGAGACAGGCCACCCCAGCAGAGAGCGACTACGGACTCGACGGCATCGGCTTTCGAGCTGGTCCGGCCGGTGTCGAGCCAGTACCGCGCCGCGAACTGGCTGGCTCCGACGAGCCCTGCGGCCAGCAGGCGCGCCTGCGTGGTGTTCATCGCGGCATCCTGCGCGATCGCCCCGGTGATCGCCTCGACGCACGCGTCGGCGGCCCGTCCCAATCGCCACTGCACCGAGGGTTCGGCCAAAGCGTCGGAGTCGAAAACCAGCCGGAAGCCCTGAGCTTCGCTGTCGATGAAGTCGAAGTACGCCTTCACCGCGGTGTGGACGCGGTCCCGGCTCGGGGCAGCGGAGTGCAGCGCGTGACGCACGTTCTCGGTGAGAGTGTCGATATGTTGCTGCAACACCGCCAAGTACAGTTCGAGCTTGCTCGAAAACTGTTTGTACAGAACAGGTTTGCTGAATCCCGCGCGTTCGGCGATCTCCGACATGGTGGCGGCGTGGTAGCCCCGCGCGACGAACACCTCGGTGGCCGCGGTCAGGGCGCATCGCCGACGGAAATCACGCCAGGCTCGGGTGCTGTGACCACTGGGCGCTCCACTACCCATCGGTGACCGCTCGTATTCGACAAGTTCTGCGGTCATTTCGACTGCCCTCTCACTTCCTGTGAGCCGCTACACGGGTTCCGGTGCGGCTCGTCCTACCCGGTGTGTTCGGTCCGATCGGCGAACCGCGGACGGCGTGCTTCGAACTCCGCGTTGACCGCCTCGACCTGATTCGCGCTGCCAACCAGCGCGCCGATCTCGGCCTGTTCTGCGGCGAAACCGGTTTCGAGATCAACCCTGCCAGCCAGATCCAGCAGACGTTTGGCGGCGGTGATCGCTTCGGGATTGCGATCGGCGATCGAATGCGCAAGCTCGAGCGCCGATCCGCGCGGATCGGCGCAGACCCGGGTGGCGAGGCCGAGCTCGAATGCCTCGGTGCCACTGAGTATCCGCCCGGAGAACGTGAGCTCCTTGGCCACATCGCGCCCGACCAGCTCGGGCAGCAGCTGGGTTCCCGTCATGTCCGGTACAAGACCCCACTTGATCTCCATGACGGACAATTTCGCATCGGGCGCCACCATCCGGATGTCCGCGCCGAGGGCGATCTGCAATCCGCCTCCGAGTGCATGACCGCTGATTGCGGCGATAACGGGCACCGGAAGCTCGGTCCAGATGTGTGCGGCTCGCTGGCCGGCCGCCTTGGCAGGTCCCGACCCCGGCGGAAGCTCGATCGCTCCTGCCCATCCCTCGTCGTCACGCATCGACTCGAAGACCCGGAAGTCGAGTCCGGCGCAGAAGTCCTGTCCCTCTCCGGAGAGCACGACCGCGCGGAGTCCGCGTTGCCGTTTGAGATCGTCTCCGGCGCGAACCAGTCCGCCGAACATTGCCAGATCCAGGGCGTTTCGCTTGTTGGGCCGGTTCAGTCGGACGTCCGCGACCCCGTCGACAATGTCGATGGTGACTCGCTCCGACATCAGTTCCTCCTGGTTTCCGAGTGGTGGTGACGACACGCTATTAATAGAGTGAGTATTCAATACAATAACTCTTGGGATGCCGCTCCACCAGACGCGAGCAGGTCGTTGTACAGGCTGTTTCATTTCGGTACATCCGAAGCCGCACAGCGTCCTGAAGTATCTGGCCCAACCGGGGCGGTGCCTGGCCGTGATTACCAGTGAGGACCTGAACGAGTGGAGACAGTGAAGAGTGCTGGAGACGGCACTCCGAGCCGGACGAGAGTCGGCGTCGTTCGTGAGATCGATGCCGGCGAACGCCGAGTTGCCTTGGTGCCCAAAGCCATCCCGAGCCTTGTGCAACAAGGGGTGGCCGTTGTTGTCGAGTCAGAGGCGGGCTTGGGAGCGTCGATCCCGGACTCCGCATATGTGGAGGCTGGTGCGGAGATAGGTGATCCGTACAGCGCCGATGTGGTCGTGAAGGTCGCCGCGCCGAACGACAGCGAGATCGCCAAGCTGTCGTCGGGGCAGACGCTGATCGGGTT
>NZ_JBHZCS010000082.1:0-43048 GCF_042755705.1 Nocardia sp. NPDC059154
GTGGCGTCCGGGTGGGTGAGCATGGACCGAATCGCCGCCAGCGCGTTCACCGGTTCCTCGGTGAGCTTGGCCGTGAGTGCTTTCAGCAGCAGTTCGGCGGCCTGCTCGGGCGTCCCCGTGATCGCCTCCACGTTCCCCACCACCGCGACCTGCGCGAACAGATTCTCCTTCGACCCGAAGTACCGCATCACCAGCGCGGGATCGGTGTCCGCCTCGGCTGCCACGGCGCGAATAGTGGTGCGGTCGTAACCCGATTCGGCGAACAGCCGCCCCGCGGCGGCCAGGATCCGGGCCTCGGTATTCCGACGTTGCTGTGCGCGAGTGGTGGCGGGATCCATTTGTTCAGTCTACGGATGTTGACTCGATTCTCCCCGCAGGCGTAGTTTCGGTCTACCGTTGTTGACTGAAACTGAAGAGGTGCCTGATGTGGTCCACGGTGCTGCTGTCCGTTCTTGCCGGAGTCATGGGCGCGAACGCCCTCCCGCACTTCATCAAAGGTCTTGTCGGCGAAGAGTTCCCGAACGTCCTGGGCAACTCGCCCCTGCGGAACGCCCTCGCCGGCTGGCTCGGACTCATCCTCGCCGGCCTGCTGATCCATGCGGCGGAGCTGCCCGCACACCCCTGGCCGGACGTCCTCGGCATTGGTGCCGGAGCGTTGGTGATGGCCGTTTTCCATGGCCGCGGTGGCGCCTATCGCCTGAATGAAGCACTGGGCCTGCCCAATCCGCCCCGCAAGGTCGCGGCGTAACTCACCGAGGGATGATCTCAGTGCCCGGCGACCTAGGGGTTCGTCACTGCTTGCGGCGGACCGAGGCTTCCACCAGGTCGAGGACGGCTTCGAGGTTGTCGTTGGCGTGGCCGGAGGCGATGCGGGCGATGAGGCCGTCGAGGACCAGGTCGAGGTAGCCGAGGAGGACTTCGGTGGGGACGTCGTCGCGCAGGGCGCCGGCGGCCTTGCGGCGTTCCAGGCGGGCGACGGTGGCGGCGGTGAGCTCCTCGGAGCGTTCTTCCCAGTTGGCCCGGAATTCGGGGTCGTTGCGCAGGCGGCGGGCGATCTCCAGGCGGGTGCCCAGCCAGTCGAAATCCTCTGGGCGGGCCAGCATATCGCGCATGACCTGGATCAGGCCCTGGGTGGCCGCGACCTCGGCCATGCGGCCGGCGTCCTCCTGGGCCAGGGCCAGGAACAGGGCGTCCTTGTCGCGGAAGTGGTGGAAGATCGCGCCCCGCGACAGACCGGTCGCTTCCTCCAGTCGACGCACGGTGGCGCCCTCGTAGCCGAACTCGGCGAAGCAGCGGCGGGCTCCGTCGAGAATCTGGCTGCGCCGGGCGGCGAGGTGATCGTCACTGACCTTGGGCACTGGCTCCTCCGAAACGTGTTGTGCGGGTTCTCCTTATCGATCTTGCGACCAAATCGGGGAACCCGCACGAGCGACGAGCGAAGCGGCCCGGGAGCGGGCCGCGTGGCGGGCGGCGGACCTGCGACAATCGCGAGATCCACCGCCTGCCACCACGTCCCGGCTTCGAAACAGCCCTTCGAAACCGAGGCGGTATCGCGGTGACTAGCCGCGAATCATGTTGCGCAGCACGTACTGCAGGATGCCGCCGTTGCGGTAGTAGTCCGCCTCACCGGGGGTGTCGATGCGGACGACCGCGTCGAAGACGACCTTCTCGCCGTTCTCCTTGGTGGCGGTCACCTTCATGGTCTTCGGAGTCACACCCTCGTTCAGCTTGGTGATGCCCTCGATGTCGAAGACCTCGGTGCCGTCCAGGCCCAGCGACGCGGCGGACTGGCCGGCCGGGAACTGCAGCGGCACAACGCCCATGCCGATCAGGTTCGAGCGGTGGATGCGCTCGAACGACTCGGTGATGACAGCCTTGACGCCCAGCAGACGGGTGCCCTTGGCGGCCCAGTCACGCGAGGAACCCGAGCCGTACTCCTTGCCGCCCAGCACGACCAGCGGGATGCCCGCGGCCTGGTAGTTCTGCGAGGCGTCGTAGATGAAGGCCTGCGGGCCGCCGTCCTGGGTGAAGTCGCGGGTGTAGCCACCCGAGACGTCGTCCAGCAGCTGGTTGCGCAGCCGGATGTTGGCGAAGGTGCCGCGGATCATCACCTCGTGGTTACCACGACGCGAGCCCAGCGAGTTGTAGTCCTTGCGCGCAACGCCATTGGCGTCCAGGTACTGCGCGGCCGGGGTGCCCGGCTTGATCGGACCGGCGGGGGAGATGTGGTCGGTGGTGACCGAGTCGCCCAGCAGCGCCAGCACGCGCGCGCCCTTGATGTCCTCGACCGGGGCCGGCTCCATCTCCATGCCGTCGAAGTACGGCGCCTTGCGGACGTAGGTCGACTTGTCGTCCCACGCGAAGGTGTCGCCCTCGGGGGTGTTCAGACCCTGCCAGCGCTCGTCGCCCGTGAAGACGGTGGCGTAGGACTTGGTGAACATCTCCTTGTTGATCGCCGACTTGATGGTGTCGTCGATCTCCTGCGGGGACGGCCAGATGTCCTTCAGGAAGACGTCGTTGCCGTTCTGGTCCTTGCCCAGGGCGTCGGTCTCGAAGTCGAAGTCCATGGTGCCCGCGAGCGCGTACGCGATGACCAGCGGCGGGGAGGCCAGGTAGTTCATCTTCACGTCGGGGGAGATACGACCCTCGAAGTTGCGGTTACCCGACAGCACGGCGGTGACCGACAGGTCGTTGTCGTTGATCGCGGCCGAGATCTGCTCCGGCAGCGGGCCGGTGTTACCGATGCAGGTGGTGCAGCCGAAGCCACCCACGTAGAAGCCCAGCTTCTCCAGGTACGGCCACAGGCCGGCCTTCTCGTAGTAGTCGGCGACGACCTGCGAGCCCGGAGCCATGTTGGTCTTGACCCACGGCTTGGACGCGAGGCCCTTCTCGACGGCGTTGCGGGCGAGCAGCGCGGCGCCGATCATGACCGACGGGTTCGAGGTGTTGGTGCAGGAGGTGATGCCCGCGACCACGACGGCGCCGTGATCCAGCACGAACTCACCGCGCTCGGGGTCCGAAACCTTGACCGGCTTGGACGGACGCCCGGCATTGCCGTTGGCGGCGTTCGCGACAACGTTCTCGTCGAAGGCGGTGCCGGAGGCGACCGGATCGCTGGCCGGGAAGGACTCCTCGAGGGCCTCGTCCAGCGCGGTGTGCGGAACCGGGTCGTTGGTGTAGCTGCGGATGTCCTTGCGGAAGGCGGTCTTGCTCTCCGACAACAGGATCCGGTCCTGCGGGCGCTTCGGGCCGGCGATGGACGGCACCACGGTGCCCAGGTCCAGCTCCAGGTACTCCGAGTACGCGGGCTCGTTGGCGGCGTCGTGCCACATGCCCTGCTCCTTGGCGTACGCCTCGACGAGCGCGAGCTGCTCGTCGCTGCGGCCGGTCAGGCGCAGGTAGTTGATGGTCTCCTCGTCGATCGGGAAGATCGCCGCGGTGGAGCCGAATTCGGGGCTCATGTTGCCCAGGGTGGCGCGGTTGGCCAGCGGCACCTCGGCCACGCCGGCGCCGTAGAACTCGACGAACTTGCCGACCACACCGTGCTTGCGCAGCATGTCGGTGACGGTGAGCACGACGTCGGTGGCGGTCACGCCCGGCTTGATCTCACCGGTCAGCTTGAAGCCGACGACCCGCGGGATCAGCATGGAGACCGGCTGGCCCAGCATGGCGGCCTCGGCCTCGATGCCGCCGACGCCCCAGCCCAGCACGCCCAGGCCGTTGACCATGGTGGTGTGCGAGTCGGTGCCGACGCAGGTGTCGGGGTAGGCCTGGCCGTTGCGGACCATGACGGTCGGGGCCAGGTACTCGATGTTGACCTGGTGCACGATGCCCATGCCCGGCGGGACGACGCGGAAGTCGTCGAAGGCGCCCTGGCCCCAGCGCAGGAACTGGTAGCGCTCGGAGTTGCGCTCGTACTCGAGGTCGACGTTCCGCTCGAGGGCGTCGGCGCGGCCGAACACGTCGAGGATGACCGAGTGGTCGATGACCATGTCGGCGGGGGAGAGCGGGTTGACCTTGTTCGGGTCGCCGCCGAGGGTGGTGACGGCCTCACGCATGGTGGCCAGGTCGACCACACAGGGGACACCGGTGAAGTCCTGCATGATCACGCGGGCGGGCGTGAACTGGATCTCGGTGTCGGGCTCGGCCGACGGATCCCAGCTGGCGATGGCGCGGATGTGGTCGGCGGTGATGTTCGCGCCGTCCTCGGTGCGAAGCAGGTTCTCCGCGAGGACCTTCAGGGCGTAGGGCAGCTTCTCGGTGCCGGGCACGGCCGAGAGGCGGAAGATCTCGTAAGAGTTGCTTCCGACCTCGAGGGTGCCCTTGGCGCCGAAGGTATCGATACTCGTCACGTTCAGCTCCACTCGTCTGTGAATGGGAGGGCCACCGGCGGGGCTGTGCCGATGGCTCGTCGAGGCGCGGGCCTCGTCCGTTTTCCGACATTAACAGTACGCTTGTCCTGTGAGCACATCGGGGGCGGGTTATCGGGCCGTCGGGCCCGGGATTCCGCCCAGCGCGAGACACGATTTCGCGCGATCGGTGAGGTGACTTGCACGGCGCGGTGAGGTGATATGACACGCCGTCCCGTACCCTGCGTTTCGTGACCGCTCCGCACTCCTCGGTTTTCACGCCCTCGAAGGCGGAACTACCGCCGAACACCGACCTGAATGCCATCATCGCCGATCTCGCCGATGATCATGTCGCCGCCCCCACCGGACGCGATCAGGAGGCGCTCGCCGCCATCGCCGCCGACGCGCGTGAGCACGGTGTTCAGCTCGACATCATTGTGGTGCAGGGCAATCCGGGGATCGAGGCGAACCTGCGCGATCTGGCCAACGAGGTCGGCAAGATCGAGCACGGCACCGTGGTGGTCTTCAGCGACGACTGGGTGGGCACCTACAGCGACCAGTTCACCCGCGGGCACCTGGAGTGGGCCGAGGACAAGGCCAAGTATCGCGGCCCCGAGCACACCACCGACGCCGCGCGGGTTTTCGCGGATCGGCTCGAGCAGCCGGAGACCGTGTCGTGGACGGTGATCACGCTGGTCATCCTGGGTGTGCTGATCGCGACGATCGGCGGGTTGTATGCGGTGAAGGTGCGGCGCGGGCAGCGGCCGGTGGGTGCGCCGACGCCGGTCGGGTAGCGCGTTCGCGCTGGGAGGCGGTGTCTCCGTTCGGGGTTCGGGTTCGTCCCGGGCCCCTTTTTTCATGCCCGGATCGGGGTGTGCCGGGTCCGGTTCGTCCGCGACACGCCGAAAACGTACCGAGTGTCGCGTGTTGTGACGCATGGTGATTGTGGGATTTACCTGCAACTTCTTGGCTACCAGCGAATTACATATATGTGATTGTGGCGTGCCTGACCGGCGGGATCCTGGACGTGCCGTACGGTTTCGCGATGGCACGGTTGGGGATGTTGTGCTGGATGGGACTCCAGGGAGGTGCGATGCGACGACCGGCGAAGCGACTACGACGCCCGGTGCGGGTCGCTACGGAGTTGCTCGTGGCGCTCATCGTGCTGGCATTGCCCATGGTCGGCGGGCACGCGGTACCACCGCCGCCCCCCAACCCCAGCGACAGCGACCTCAATGCCGCGGGCGCCCAGGTCGACGCCGGCGTCGGCGAGGTCGGCGCCCTCATCAACCAGGTGGCCGCTGCCGAACAGCAGCTGCAGCAGCTCGACGACACGGTCGCCGGTCGCCGCGAAGCCGTCAACAAGGCCCTGGTGGATCTGCAGATGGCCCGCGACGCCGCCGACACCGCCGCCGGCGCCGTCACCCGGTGCCAGCAGGATCTGACCGACGCCGGCGCGAAAGTCGATACCGCGCACGGGAATTTCGACCAGTACGTCGCCCAGGTCTACATGCGCCCCGGCTCCACCTCACTGGTCAGCTATCTGGCCGCGCCCAGCCCCGAGATCGCGCTCAACCGCGCGCAGGTGCTGACCATCGCCTCCAAGAACCAGCAGCAGGTGGTCGACGGCCTGCGCCACGCCCAGATCGACCAGGCCAACAAGACCTCCGCCGCCAAACAGGCCCAGCAGGCCGCCGACGCCGCCGCGGCCGACGCCGACGCCAAGAAGACCGAGGCCCAGAACGCGGTCACGGCCGCCCAGGCCGAACTCGACCAGCAGAACATCCGCCGCAACGACCTTGTCGGGCAGCGTGATTCGGCCCAGCAGCGGCTGGACGCGGCCCGCGCCAACGTCGCGGGCCTGCAGAGCCAGCGCGACACCTTCGTCGCCTGGGACCAGCAGCGCAAGGCCGAGGAGGCCGCGGCCCGCGCCGCCGCCGTGGCCGCCGCCGCCCGCGTGGCCGCCGACCGCGCCGCCGCCGACCGCGCCAGCCAGGTCGGCCAGGGCCACCGCCCGCACGTCGTGCAGGACACCTCACCCCCACCGAAGCGCTCCATCCAGCCCAGCCGGCCACCGGGCTCCAACTCTCAGCTCATCGAGACCGTGGTCGACCGTGCCATGTCCCAGCTGGGCGTCGTCTACGCCTGGGGCGGCGGCGACGAGGACGGCCCCACCCTCGGCATCCGCGACGGCGGCACCGCCGACAGCTACGGCGACTACAACAAGACCGGTTTCGACTGCTCCGGCCTGATGATCTACGCCTTCGCCGGCATCGGGGTCTCCCTACCCCACTACTCCGGCTACCAATACACCATGGGCACAAGGGTTCCCGTCGCCCAACGCGCCCGCGGCGACATGCTCTTCTGGGGCCCCGGCGGCAGCGAACACGTCGCCCTCTACCTCGGCAACAACAAAATGATCGAGGCCCCCCAAAGCGGCGAGGTCGTCCGCGTAGCCGCCGTCCGCGAAGACGGCATCATGCCCTACGCAGTCCGCATCGTCACCTGACCCCAGCTGTGCTGTTTGTCGTCGAACTCCCCCCATCGTCCGGCCGACGTCCAGCGTCGCCGTATCCGGTTTCGGAGCCGATCGGATGCCCGGCCGCCGACGCTCACACCTCGCTGTGCGCCGGTGCGGGCCGGGCGTGTTCGGCGGCGCGGTGAATGCCGCGCCGGAGCAGGACTGCGGCGGCCACCACCGCTGGCGCTGGGGTGGGCTCGACGATGAGAGCGCACACGCCACCCCAGGCCAGCACCATCCACGCCAGGAATATCGGCGGGACGATGCCGTTCCGGTCCATCCACACCACGAGCAGGCCGACGATCAGCAGCGGCAGGCCGAACCCTGCCGGGTTGGCCCAGAAGGCGTGGGCCGACAGGGTGTCCTCCTGCCAGTGGCCCCACAGCCGTAGCGACAGCCAGTCCCCAAAGTAGGCGTGGCTGAGCAATAACCCGATGGCGAGATGCCCGGCGCCGATGAGCGCGATGATGCGTCCGGACCATTTGATCATGTGAATCAGACTCCTATCACGGAATTACAAGTTATGGGCGCATGGAAGGCTGGTCAGGCCGGCGTGGTCCGGCCGATGGCCCTGATCAAGCAATGGCTGCCGGCCTAGCTGGGGCCCGTGGTCACGGCGTCTCGCCTCCTGATCCAGCCCCTGTAGCCGACGGCGACGGGCACGAGGACGGTGAGGAAGCCCGACACAGGTTCGAACGCCAGCCCGAATCCGGTCAGCGCCGCGATCGCAGCGAGGATCGGCGCGGTGACGTAGCCACGGGCCCGCTCCACCTCGATGACGGTGACACCCAGGGCGATTCCAGCGACGCCGAATGCGGTGAACCAGAACGAAAGCTCGGTGTCCTGGTCTTCGGTGACCCATATAACGGTGCCCAGCGCCGTGTGGGCGGCCCCGATGAAAGTGAGCATGCTGCCGACTATCGGGAACCGAGTTTTTGAATTCATTTTCGATAACCGATCATCGTGGCTTGTCGGCCCAGAGGATGACATTGGTGCCGAGGAACTTCTTGCTCCACCCGATGTTCTGAAAACCCATTTCGCGCAGAACATTCGCGACGTGTTGGGGTGAGGTGAAGGCGAGGGTGCTGGATTCGAGGTAGGTGTACGACGATCGGTCGCGAGCAATCGTCTGCCCCAGCAGCGGAATGATCGTGCTCATTCCCCATTCGAGGATCGGCTTCAACGGGCCGCTGGGAGGGCAGGTTTCGAGGATGACGATCCGGCCTCCGGGCACGAGGACCCGGTGCTGTTCGCGAAGCACTCCGGGGAGGTCTTCGACGTTGCGGAGCAGATAGCCTTCGGTGACCGCGTCGAAGGACTCGTCGTCGAACGGCAGCCGGGTCGCGTCGGCCTGCTGCCATCGAACCGCGCCGGCCACGGATTTGATCCGTGCGCGAGCGAGCATCGCCTCGGAGAAGTCGGCACCGGTCACGGCGACAGTGGGATACATCTGTGCCGCCGCGAGAGCGATCGCACCTGTCCCGGTGGCCAGGTCCAACAGTTGTCCGCCCGCGGGCGGCGCGGCGCGGGCGGCCACTTCACGGCACCAGCGCGCATGGCGGCCGAGCGTCATGACGAGGTTCATCCGGTCGTAGTATCCGGCGATCTTCTCGAAGATCGTGTGTACCGCAACACCTTTGCCGTACGAGGCCTCGGCGACGGTGTTCGCTTGCCACTCGCGGCCGATGGCGCGCATCAGCGCCGGATACACACCGAGATACCGAAAAGGCTTGATACCGGCCATGTAGAGGGCGCCCAACAGGCCGTTCGGCTTCACCAGGACAGCCATCTGACCGCGGTAGCCGCCGGTTCCGTCCGCAACCCAGCCGAGGTGCATGACCGCGTGGACGGTCGTATTGCCCATTTCGGCTGCCCATTCGTTCTCCAGTTGGTAGACGGACCGGAACGGCGATGTGCCGAGGTCCGGGCCCCGGGAGCCCGAGCGGAGGTCGGCGGGCAGGCGGTCGTGCAGGGAGGGCAGCCGATCGCCGGTGCCGGTATCGGGCCGGTCCCAGCCGAGCAGTGCTCCGAGCTTCCAGCGAATGGTGAACAGCGCCCGGGAGATCGCGGTATCGCCGGTCACCCCACCGCTGACTCCTTCGGCGAATTGGCGTACCAGCCAATGGAAGTCGTCGGGGCCGCCCGGGGTGGGCAACGCCCATACGTCCTCCACGGTGAAGTCGTCGGCGATGTCGTGGATCCGCCACGGGCGGTTGGTGTGAGCGGTTGGAGGAAGTCTCACGAGCGCGGCTCCGATCTATACGGGGGCGTATAGATCGAACATAAACCCATCTATACGCCCCCGTATACTCCTTGCCGACGTGAGGAGGCGCACCATGGCCGTGGCTCGCACACCGCGAGGCAGATGGATCGAGGAAGGCTTACGGGCACTCGTCGCGGGCGGCCCCGAAGCCGTACGGATCGAGGCGCTGGCACAGGCGCTCGGTGTCAGCAAGGGTGGCTTCTACGGTTACTTTCGCAACCGGGACGCACTGCTCACCGAGATGCTCGACACCTGGGAGTACGAGGTCGCCGAAGGTGTGGTCGAACAGATCGAGCGCGATGGAGGGGACGCCAGAACCAGGCTGGAGCGGCTTTTCACCATCGTCGCCGACACGGCGGACGGGCCGGTGCGGGGCATCACCGCCGATATCGCGATCCGCGATTGGGCTCGCCGCGATGTGGCCGTGGCCGAACGGCTCCGCCGCGTCGACAACCGCCGCATGGACTACCTGCGGTCCCTGTACTCCTCATTCTGCCCCGACGAGGACGAGATCGAGATCCGCTGCCTGATCACCGTTTCGGTGCGCATCGGCAACCACTTCCAGGCCGCCGACAACGGCCCGCGCAGCCGCACCGAAATGATGGAACTGATCAAGCAACGGCTGCTGGCCTAGGAGAACTGGTGAAACCGATTGCGGGCCTGATCAATTCGCTGGGGTGAGCGGGGTGCCGGATCGCCTGGGGTTGCACGGTCCTCCAATGACCCATGGGAACATGCGTTTTGATAGAACGCAGGGTTGCTGACTTGGCGCGACTGGTCGGTCTGTATGGGGCAGGATGGCGAGTTGTTCATGCAGTTGCAATGCCCGCAAAGCGCCTATGTCTGCGTGCGTGCGGCACGGCTTGCGCGGCGCGACAATTCGGCGAAGGCGTCACGTAGCGGATCCGGGCCTACGACCTCGATTTCGGTGTCGAAACGCGCCAGTGTCGCTGCTAGTGCCGCCCAGGACCAGGAGCCGGTCAGCAGTCTGGTTCGGGTGGGGCCGAGTTCCTCGGCGATGCCGTCGGCGGCGAACGGGGCCACCTGGGTGGCGGGGAGATCGAGGATCACCTCGCCCTGGCATGGCCAGGTGTTCGCGCTCTCGGAGCCTTTGAACCGGGCGGAGAGGAAGGTGGCGATGTCGCCGCCTGGCAGTTGTCGGGGGGTGAAGCGCGGCCCGTTGGGGACACGAAGCGTCATCCGGTCGGCGCGGTAGATACGCCAGTCCGAACGCTGCGGGCTCCATCCGATGAGGTACCAGCGTCCACTGTGGACCACGAGGTGATGGGGCTGCACTCGTCGCGGCGGCTGCGGATCGGTGTCGTGCGGCGGTATCGGCGACTGGTAGTCGAACCGCAGTTCCTCTCTGGATCGGATGGCCGCGCTCAGCGCGAGCAGGACTTGGGGGTCGGCCCGGCGCGCGGCTGGTTCGACGGCCGTGATTTCGAGCATGTCGATGCGCTGGCGTAGGCGGGAAGGCAGGACCTGGCGGACGGTCGTCAGCGCTCGTGCCGCAGCCTCTTCGATACCGGCGCCTGTCCCGGCCGCGATCCGCAATGCCACGGCCAGCGCGACGGCCTGCTCGTCATCGAACAGCAGCGGCGGCAGTTCGATGCCTGCTTCGAGCCGGTAGCCGCCCTCGGGTCCCTTGACCGCTCGGACGAGGTAACCGAGCTCGCGCAGGCGATCGACGTCGCGGCGCACCGTGCGTTCGCTGACACCGAGCCGCTGGGCGAGCAGGCCTCCCGGCCAGTCACGGCGGACCTGCAGCAGCGACAGCAGCGAGAGCAGGCGGCGGGAGGTCACCGTCGAGGAGGCGGTCGGCATGGTGGCCAGACTGCCACAGGTAGCGGACGTTCCCTGTCCGGTATTGCTGACAAGGTGGCTCTCGTCGCGGGAAAGACCTCGCGTCGAAACCACTTGTGAAGGGACCGAATCACCATGTCGGTAAACGCTGTTGCCCACCTCAACTTCCACGGACAGGCTCGTGCAGCCCTGGAGTTCTACCAGTCGGTGTTCGGCGGGCAACTCTCTGTGGCCACCTACGGTGACTTCGGAATGCCCGCCGAGTTGCCGGACGCCACCAAGGTCGTGTTCGGCCAGGTCATCGCCGACAACGGATTCCGGGTCATGGCCTATGACGTGCCCGGTGAGAACGCGCCGGCCGCCCAGGGCGCGACCATTACCCGCCGCGAGAACGGCACGACCATCACCACGGAGCCGTTCTTCCTCTCCGTGCGGGGTGACACCGTCGAGGAGGTCGGCGCGTTGTGGGAACGCCTCGCGGCCGGTGCGACTCTCATCGAGGAATTCGGTCCGGCCCAGTGGGCGCCCGGCTTCGGGATGATGCGCGATCGCTTCGGTATCACCTGGATCCTCGATGTCGCGCGAGTGGCCCAGTAACGGTCCCCCGATCGCCGAGCCCGGCCATGACTGGGAGGTCGACCCGATCGTGCCGGACGGAAAACCCTCCACGCCACAGGAATTCGTCGACGACGCTCGCACACGACAAGTGCTCTCCGGTGTCCGATCACATGGTTCGGTCGGCGTCACCTCCCACGGCGACGACGTGGTGATCTTTCCCCTGAAAGACACCCCTCCTCGCTGAACCCACCACCTCGCAATGCGGATCCGTTCTCGGCGCATTCGTTCGGTCAAGGCCCCAGCATGATTTTGCAAGGGCGACAGGCAGTCCCGACCAAGAATCAGCAGAGAGCGGGCAGCGAGGCCGGATCGGCTGTCGAGGCCCCACAAGGGTGCGTCGCACCCGAGTGGGGCACACTTCAACACACCTCGAGTGGGTCGACCCGCTCGGCACCTGTCGGTCCAGCTGATGCGGGCTCGCTAATGTGTGGAGATGAGCGATTGGCGCAACGACCGGATCGGCAGCGCCTTGCATGGGGCGAATCCGACAGTGATGTGTCGGCTCACGGCCGGGTTCGCCGTCATCGGTGATACGCAGTTCCTGCCCGGCTATTCGCTGCTACTGACCGATGATCCTGCGGTGCAACGCCTTTCCGAATTGTCGCGCCCGCGGCGTGCTGCGTTTCTTGCCGATATGGATCGGTTGGGGGAGGCGGTCGAGCGGGCGTGCACCCGACTGGATCCGGCCTTCCGGCGGGTGAATCTGGAGATCCTCGGCAACACCGATGCCTTTCTGCACGTTCACGTGTGGCCGCGATTCGATTGGGAGCCAGACGATCTGGTGGGCGGCCCGGTGTGGCTCTATCCGCCCGATCGGTGGACCGATGAGCGCTACGCACTCGGCACACGCCACGACCAGATCCGGCAGGCGATCACCGGCGAGCTGCAAACGCTGTCCGCCTGAGAGCGGCGCGCCCTCGCCTACGTTCGTACCGGGGAGCTCGATGACCAGTCGACATTCGGTCTCGCGAAAAACTCTTGTCCCGCTTGGTGTTCGGGCCTCCCGTAACCGCTTGCCCGGTCGCCACTCACAAGGTGGGAAGATTTGCCGACGGTGAAAAGCATTCAATACCAGATCGGACATGAACAGGACCGTCCTGGTAATTACACGTTTCGGTGACTGATGCTGGGCGTAAGCGATACGGCGATGCCAGGCCGGGGGATATCGGGATGCGGAGTCTGTGGCGACGCCGGCGAGGTAGATGGAATGTTCCTGTGTACATCGACTTCGACTGTGCTGGGCGTGACAATTGGATTGCTGGTAAGAGCGTTCTGGTCGGAAGTCGATGCGGGCGGAGACGGTTTGCGGCTCGCCAGGCGGTGGGTTGGGGGAGTCCGGCGCATACGGCGCCGATCGGTATTGCCGGCGGTGGAGACAGACGTTTTTGCGTGTGCGGACGACGTGGATTCGGTTCACACGGAAGGAGCTCACGATGCCCACTACTGTTTACGGCGCCGCGACCACGGCGGCCGAGATCGTCGCCGATATTGATCTTCATGGTCGGCGTGTCGTCGTCACCGGCGCGAGTTCGGGAATCGGTACCGAGACCGCCCGGGCGCTGGCCTCCGCGGGTGCGGAGGTGACCCTGGCGGTACGGAATGTAGAGGCCGGCAGGAAAGTTGCGGACGAGATCGGCGAGAAGCTGCCGGGCGGGGCGGGTGGGGTGCACGTGGCCCGGTTGGATCTGGCCGATCCTGGGTCGGTGGCCGATTTCGGGCGTGCCTGGAACGGACCATTGCACGTGTTGGTCAACAACGCCGGTGTGATGGCCCTGCCGCAACTCACCCGCACCCGGGCCGGGTATGAAATGCAATTCGCTACCAATCATCTCGGTCACTTCGCATTGACGACCAGCTTGCGCCCGTCGCTGGCCGCCGCGGGCGGTGCCCGGGTGGTCTGCGTGGCCTCGATCGGGCATCTGTTCTCGCCGGTGGTCTTCGACGATCTGCATTACCGGTTCCGCCCGTATGACCGGTGGACGTCGTATGGTCAGTCGAAGTCGGCCAATATTTTGTTCGCTGTGGGTGCTGCACGGCGTTGGGCCGATGACGGTGTCACGGTCAATGCGTTGATGCCTGGCAATATCGCCAGCACCGCGTTGGCGCGTCATATGAGTCCGGGCGACCTCGAGGCTTTCGGGGAGCAGACCGATCTGTCGTTGCCGCCGGTGAAGACGGTCGAGCAGGGTGCCGCGACGTCGGTGCTGCTCGCCGCCAGCCCTCAGGTGGAGGGTGTTACGGGTCGCTACTACGAGGATTGCGCTCCGGCTCCGGAGATCAGCGAACGCGCCGGCCACACCGGTGGGGTCGCGCCCTATGCACTTGATCCGGACAATGCCGAACGTCTCTGGCGGGTCTCGGAGGAACTGACCCGATGATTTCGAGGTTGATTCTGCCCGGGAAACCTCGATGACGTCGCGAGGAGTAGCAGTGACCACGCCAGAGAAGGCCACAAGCGACCTCGGCAAATTCGGCGTCTTCACATTGGGCGGCGTCTTCTCCGGCGGCCCCACCCCCGAGCAGGCCCAGGAAATCGAACGCCTCGGCTACGGCACGCTATGGGTCTCCGGTTCTCCGCCCGCCGAATTATCGTTCGCGGAGCCACTTCTGGAGGCGACAACCGCGCTGAAGGTGGCGACCGGCGTTGTCAACATCTGGTCGGCGGACGCCAAATCTGTCGCCGAGTCGTTCCATCGCATCGACACCGCCTATCCGGGCCGATTCGTGCTCGGCATCGGGGCCGGTCATCCCGAGCACACCGAGGAATACCGCAAGCCCTACGACGCGCTGGTCGACTACCTCGACGAGCTGGACGGAAACGGCGTGCCGGCCGATCGGCGCGTGCTCGCCGCGCTCAGGCCGCGCGTGCTGAAGCTGGCGGCACAACGCACTGCCGGGGCGCACCCGTACAACACCACACCCGAGCACACCGCACAGGCCCGCGACATCATCGGGCCGGACGCACTGCTGCTCCCCGAGCACAAGGTGGTGCTGTCCACCGACGTCGACGAGGCCCGCGCGATTGCCCGCAAGGTCATGGCGGAAACCTACAACTACTTCGCCCTCACGAACTACGTGAGCACCTGGAAGCGGATGGGTTTCACCGACGCCGACCTCACCCGGCCCGGCAGCGACAGGTTCATCGACGCCCTGGTCGCCCACGGCACCCCCGACGACATCGCCGACCGGCTAGGCGAGCATCTGCGGGCCGGCGCCGACCACGTCGTGATCCACGTGCTCGGCGGCTCGGACCAGCTGTTGCCGACGCTTGGCGAGCTGGCCGGTGCGCTGGGGCTGACTCGACGGCCATGACCTCTCGCGATGTTTCCCAACAGGTCTACGTCATTGAACGGATTCCGGACGGGGCGGCGCAGCCATAACTTCGTCCTTTCCAGGGTGCCGATCGGGTCTCGAGAGCAGGAGGTATCCGAGTGCGAGTAGATGTGCACGTCCACTATTGGACCGACGACTATCTCGACCTGCTGGTCGAACTGGGCAAGACCGACACCGATACCCAGCGCGGCATGGGTGCCGGCGGGGGCACCGAACTCGAGGCGCGGCTGCGGCTGATGGACCGCGCCGGAGTGGATATGCAGATTCTGTCCGCGGCACCCCAGCTGCCCAATGGCCAAAACCGCGAAAAGGCCGTTGCCGCAGCACGCTTCGTGAACGACCAGTACGCAGACGTGGTGGCGCGCCACCCGGATCGGTTCCTGGCCGTCGCGACGACGCCCATGCCGCATATCGACGAGTCGATCGCCGAACTGGGGCGCGCGATCGACGAATTGGGCATGGTCGGAGCCGTCATGAACACCACGGTGCTCGGACGGGCCCTGGTCGACCCGGAATTCGCGCCGGTGTTCGCCGAACTCGATCGCCGCGGCGCGGTGCTGTACCTGCACCCCGCGGGCAACAGCGCGTGCAGTCCGCTGATCGCGGACTATCACCTGACCTGGATGGTCGGCGCGCCGATCGAGGACACGATCAGCGTCATGCAGTTGATCACCCACGGATTTCCGGTGCGCTACCCGAACATCGAGGTGATCAACTCGCATCTGGGCGGAGCCCTGCCGATGCTGTTGCAACGGGCCGACAACCAATACCGTTGGGAGGCACCGGAAACCCCGGACCTGCCGAGCACTCTGGCCCGCCGGATGTGGTACGACACCGTCGGGCACGGTCATCTGCCGGCCTTGCGTGCCGCCATCGATTCCTTCGGCGCCGACCGACTGATCCTGGGCACCGACTTTCCCTACGAGGCCGACGACATCTTCGTCCGCGCCGTCGACTACATCAACAGCCCCGACATCGCCGCCGCCGCTGCGAAGGCGATCCTGGAAACCAACGCCGAACGCCTCTTCCGCATCTCTCGTCGACATGGCTGACTGCACCGGCCAGGGGAGAGCGGGCGCCCGGCATCATTTGCCCACGTCGAAGGTGCCAGTTATGCGGTCGCAGCGGATGCGGCGATGCCGGACAGCATGTGAGAAACGACGCAGCGAACTGGACGGTGTAGTTGGGCAGGAACGGCAGTCGCTCAGGAATCGTGCCGGATTGCAGCATCGTCGAGGTGATGCACCCCGTCGGTCCGAACACGTACGGTGGCCTCCGGGGTCAAGCATGATGGAGTGCGGGGCCGCACCAGAACCGGCGCCGCTTGCCCGGTTCACGTGGAAGCAGGCGCTGGGTCTCGCGGGCGGATTTCTACTGCGCATGCTGACCGAAACCATCGCATCCGGATATGGTTCACGGCCCACCGGTGATGTCGAGAAGGTAACCGGTTCGGCGCCAACGGACTTCACCGATTTCGCTCACCGCACGGCAGCAGCCTGGAGTAAGGAGACAGCCCGATGACCCGGATC
Source organism: Nocardia sp. NPDC059154 (assembly GCF_042755705.1). Classification (NCBI taxonomy): domain Bacteria; kingdom Bacillati; phylum Actinomycetota; class Actinomycetes; order Mycobacteriales; family Nocardiaceae; genus Nocardia; species Nocardia sp. NPDC059154. The sequence goes on from NZ_JBHZCS010000082.1 coordinate 16,420, forward strand.
GGCAATCTCGAGGATTTCCGTGCCCTGGACCCCTTCTTCCGAATCATCGAGCAAGGCGTCAACGGCCTCGTGGACGGCGATCATTTCTTCGACATGCTCGCCGAGGACGTCGTCATCGAATACGTGATCACGGTTCCCGGCTATCCACGCCGGGTGATCGGCCGGCAAGCCATCGCCGAGCTGTATCGCCCCTACGGCGAGACCTTCGTCCTCGACCGCTGCCACGACCTGGCCGTCCACCACGACAAGGACACCGGCGTGGTCGTTCTCGAATACGCATCCCAAGGCCGTACCGTCGCCACCGGTGCCGCCTACGCCAACCGCTATATCTCGGTGCTGACCATCGGCGATCGCAAGATCGTGCACTGGCGCGACTACCTCGACCCACTAGCGGTCTTCGACGCGATCGGATGGCCCGCCGGCACCTGAGGTCTCCCCGGCGATGATCTTCCCGCACAACGAAACTCGAGCAGCCGCTCTCTCGAACGCCTGCTGAAACTCTTCCCACTGTGAGAGGCCGGCTACGCCCCCTGACAGGATTTCGCGGCGGTACGGATCACGTCGATCACCAGGCCGGGCTGGGACAGCATGGGGACATGGCTGCTGTCCACCTCGTAGGTGCTGGCGTTCATGCGTTTCGCGCAGAAGCGCTCCAGCTCGGGGTGCACGGTGCGGTCGTTTCTGGCGACGATGTACCAGCTCGGCGTCGACTTCCATGCGGTGCCCGCTACCTGCTGGTCGAAGAGGTCCGCGGTGGGGACGCCCTGGGTCGCCAGCACGAGTTGCTGCTCCTGCTCGGAGAGATCGCCCGCGAAGTACTCGATACCGTCCGGTCGCAACCAGATTCGACCCTCGGCGATCTCGATGTGCGCGAACAGATCCGTCGTGGGGAACTTGGCCTGCAGACTCTGCGATGTCTCGTCCTCGTCCGGGGCGAGCGCGGCGATGTAGACGAGTCCCGCGACACGGTCATCGGTCCCCGCGGCCGTGATGACGGTGCCGCCGTACGAGTGACCGACGAGGATGGCCGGGCTGCTGACCCGGCCCAGCGCCCGCTTGACCGCGGCGACGTCACCTTCCAAGGTGTCGAGGCTGTTCTGCGTGGACACCACCTGGTGTCCCTCCGCCTGCAAGGTGGGAATCACCTTGCTGAAGCAGGACCCGTCGGCCCACAAGCCGTGAGCGAAGACAATGCTCGGTGTGGTCGGCGTCGACATGATGCGCACCCTTCCTCGGCACGAATCAGCCGGATCCGCACCGCACTAGGTTGGTTCTCCGTCTTCGAACCGTGATGGCCGGATCGGCCCCCACAGCCCTCATCGTCCTCCACGACCCGCACTTGGACCGAGCTTTCGCGAGGTTCTGTCGAACCCACCCGTGCACACACGCCATTCGAACCCGCCGGGGTCGGCCGCAGCCGGGCGCGCGCCACGCGGCAGTGGGTGCGAGGTCGGGTACGCCGAAGGCGGGTCTTGGTTGAGCCGGTTGAGGTTATGGCCGGGACTTCAGCCCGAGAGCGGGGACGAGCCGGCGGCGCAGGTAGCCGCGCAGGCGCTCGGAGTCGCTGGTGGCGGGGGTGTCGAATTGCAGGATCGAAATGAGGAATCTGATTGTCGTTTCCGCGATTTCGTCGAGGTCCAGTTCCAGGTCGGGCTCGTACTCGCGGATGGGTTCGAGATAGTGCCGGGCCAGCCGCAGTGACTCCGGTGTCATCAGAGTGGCGAGCCACTCGGCGTCGGCGGAGCCTGCCGAGGACAGGGCGGTCCGCTGGGTCTCGCGCAGTAGTCGCGCGCCCGCGACGGTGGCCTCCACCACGAAATCCGCTGCTGTGGGCGCGTGCCTCGCCTCGTCGACGATGTGCTGGAACAACCCGGCCGAGACATGCGTCGCGGCGAGTTCGATCAATTCTTCGCGGCCGCTGAAGTGTGCGTAGACGGTCGGTCGTGAGACCCGCGCCTCGGCGGCGACCACGCTGATCGACGTGCGCGCGCGACCCAACCGGATCAGGCATCGGGCCGCGGCCTCGACGAGCCGTTGCCGCGCACCCGCGCCGTCCATGGGTGGATCCCCACCCCAGGCCAACTTCGGAGCTGTCACAGTGGGTCATCCTAGGTGCTTTACAGATTTATCTAGAAGTGTATAGCGTGTAACACATGGCTGAGTCGCTCTCGTCCGTGGATCTCACCGATCTGGACAACTTCGCCGCGGGCTTTCCGCACGGCCTGTTCGCCCTGCACCGCACCGAATCTCCGGTGTACTGGCACGAGCCCACCGCGCACACCCCCGATGGTGAGGGGTTCTGGTCGGTGGCGACCTACGCCGAGACCAAGGAGGTCCTGACCAGTCCCGCGGCCTACTCCTCCGAGACCGGCGGCGACCGGCCCTACGGCGGCACCGTGCTGCAGGACCTGCCGATGGCGGGCGTGGTGTTGAACATGATGGACGATCCGCGGCACTCCAGGATTCGGCGTCTGGTGTCGAAAGGCTTGACGCCCAGGACGGTTCGCAACCTGGAAGAGGATCTGCGGGCGCGTACCGGGCGCCTGCTGGACACCGTCGTCAGTGGCGGCGACCACGACTTTCTCACCGAGATCGCGGCCGAGCTTCCGATGCAGGCGATCTGCTTCCTGCTCGGCATCCCCGAGGCGGATCGTCACCGCCTGTTCGGGCTCATCGAGCATGTCTTCGACATTCCCGACGGCCAGGACTACCTGACCACGAGCCCGGAGCGGACGGCGGCGATGGGGGAGCTCTACGAGTACGGCTTGGCGCAGATCGCCCAGCGCCGGGCAGATCCGGGTGCGGACATGCTGTCGCTGGTCGTCCACGCGGAGATGCCGGACGAGGACCCGTCGCGCCTGTCCGACGAGGAATTGCGGTCGTTCTTCAATCTGCTGTTCTCCGGCGGCTCGGACACCACCCGCAACGCCATTGCCGCCGGACTTCTCACGCTGATCGAAAACCCTTCGCAGCTGGCGGAATTGCGTGACAACCCGGAACTGCTGCCGGTCGCCATCGAGGAGATCGTCCGCTGGACCGCGCCGTCTCCGTCCAAGCGCCGCACGGTCACCCGCCCTGTCGAACTGGCCGGGCACCGGCTGGAACCGGGCCAGAAAGTATTGGTCTGGGAGGCCTCGGCCAACCGTGACGAGCTCCGATTCGACCACGCCGACCGCTTCGACATCCATCGAGACCCCAACCCGCACTTGGGATTCGGTCAGGGCATCCATTTCTGCCTCGGGGCGCATCTGGCCCGGTTGGAGATGCGGGTCGTATTCGAGGAGCTGTTCGCCCGCTTCGACGGCTTCGAACTCGCCGGACCGGTCGAGTGGACACGCAGCAGCCGCCACACCGGACTGCGTCACCTGCCGCTGCGCATGACCGCACGCTGACCGAATCCATTGCTGCCCTGCGGCTCTCGTCAACCAGACCCTCGCATAGAAGAAAGTTGTTTCCATGGGCAAAGCTCGACAACTCGCCGACCGCTATGTGGACAGGGTCAACGCCGGTGACCTCGATGGCATCGTCGCGCTGTTCGCCGACAACGCCGAACTGCTCAATCCGTTCGGGCATTTCGCCGGTTCCGAGCAGATTCGCGGCTTCTACGAGAAGACCATCCTCGCGGTCACTCCCAGGGTCACCGCCGCCGGGTGGATCGAGCAGGACAACCGAATCGCCTTCGAACTCCAAGCGCGAGTCGACGGCTACGACGCGGTCCAATACGCCATGGACCATCTCACCGTCGCGGCCGACGGCGACCACATCGCACGCATGGCCCTCTACTACCGCCAAGTTTCGCAGTGACCCCGAACGTTCCGAAACAGATTGCACAAGTGGAGATTCCGCGTCTGATCGATGTGCCGCGGGACTCAGGGGGAGCTGGGGCGCGTGTCGGTCCAGTCGACCATGAGGTTGCGTTCGGTGAACAGCCAGACGCCGTCCTGCTTGATCGTGGTGTCGAGGTAGCGGATCCAGGCCGTCATGATGGTGCGGGACCCGTCCTCGTTCTCGGTCAGGTGCTGGGCCATGCAGTAGGTGACGCCCGCCGCGCGTTCACCGGACAGGTCGACCGTGCTCTGTCCGTTGAAATGCATTGTGGCCGCATAGGCGTTGAGGGCGTCGAATACGGGTGCCAGGGACTCACGGCCGTTCAGTTCTTGTGACGGTTCAGGGTTGCGTGCATCCATGAAGACGACGAAATGCGTGTCCTCGGTGAACAAGGCCATCTGTCCCTTGGCATCACGCCGGTCGGCACACTGCGCGTAGGCGTCGATGAGTTCACGGATAGCGAGCCGGTCGGCTGCTTCGGTCTCGGTCATGTGCGGATGCGTTGCCATCTCGAGAGCTCCTTCGGCTCGTTTCGTACCCGCTCGGCCCACTCCATCAACCTGATGAAAGGCTAGCCCAGGGCCGAGACCGACAATCGGCAGTGGCTCGCGCGGCCGGGGACCATCCGCTTGTAAAACGGAATCGGGTTGCCGGGCTGTCAGATTGCTCGTGTGCGTGCTGCGATGCCCTGGTTCTGGAAGATCTGGTCGTAGTAGTGGATGACCAGCGGGCGGGTGAGCATGGCCTCGAAGGTGGCGGTGAAGCCGTGTTCGGTGCGCCAGGCGAGGTAGTCGGTGTAGTTGTGCCGCTCGGTCCACTGGGTAAGGCCTGCGACATGGTCGGCGTCGTCCTGATCGCGCAGGATGCGAATTTCTTCGCACCCTTCGTGTTCGAGGCTTTCTCCCAGAATGTTCAGCAGCAGTTGCGCGACGTCGTCGCCGCGGCCGGGCTGGGCGAAGAATTCGGCGGTGACCAGCGTGCTCACGGAGTGCTCCTGCAAGGTGCCGGCTGCTGATGTGGGCGCGGTTCAGTAGGGGGCCGGCTGGTTGTGCACGATGATCAGGGAAGTGATCTTGCCGTCGGTGGTGGTGAAGTAGCTGGTGAGTATCAGTTCGTCGGGCAGATTCGTTTTGTCGTACTGCCCGTCGTAGCGTGCCCGCACGATGGTCAGGTCAGGGTGGGGGACGACCGCTGTCACCTCCAGGTGACCTTGTCGGCGACCAGTTCGTGGCGCGCCCAGGCGCGGATCGACGCGGTGCCGGCGAATTCGCGGCGCACGTCGTTGACCAGGGCGTCCTCGGCGAAGGTGGCCATGATGGCATCCAGGTCGAAGGCGTTGACCGCAGCGATATGGGCAACGACGACCTCGGGCAGTGTGACGGTCGGGGCGGTGGCGTTCATAGGAGCTCCTTCGATGGTCTCGGGGTGGAACGGTGCTCACCGAATATCCCGGAAACAGCCCCATTGGCGTCTGTGAACTCGACCTGAAACACCCCCGGCCACGGAATGTCGGTGAGCCATATGGCAGCGGTCGCGGGCAGTTCGCATACATGGTCTCTCCGCGTTGAGCTTTCGTGGAACGTGTGTGGCACTTGCTCGTTTCGCGGCGCGGAAGAAAGCGGCGACTCGATGAGAATCCGGCGCCGCCAATTCTCATTAGGAGTCGTCGGCATTGCGATCCCGCGCCGCCCTTGCCCGGGCCCAGGTCCACGGTCAGGAGCGCAGCGCTGGCTCGAACTGAGAAATTCGATGACAAGCAGCTAACGGCTGGCGGGGTTAGCGGGATATCGGCCGGGTGCATTCGGATGGCGGAGGGTTCTGCGCAACGTCTGGTACGGCCACGGATTTGCCAGGTGCACATGGAATTCGGCATTTCTTCCCGATCCGGCCGTGCCTGCCGCTTAAGCTATCTACGCCGTACGACAAATGCTCGATGCAGAGAAGCTTTGAGTCCAGGAGGTGCGGAATGCCGGAAGCCAGCCGTTGGTGCCGCTCACGTCCACTATTGATTGCGAGTTTTTTGCCGGTTGCCGTCATCCTCGGAACCGGAGTCGCCGCGGCATCCCCGGATGGCACCGCGCCGCCACCTGCCGCGCTACCCACGACAGCGGACTGGCTATCGCTGAGGCAATTCGCGCAAGGGCAGGATCCGTTCGCGCTGCCAGCCGAACTCGCTCCGCTCGGCCAGTCGCTGGTCGGCGTCGCACCCGCGGTCGATATGAGCAGCGGCGATCCAGCCATCGGCCCGGCGAATCCGCTTGCCGCCGCGGGTTGGACCGGAATCGAGAATGCGGACGCGGCGGACTTGATGCCGGCCATGGATCAGCAGCCGGTCCAGACGTTCTGCGCGTACCTCCCGGTAGATCCCCAGAGATGCTCCGTCGCCGTCGTCGACGCGGGCGTCGGTGCGGCAATCGGTGCAGGCCTCGGCGCGGGAGTGTCCGCGCCCGTCGCGGTAGGTGCGGGCCTGGTCGGGGCCGCCGCTGGATTCGTCGTCGGTATCCCGTTCCTGCCGACTGGTTTGGTTATCGGCCCGCTCCTCGGCGCGGCTGTCGGCGTCGCCGTCGTTGCCGGACCGGCCGCCCTGCTCGGCGGGGCGCTCGGGGCGTCGGTCGGGGCGATACTGGGCCTCGCTTCGCCCCTCCCGCCGCCGGGCGGCCCGACCGATGGATCCGGCGCGCCCGTCACTTCGCCATAAAGGTCGCGGTCATCGCTCCAGTCGCGTGTTGAGAATCCGGGCGATCTGAGCAACCGCGCCCGGTTCGGTCATCGCGAGGTGGGCCGCATCGATGTCGAAGGTCGAGATCCGACCACGAACCACCTGCGCCCACCCCTCGTGACCCGCAGCATCGGATCGCCTGTCCTGTGTCGCGGTGAAATAGAGCATGTCGCTGTCCAGGACCGCGGGCCGCCACGCACTGGCTGCCCGGATCGCCAGGTTGTAGGCGTCGGTCAGGCGCTCGATCCTGGCGGCATCGATGCCCAGGCCGCCCCCGAGGTGCCGTTCGATCAGGTCGGCGGCCTCCTCGGCGGTCGCATCGGCGCTCACGAAATCGACGCCCATGACCGGGCCGAGATTGCTGATCAGCTCTCCGGCCGTGACGGCGCGGACCGTCGACTCGTCGACACCACCCACCTCGGCATCCAGCAGTGCCAGTAGGGCGACCTCTTCACCGGCGGCGCGCATCTCGACGGCAATCGCGTGGGCGATCGCGCCACCCAGCGACCAGCCGAGGAGGTGATAGGGGCCGTGTGGCTGAACCGCGCGAATCTCCTCGAAATAGCGTTCCGCCATTTCCTGGATCGACGTCGGACCGGGGTCCTCGCCGCCGATCTGCGGCGCCTGAATGCCGTAGATCGGCCGACCGTCGGCGAGGTACCGGTCGAATGTGCGGTAACACCACGACAGGCCCAGGGCCGGGTGGATACAGAACAGTGGTGGTCGCTCGCCGCCGGTCCGGATGGGCAGCAGAACGTCGAAGCCGATGTCTGTCCGCTCGACGGTGGTACGGGAGCGCATTCCGGATTCGATCCGCTTCGCCAGGTCGGCCGGGCAGGGATCGGACAACATCCAGCTGATCGGAACCTCGTAGTCGAGTCCCTTGCGCAACTCGCTCACCACTTGCACCGACTTCAGCGAGTTGCCACCCAAGGCGTAGAAGTCGTCGTCGGCGCCCACCCGATCCACACCGAGTACCGTTCCGAAGGCCCGCGCGACCTCCTCTTCCAGCCACGACGAGGGCTCCCTGAACTCTCCCACCGCGAGCGCCGGCTCCGGTAGTCGCGCACGGTCCAACTTGCCCGACACGGTGAGGGGCACCGTGTCGAGCGCCATCACCGTGGTGGGCACCATGTAGTCGGGCAGTTCGCTCGCCGCGTGCGCCAGGACGGCCGCGGTGTCGACCGTCGCGCCCGCGGCGGGCACCACGTAGCCGACGAGGTGGTCAGCCGTACCGGAGGTGTGCACCACGGCGATCGCGCGGGCGACGCCCGGGTGCTCGGCGAGTACGGCCTCGATTTCACCGAGTTCGATACGCAGGCCGCGCAGCTTCACCTGGAAATCGGTGCGGCCCAGGTATTCCAATTCGCCGCTGTGGCGCCAGCGCACCAGGTCGCCCGTGCGGTACAGGCGCCCGCCGTCACCGTACGGGTCGGCCACGAACCGTTCCGCGGTCAGGCCTCGACGTGACTGATAGCCGCGCGCGAGCTGGGCGCCCGCCAGGTACAGCTCCCCGGCGACACCGGGCGGCACCGGATGTAACCGGTCGTCGAGTACGTATGCCCGTGCGTTCCATACCGGTGAGCCGATCGGCATGCTGCCGCTGTCGGATTCGGTCACCCGATGCGCGGTTGCGGCCACGGTGAACTCGGTCGGCCCGTACAGGTTGTGCAACTCGACCCCGGGCATGGTCCGCCGCACCTCGGCCACCACGTCGGGGCCGAATGCCTCACCGCCCACCAGGAGCGTCCGCACCGACTCCAGCGACTCCGCAGGCGCCGCGTCCGCGAACACCGCCAGCATCGACGGTACGAGCGCGGTGATCGTGACCCGCTGGGCGGCAATGGTTTCGGCGAGGTAGGCCAGGTCGGTATGCCCGTCGGCGCGCGCGATCACCAGCCGCGCCCCCATCGCCAGGGTCGTGAACACTTCCCATACCGACATGTCGAACGTGGCCGGGGACTTCTGCAGCACCACGTCGTTCGACGTCAACGCGTAGGTCTCGGCGTGCCACCGCAGCTGGTTCACCACCGAACAATGCGATACCGCAACACCTTTCGGCCGACCGGTCGACCCCGAAGTGAAGAGCACGTAGGCGATGTTGTGCGGTCGCAGCGGTGCGAGCCGATCGGCGTCGGTGACCGGCGCGTCGTCGAATCCGGACAGCTCCAGTCCATCGAGGGACGAGAGCTCCAACACCGGCACAGCGATCGACAGCATGTACTCGATGCGGTCGGCCGGCAGGTCCGGATCGACCGGCACGTACCCACCGCCGGCGGCGTGTACCGCGTACATGGCGGTGACCTGGTCCAGTGAACGCCGCATACGCAGCGCCACCAGCGACTCCGGACCCACTCCACGGCCGATCAACCACCGCGCCAGCCGGTATACGCGAGAAGCGAATTCCGCATAGCTCAGCGACTCTTCGCCGAACATCACCGCGGGCCGGTCCGCATGCGCCCGCACGGAGTCGGCGAAGACCTCGGCGAGTGTCTCGCCCGGAGGAAGCCGGTGATCGGTCGAATTCCACTGCGTCAGAACGGCTTCCCGCTCATCGGTGCCGAGCAGATCCACGTCGTGCACCGGCTGCGTCGAATCGGCCACCAGTGCGCCGAGCAGCCGCAGCAGGCGATCGGCGATCGTGGTCACCGTGGTCGCGTCGAAGAGGTCGCTCGCGTACGTGACCGCGCCGCTGATGCCGGCCGGGGCACCGGTGGAGTCGTAGGAATCCGACACCGTGACCAGCAGATCGAACAGCGCGGTGTCGGTCTCGGCCGTCACGGCCGATATCGAGAGCCCCGGCAGGTCGAATTCGGCCTTGGCGACGTTCTGGAATGCCAGCATCACCTGGAACAGCGGATGATGGGCGTGCGACCGCACCGGATTCAGCTCCTGCACCAGCCGCTCGAACGGCACATCGGCGTGCCCGAACGCGGCCAGATCGGTCCCGCGCACGTGTTCGAGCAGCTGGGTGAACGTCATCGCCGGGGTCAACCGGGTCCGCAGCACCAGGGTGTTGACGAACATCCCGACCAGATCGTCGAGTTCGGGCTCGCCGCGTCCCGCGTACGGAGTGCCGATCGCTATGTCGTCCATGTCGGCCAGCCGGGCCAGCGTGGCCGCCAGTGCCGCGTGGAAGACCATGAACAGCGTCGTGTTGTGTGCTCGCGCGACCTGCTGCAATGCTGCGTGTAGATCGGCACCGACGGTGATCGGTACGGTCGCGCCCGCATAGGTCTGCACGGGCGGCCGCGGCCGGTCGGTCGGTAGCTCCAGCAAGGGCGGGAGTTCCGCCAATTCGAGTGTCCAGTAGTCGATCTGGGCGCGTAGCACCGAATCGGGATCGTGTTCGGTCCCCAGCACCGTCCGCTCCCAGATCGCGTAGTCGGCGTACTGCACCGGCAGCAGCGGCCAGCTCGGTGTGTCCCCGAGCAGGCGTGCGGTGTACGCGGTCATCATGTCCCGGGCCAGCGGGCCGAGCGACGACCCGTCGCAGGAAATGTGGTGCGCCACCACGGCCAGGACCCACTCGTGCTGCCCGAGCTCGAACAACCGGATCCGCAGCGGCGCGTCGACCGTCACATCGAATACCGTCGAGACGAACGCCGACAACGATTCGGCCAGTTCCGATTCCGTCACCTTGGTCGCGGTGATCGGCGGAATCGCCTCGGCTGTGCGCAGGACAACCTGCGACGGCTCGCCCTCGGCATACGGGTAGACGGTCCGCAGTACCTCGTGCCGGTTCAGCACATCCGCGGTCGCCGCGCGCAGCGCGTCGAGATCCAGCTGTCCGGACAGCCGCAGGATGATCGGAATACTGTAGGCGGCCGAGCCGGGCTCGAGCCGGTTCAGGAACCACATCCGTTGCTGTGCGTACGACAGGGGAATGCGCTGCGGCCGTGGCTGTGCGGTCAGCGCCACCCGCCCGGTGTGGGCCTGCGATTCGGCGCGCGCGGCCAACCTCGCGACCGTCGGCGCCTCGAAGATCATCGCCACCGGGACGGTCGCGTCGAGCGCGGCACCGATCCGGGCGGCGACGCGGGTCGCCACCAGGCTGTTGCCACCCAGTTCGAAGAAGTCGTGGTCGGCGCCGATCGGACCGTCGATGCCGAGGACGTCGGCGAACACGCCGGCCACTATCTCCTCCACCGGTGACGCCGGGGCCCGGAATCGCCTGGCCTGCACGACGGGTGCGGGCAGGGCCGCGCGGTCGAGCTTTCCATTCGGCGACAGGGGGATCGCGTCGAGGATCGTCACCGCGGCGGGCACCAGGTACGACGGCAGCATCTCGGCCAGCGCCGCCCGCAACTTCTCGCCCGAGAGACTCATTCCAGTGTCGGGCACCACATAGGACACCAGCTGCGCCGGACCCGTGCCCGTATGCCACGGCGTCGTGATCGCGTATGCCACGTCCGTTTGCGCGCTCAGCGCCGCGTCGATCTCGCCCAACTCGACCCGATAGCCGCGGATCTTCACCTGGAAGTCGTTGCGCCCCAGGAACTCCAGGTCACCGTCGGCATTCCAGCGCACCACATCACCGGTGCGGTACATGCGGCGTCCGGGTTCCCCGAACGGGTGCGCCACGAACCGCGACGCGCTCACCGCCGCCTTGTCCAGGTACCCGCGCGCCAGTGCCGGGCCGGCCAGATACAACTCTCCGGCCACCCCCACCGGAACCGGCTGCAGCCGGGCATCCAGGACCAGCGCCTGGATGCCCTGCAGCGGGGCGCCGATCGTCGGCCGGTCACCCGATCGCAGCCCGCCCGTCGCCGTGGCGACGATCGTGGCCTCGGTCGGCCCGTACAGCTCCCGGAACTTCCGGGCGCCGGCGGGATCGGTTCCCGCCCACCGGTTCACCAGATCCGCCGGGACCTCGTCACCGCCGGACAACACCACCCGCACGTGGTCCAGCCCGGCCGGATCCACCGACGCGAGCGCGGCAGGGGTCATGAAGGCGTGGGTCACCCGCTGTGCGCGCAGGAGCTCGGCCAACTCTCCGCCGCCGTAGATCCCCGTCGGCGCCACGACCAGCGCACCGGCCCGGCCGACCGCCATCAGGGTCTCCAGCAGGGCGGCGTCGAACGACGGCGACGCGAAATGCAGCACCCTGGACGTGCGCCGGAGGTCGAGGTCGGCGCGGAGCGACGAGACGAAGTCGGCGATGCCGGAATGGGTGACGGCGACGCCCTTCGGCACCCCGGTGGATCCGGAGGTGAAGACCACGTAGGCAACGTTCGAGGCCCGGAGCGGACGGAGTCGCTCGTCATCGCCGACCGGGCCGCTCGCCAACCCGTCGATCCGCGCGGCCACGCCCGGGTCGTCGAGCACGATCCAGTCCACCGAATCGGGCATCCCGGCAGCTGCCGACGACACCGTCACGCCCAGCGTCGCACCGGAATCCGACACCATCTGCGCGATCCGGCCTTCGGGATAGGCGGGGTCCACCGGCACGAAGGCCGCACCCGACTTCACCACCGCCCACCACGCGACGACGGACTCCATCGACCGCGCTGCCGCCACCAGCACCGAACTCTCCGGTCCGGCGCCTCGGCTGATCAGCAACCTCGCCAGCCGGCTCGACCGTTCGTCCAGCTGTGCATACGACAACGTGGCATCTCCCGAGACGACGGCGATACCGTCGCCGTTGTCCCGGACGGCCGAGGCGAGCACCTCCGGCAGCAATCCGGACGGCTCCGGCGCCGCCGAGGTGCGTGCCCCGACTCGCGAGGTGAGTGCCGAGCGCTCGTCGGCGTCCAGCCAGTCGATGTCCCCGACCACGACGGCCGGATCGTCGACGACGGCTTCCAGGACCCGCAACAGCCGCCGAGCGATTCCCGCCGCGGTCGCCTCGTCGAAGAGATCCCGCGCATAGCTCATCATTCCCGAGATACCTTGTGCCACACCGGAATCAGACGATTCCGACAGCACCAGTTGCAGATCGAACTGGGTCGCCCCGGTATCCACCTCCGCCCGGGCGACGTGGACATCGGGCAGCGCCACCTCGACGTTCGACAGATTCTGGAACGCCAGGACCACCTGGAACAACGGATGCCGCGCCGCGGATCGCTCCGGCTTCAGCTCCTCCACGATTCGCTCGAACGGCACATCCGCGTGTTCGAAAGCCAGCAGATCGGTGTCCCGGGCGCGCGTCAGCAACTCGGCGAACGGCTCGCCGGCATCCACCCGGGTCCGCAATGCCAGCGTGTTCACGAACATCCCGACCAGCTCGTCCAGGCCGGGCTCGCCCCGCCCCGCGACCGGGGTGCCGATCACGACGTCATCGGTGTTGCCGAGCCGCCCCAAAACCGTTGCCAGCGCGGCATGCATCACCATGAACAGCGACGATCCCCGCGACCGTGCCAGCGCGAGCAGTTGCTCGTGCAGCCTCGCGCCGATCTCCAGCGGTACCCGGCCTCCCGACAGCGATGCGACGGCCGGGCGTGGCCGGTCCGCCGGTAGGTCCAGCCGGTCCGGTGCGCCGGCGAGCGTCGAGCGCCAGAAGTCCAGCTGGGTGGACATCAACGACGCCGGGTCGTCTGCGGCCCCGAGCATCTGCCGTTGCCACCACGCGAAGTCCGCGTACTGCACCGCAAGTGGCTCCCACTCCGGCGCGTGCCCGGCCAGGCGCGCGGCATACGCCACCATCACGTCATGGGCCAGTGGGCCCATCGACTGACCATCGCCGGCGATGTGATGGACCACCAGCACCAGCAGGAATTCTCCTGTGTCACTGCCGGGTTCGGCGTCGAGCTCGAACAATCCCACTCGCATCGGCACTCGGGTGGTCACATCGAATCCACGTCGCACGAACTCGCCCACCACATCCGGGACCGCATCCGCCGGTACCCGCACCGGCTCCACCGGCACCGCGGGCTCGTCGAAAACGACCTGCCGCGGCTCACCGGAGACTTCCGGATAGATCGTCCGCAATACCTCGTGCCGTCCGACCACGTCCGCGAGCGCGGCCGCCAGCGCTTCGGTATTCAGCCGCCCCGACAACCGCAGCATCACCGGAATGTTGTAGGCCGGGGAATCCGGCTCGAACCGGTTCAGGAACCACATCCGCTGCTGCGCCAGCGACAGCGGCACGGGGTCGGGGTGCACTCCGGACACCAGGGGCAACCGGCCCCCATCGCCGAGTGACCCGGCGCGCGCGGCCAATTCGGCGACGGTCGGCGCCTCGAAAACCGATCGCACCGGCACTCGCACGTTCAGGGCCGCACCCAGGCGCCCCACCACCAGCGAGGCGCTCAGCGAATCGCCGCCCAGCGCGAAGAAGTCGTCGTCGGCGCCCACTCCGTCCACATCGAGCACCTGCTCGAATGTTCGCGCGACCAACTCTTCCACCCCTGGTGCCGGTGCCCGGAACTCGCGCGCGACGGCAACCGGCTCGGGCAACCGCTCGCGATCCAGCTTCCCGTTGGCGGTCAGCGGTACCTCGTCCAGCACGATCACCGCGGCCGGCACCATGGTCCGGGGCAGCGTCTCGGCCAGTGCCGCACGCAACTCCGCGCCCGATACCTCGAAACCGGTCGCGGGCATGACATAGGACACCAGCTGCACCGACCGGCCGTCCTCGCGGCGCGGCACGGTGACCGCGTATGCCACATCCGCACGCGCGCCCAGCGCCGCGTCGATCTCCCCGAGCTCGATTCTGGTGCCGTGCACCTTGACCTGAAAATCGTTGCGTCCCAGGAATTCCAACTCGCCATCGGCGCTGCGGCGCACCACGTCACCGGTGCGGTACATGCGCTGACCCGGCCCCTCGAACGGGCATGCGACGAACCGCGCCGCGGTCAACCCCGTCCTGGCGACGTAGCCATCGGCCAGACCGGCGCCGAACAGGTACAGCTCGCCCGCGATACCGTCCGGTACGGGTCGCAGCCAGGTATCCAGGACCACGGCCGCGACGGTACCGACCGGCCTGCCGATCGTGATCGCGGCACCGGGCGCCAGCGCAGCGCTGGTGGTAGCCCAGATCGTGGTCTCGGTCGGCCCGTACAGATTGACCATGGTGCGGTTCGGCCCCCACCGATCGACCAGTTCGGTCCCGACCGGCTCACCGGCTGCCGCGAGCACTCGCAGCCCGTCGAGACCGTCGGGCGAGACCGTCGCCAGCGCCGAGGGTGTCACGATGGCGTGCGAAATACGTTCATGCGCAATCAGATCCGCCAATTGGGGGCCGGCGTAGATCTCGGCGGGAGATACGACCAGCCGGCCGCCCGAACCGTGCGCCATCAACAACTCGAACACCGAGGCGTCGAAGCTGGGCGAGGCGACCTGCAGGACCACCGACATCGGGTCGGCGCCGAACAGTCGCCGTTGCGCCGCGACGATTTCGGCCAGGCCGCGATGGCTGATGAGTACGCCCTTGGGCGTTCCGGTCGACCCGGAGGTGTAGCTCACGTAGGCGATCTGATCCCGCCGGATCGGCCCGCCGCGTTCGGCATCGGTGATCGGCAGGGCGGGCGCCGTGTCGGCGGTGCCGAGCGCCGAGTCGGCGGTGCCGAGCGCCTGGTCCTCGTCGAGGATCAGCCAATCGACTCCGTCGGGAGGACGTTGCCCGGCGGACGTATCGGTCAGTCCGAGCACGGTTCCCGAGTCGGACAGCAGAAATTCGATCCGCTCCGGGGGCAGGGCCGGATCGATCGGCAGGAATGCGGCACCGGTCTTCGCCACGGCCCACAGGGTGACGGTCGCCGCCAGGGAACGCGGAAGCACGGAGGCGACGACCTGTCCCCGCCGGGCGCCGTGCCGCAGCAGGATCCGGGCCAGACGGGTGGATCGCTCGTCGAGCCCGCGGTAGGTCATGGTGGTCGTGCCGTATCGCACGGCGATCGCGTCGGGATCGGCGGCAGCGGAGGCGGCGAGTATCCGGTCCAGCGTGTTCGGGATCGTAGCTTCCGCACGGAAATCCGGCCACGATGGCCGCGGTTCCTCGTCGAGCGGTAGCTCACCGAGTCGCGTATCGGCGTTCGCGGCGAACCGGCACAGCAACTCGACGAAGCGGTCGAGGATGCGGCGCGCCGAGACGGTGTCGAATTCACGGTCGTGGAACCGGAGGGTGATCCGCAGTCCTCGTGGCTCGCCGTGCTCGGATTGCGTGGGTTCCACGATCAGGCTCAGCGGGTACGGTGTCGCGTCCAGTTCACTGAGTTCGTTCACCCGCAGGCCCGCCGAATCGACGAGCTGTTGCAGTGCCGTCCGGTCGACGGGAAACGACTGGAAGGTGAGGGCGGTGTCGAAGAGTGCGGGCAGGCCGGCGCTGCGGTGGATCTCGGGCAGGCCGATGTGGTGATGCTCCAGCATGCGGGCGTGCCGCGCCTGAATGCCGATCAGCAACTCGCGGACCGTCATCGTGGGTTCGAGCGGGACGCGCACGGGAATCGTATTCAGGAACATGCCGAGCGCTTGATCGACCAGCGGCAGTTCCGGGGGGCGGCCCGACACCGAGGAACCGAAGATCACATCGGTCTCGCCGGTGAGTACACGCAGATTCAGGGCCCAGGCCGCGGCCACGGCCGTATTGATGGTGACGGCCGTCTCCGCCGCCACGCGACGGAGTGCTCCGAAACGATCCGCCGTCACCTCGGCCCCGACCTCGGCGGCGGATACCTCGCCCGCCGCGTCGGCGTCGCGGGACACCCGGGTGGGTGCAT
Organism: Nocardia sp. NPDC059154; assembly: GCF_042755705.1. Lineage (NCBI taxonomy): Bacteria > Bacillati > Actinomycetota > Actinomycetes > Mycobacteriales > Nocardiaceae > Nocardia > Nocardia sp. NPDC059154. The sequence goes on from NZ_JBHZCS010000082.1 coordinate 32,626, forward strand.
CGACATCCGAAAAGTCTTGCGCCCATGCCGCTTTGGATGCGTCGCTGTCCTGCCGACCCAGCCAGGCCAGATAGTCGCGGTAGGAGGGCGCGGGTCCGGCGGAGTCGATATGTTCGGGAGATCCGTAGTAGTCGAGCAGTTCTCGCATCAGAAGCGGCATCGACCAGCCGTCCAGGATCACATGATGATTCGTGACCAGCAGCCGGAAGGACTCCGCATCGAGACGGATGAGCGTCAAGCGCAGCAGCGGGGGAGCCGACAGGTCGAATCCCGCCGCCGCGTCCGCCGCGGCAATCGATTCCGGGTCTGCCGGGGATTCCGCATCGCCGCCATCGGCGAGATCGATCTCCCGGAAGTCGATTTCGGCATGGTCCAGCACGATCTGGCACGGCCCGGCCGACGTCTCCGCGAAGGCGGCCCGCAGGATGTCGTGCCGGTCGACCACGGCCTGAGCGGCACGCCGCAGGCGCTCACCGTCGACCGCGCCGGAAAATCCGATCATCGTCTGGACGGTGTAGTTGTCCGCCGCATCCGGATCGAACGTCGAGTCGAAGTGCATCCCGGATTGCATGGGCGACAACGGCCATACGTCCGACAGCGCGGGGTACTGCCGCTCGAGCCGATCGATGTCCTGCTGCGTGAGCGCGACGAGCGAAGAATCCGAGGCGCGATACGCGTGATCGGTTTTACGGAGTCGCGGGGGTTCCTCGATGGTCTCCGGAGCCGCATCGCCGCCCGCCATCACGGCGAGAGCGGCAACTGTTTTGCCTTCGAACACATCTCGCGGCGTGAGCGTGAGCCCGGCGGATCTCGCCAGCGCCACCAGCCGCATCGAGACGATGCTGTCCCCACCGAGGGCGAAGAAGTTGCTGTCGGCGGACACGGTGTCGAGATGGAGCACATCGGCGAAGAGTTTCGCCACGACTCGCTCCGTCGGCGTCGACGGTGCTCTGCCGCCCGTGGCGCCGGCATCGAAGGCGCGCTGCTGCAAGGCTTTCCGATCGATCTTGCCCGTGGGCGTGCGCGGCATCTCCTCGAGCCGCACGATCGCCGCGGGATTCATATAGCGCGGCAGCCTGCCCGCGAGATCGCCTTCGATGGCCGCCACATCGACGGCAGCGCCCGGCGCGGAGACGACATAGGACACCAGAACCGGTTCGCCGGCAGGCCCTTTCACCGCCACGGTGGCGACGCTCGCCACGTCCGGGCGCCGGGCCACGTGCGCATCGATTTCCCCCGGCTCGATCCGCAGGCCGTGAATCTTGACCTGCTGATCGCAGCGGCCCAGGTATTCCAGTGCCAACCCGGCGGGTCCGCGCACCCAGCGCACGGAATCACCGGTGCGGTAGATCCGCTCGCCGCGGGTGGATCGCGGATCCGCGACGAAGCGGGACGCGGTCACGCCCCGTCGACCGACGTATCCGCGGGCGAGTCCGGGCCCGCCGATATAGAGTTCGCCCGCGACACCGACCGGCACCGGTCGCAGCCACGGGTCGAGCACCATCGCGGACGCGCCCCGGATCGGGCCACCGATCGTCACCGGGGCGCCGGGTGCGAGGACATCCGACCCCGTTGCCCAGATCGTGCACTCGGTCGGTCCGTAATGGTTCATCAGCCGTCGCCCCGGGGCCCACCGGTTCACGGTGTCCGGCCCGACTGCTTCACCGACGACCGCGAGCGATGTCAGCGATGGTATCCGGGAAGGATCCATGGTGTTGAGCACGGACGGGGTGATGATCGCGTGCGAAACCTGCTGCGACCGAAGCAATTCCTCGAGTTCGGTCCCGGCGAACACCTCCGGCGGGGCCACCACGAGACAGGCGGCGCTGCTGTGCGCCAACAGCAACTCCGCTACGCAGGCGTCGAATCCCGGCGACGCGACCTGCAACACCACCGAATCCGGAGTCGGCGCGAAGGCGTCGGCCTGCGCCGCGACCAGATCGGCCAGACCTCGATGGCTGAGGTGGACGGCCTTCGGTGTGCCGGTCGATCCGGACGTGTAGATCACGTATGCCGCATTGTCGGCCGACAGGCTGTCGTGCCCGGCCACGCCGGACGGGTGGGGGAGACCCTCGTGAGCGTCCGATGCGGAAGCGTCCAGGATCAACCAGTCGACGGTATCCGGAAGCTGCTGTGCCACAGCGCTTGTCGTCACACCCAGCGTGGTCCGCGAGTCGGACAGCAATTCCCCGATCCGCGCGGCGGGATTGCCGGGATCCAACGGCAGGAAGGCGGCACCTGTTTTCGCCACCGCCCAGATCGCGACGACGAGTTCGGCCGAGCGGGGCAGGGCCAAGGCGACGATCGACTCGGCGCGAGCGCCGCGGCCGACCAGCAGGCGAGCGAACGCGTCGGCGCGACGCTCCAGCTCACGATAGGTCCACGTGGTGTCACCGCCCCGGACAGCCACGGCATCCGGATACCTCCGCGCCGTCCCCGACAGGATGTCGCGGAGCACGAGTTCCGCGGCCGGCTGCTCGCTTCCGACCGAAAGCAGTTGCGCGCGTTCGGAATCCCAGCAGGAGGAGATCGAGGAGACCTTCCGGCCGGGATCGCCGACGATCTGCATGAGCAGCAACTCGAATCGTTCGAGCAGCGTGCGGGCCTCGTACGAGTCGAATCGATCGGTGGCGAATTTCAGTGTCACCGTGTAGGTTCCGGGCTCGTCGGTGTCCGGTCCGCCGTCGCGACTCGACCGCGGCGGGGTCACCTGCAGGCTCAGCGGATACGGCGTGGCATCGTGCGCGACGATCTCGACGAGCCGTAATCCGGCGTCGGAGAGATCGTGTGCCAGCAGTTCCCGGTCGAACGGATAGGACTCGAGCACCGTTGCGGTATCGAACATGTCGGTGATGCCGGCGGCCCGCTGCAGATCCGCCAAGCCGATGTGCTGATGATCCAGCATCGCCGCCTGCTCGGATTGCACCCGGACGAGCAGGTCGCCCACGGTCTCGTCGGGTTCGAGCCGGACGCGGACGGGCAGCGTGTTGACCATGAGCCCGACCATGCGCTCGACATCCGGAATCCGCGGCGGGCGGTTCGACACCGTATTTCCGAACACCACGTCCGGCCGTCCGGCCTGGACGGCCACCAGCAATGCCCACGCCACGTGCAGGGCCGTGTTGGGGGTGACGCCATGCGAGCGGCCGAGATCGAGAATCGCAGCGGTGGTCGCGGCGTCGAGGTTCAGGCCGACTTCGTCGGCGTGCGCGGTGACGGTCCGATCCGGCCCGTTCGTGACCCGCGTCGGACTGTCGATTCCGGCGAGCATCTCCCGCCACGCGGCGGTCGCGGCGTCTCGGTCCTGAGCCTGCAGCCACTGCAGATACTCACGGTACGAACGAGGGGGCGCGAGCTGGGCCGTATCGCAGTCGGATATGTACAACGCGAGTAATTCGTGGATCAGCAGTGGCATCGACCAGCCATCGAGGACGAGGTGGTGGTTGGTGACCAGCAACTGGAACATATCGACGCCGGTGCGGACGAGGTGGAAACGCACCAGCGGCGGGCGGGCCGGATCGAACGGAGCCGCGGCCGCCGTCGCGAGTCGCCGCAGTGCTTCCGCCTGCCGGCCGACACCGCTGAGATTCGACTCGCCCCAATCGACCGTCGTGTCGCGCAATACGATCTGCCGTGGCCCATCGTCACTCTCGACGAAGGCGGTCCGCAGACTGTCGTGCCGGTCGATGAGCACCTGCGCGGCCCGCCGCATCCGGTCCCCATCCACCTGCCCGGCGAACGTCAGCGCCGCCTGCACGATGTAGCCGTCGACGCCGTCCGGATCGTAGATCGTGTGGAACAGCAGGCCGGACTGCAAGGCGGTGAGCGGCCACACATCGGTCATCGACGGGTACTCCCGCAGCCAGCGGTCGACATCGTCCTGCGATACCGCGGTGAGCGGGAAGTCGGATGGCGTGAAGCTGTAGGTGGTTCCGGACCGCACGTGATCGGCCAGCGCCCCCAGGGCTCGAGCCCACAGTCCGGCGAGCTCGTCGACCTCCTCACCCGTCAACACCTGTGAGGCGAACTCCCAGGTCGCGGCCAGTTCGAGCCCGTCGTGGCCACCTTCGGCGATCGCATTGATATCGAGCACGGCCGGCAGCGCCATCGCCGGATCGCTCGTCGCGGTCAGTGCGGTGAATTCGGTGGTGGGTGCCCAGGGCCCCGAGCGTTCACCGGAACCCACCCGCCCGAGGTAGTTGAAGCTGACCTGAGGTTCGGGCAGGTCTGCGAGCTCGGCGCGCGCCTGGGAATCGAGATGACGCAGTACCTGATAGCCGATGCCGTTGCCGGGCACCGCGCGCAGCTGCTCCTTCACCTGCCTTATCGCCAGTCCCGCACTCACGCCGCCGGCCAGCGCATCATCGAGATCGACGTTCTCCCAGTCGATCCGGACCGGGAAGCGGGTGGTGAACCAGCCGACGGTGGCGCTCGGATCGGCGCCGGGTACGGCCGACTCCTCGCGGCCGTGTCCTTCCAACGAGATCAACTCTCCGGCCGCCTCGGCGGTACCACGCCTGCGCCGCCACTCACCGAGGGCGAGCACCAGAGCCGCCACCAGCGGATCGTTGGCACTGCAGTGGAAGCGGTCCGGAATGGTGGTGAGCACCGCCTCGGCAACCGCTGCCGGGATACGCTGATCGACCCGGCCCGCCGTGGCCCCGATGTCACGGTCCGGGATCAGACGACGCGATCCGAGTAGCTGATCGCCGCGCTCGAGGACGTCTTTCCACAGGTCGAGCTCCGCCGCCCGCCTGCCCGGCGCCTGCTCGACCAAGCCGTGCGCCCACCGCCGAAACGAGGTGGTGAGCGGGCCGAAATGCGGCTCGCCGCCGGCGGAGACCTGCGCCCAGGCCTGCGCGAGGTCGGTGAGGATGATGCGCCACGACACCGCGTCGACGGCGAGATGGTGGATCACCAGCCACATCAGGTCGGGCCCCGAGCCGCTGCGATCCTGAATCCAGACGGCCTGCACGAGCGCACCGTTGCCCGGGTCCAATCGATCCGCGGCTCGGTTCAGGTGCCGGTCGACTTCGGCGGCGTCACGTCGATCGATCCGGACTTCGACGAGCGCGGCCTCCGGGTCGACCGCTTCCCGATCGAGTACCTCGACGAACCGATCGGCCGAATCGCCACCGCGCAATACCGCGCGCAGCATGTCGTGGCGGTCCAGCAGGAATCCCAGCGCGCGCACCAGACCCGCTCGATCGACCCCCTCGGGCAGCTGCACCAGCGCGGCCTGCGCAAATCGGTCGTAATGACCCCGATCGAGCATGGCGTGCATGATCGGCGACAACGGCATCGGTCCGACGCCGCCACCGGGCAACTCGGCCAAGCCGGGAGTATCGCCGACTTCCGTCGCCGTGGCCGCCAGGCCCGCAACGGTCTTGTGCACGAACACGTCCTGTGTGGAGAAGCTCAGGCCTTCGGCCTTGGCCCCCGCCACCAGCCGGATCGACAGAATGCTGTCACCGCCGAGGGCGAAGAAGCTGTCGTCCGCCCCGACCCGGGGCACGCCGAGCACCTCGGTGAACAACCGTGCGATCGTCTTTTCCCGGGCCGTGGCCGGTGCCCGCCCGACCGGCGCGGTCCCGAATTCGGGCTTCGGCAGAGCGCGGCGATCGAGCTTGCCGAAGGCGTTCACCGGGAGGCTGTCCAACGGCAGGACCACCGCCGGGACCATGTGCGGCGGTAGCGAATCGCGAGCGAAGCGCAGGATTTCGACCGGATCGATCCGACGGCCGCTGACCGGGACGACATAGGACGCCAGCACGGTCGTGCCGACGTTGTTCTGCACCGGCACCGTGACGCACAGATCCACGTCGTCGTGTGTGGTGAGCGCGGCGTCGACTTCACCCGGCTCGATCCGGTATCCGCGGATCTTGATCTGGAAGTCGCTGCGGCCCATCAACTCCAGCGTCGTCTCGCCGTTCTCGCCGGTCCAGCGCGCGATGTCGCCGGTACGGTACATGCGCGCGCCGGTGCCGCCGTACGGATCGGCGACGAACCGGGCGGCGGTTTCGACGAAGAGATGGCTGTATCCCCGGGCCAATCCCGGCCCGGCGAGGTACAACTCGCCCGCGGTGCCCCTGGGCACCGGCTGCAGCGTCCGGTCCAGCACCATGGCCGAGACGCCACGGATGGGGCCACCGACCGTGTGGGCGTGGCCGGGTCTCAGCATGGCGCCGGCGGCGGTCACGGTGGATTCGGTGGGACCGTATTCGTTGTACATGGACGCCGACAGGGTCCACCGTTCGACGAGGTGTGGTGGGCATACGTCGCCCCCGACCACGACCACCTGCACGTCGGTCGGCAGCTGCGGGTCGACCGTGGCCAGCATGGTGGGCGTCAGCGTCAGGTGGGTCACGTGCTCATCGGCCAGCAGTTGCGTGAGCGACTCACCGCCGGTCACCTCGGGCGGCACGATCACCAATGTGGATCCGTTCGCGAAGCAGGTCAGAAACTGTTCCAGGGAGGCGTCGAAACTGGGCGAGAGGGCATAGGACACACGGGATTTCGTGTCGATGCCGTACGTGGCGGCGCGATCGGCAACGAGATTCGCGAGGCCGGTGTGGGTGACCTGGACGCCTTTCGGCGCTCCGGTGGATCCCGAGGTGTAGGTCGTATAGGCGACGTTGGACGGTCGTAATGGGCGGATGCGGTCCTCATCGGAAATCGGCCCGCTCGCGGTGTCGCATTCGGCCAGGGTTGCGGGGTCGTCGAGAATCACATGGTGGATCCCCCGCGGGAGCCGCTCGCGCAGGGCGTCGACCGTGATCGCCACGGTCGCGCCGCTGTCGGCAACCATGTGGTCTATCCGCTTCGACGGGTACTCGGGGGCCAGCTGGACGAACGCCGCCCCGCTCTTCGCGACCGCCCATGTCGCCACGACCGATTCGACCGAGCGTCGCAGCATGATCGCCACCGCTGTGTCCGGACCACACCCCAGAGCGATCAGATGCCGGGCCAGCTGCGAGGATCTGGTGTCCAGCTCGCCGTACGTCATCGTCTTGCCGCCCGAGACGATCGCGCACCCGCTACTGTTCCGGCGCGCGCTCTCGGTGAGAATCTCTGGGAGCAGCCGTGTTTCGACCGCGCTGGGCCCTCGCACAGGTAGTAGCGCAGAGCGTTCCTGAATTTCGAGTAGCGGCAGTCTGCTGACCTTGCATTCCGGTCCGCCTGCGAGGAATTCGTGCATGAACATGCGGAACCGTCGATGGTGATCAGTGAGCTCTTCAGGGCTGTACGAATTCGGATTCCCCTGGAAGTCGATATGGGTGCTCTCTCTGCCCGCGCCCGGGTAGATATTGACGAAGAGGTCGGCGGTAGGTCCTGAGGTGAGGACGTGCAGGCGGCCTGTCGTGTTGCCCAGTACAACCTCGTTCTCGACCATCATGAGGTTCACGGCCGGCCCGAATGATGCCGCCTCGTCGCGCGCAATCCCCATGTCATGGAATATGTCCTCTTGGCGGTAGCGCTGCCGCCGGAGTGCACTGGTCAACTCGCTTTTCACCGCGGCGATCAGTTCACCGACGCTTTGGCCGGCGACCTGTACTCGCAGCGGGACCACATTTGCCACCATCCCCCCGGAACGGCGCAGCACCGCAGAGTGCCGCCCCGACACGGGCAGGCTCAGCAATACTTCATCGCTTCCGGTCATCCGCGCGAGATAAGCCGCGAACGCCGCGACGATGATCGGAGTCACGCTCGACTCGTGCTCGAGCGCGACGTTTTCGAGTAGCTGCGCGGTGTCGTCCGCCAGCTCTGTGCTGACCAGCGTGGGATGAATGGTGGGTTTGCTCACGCGGTCGGCCAGGCTGACGACGGGAGGCGCGCCCGCCAGGTGCTCCATCCAGTGTTTGCGGTCATTGTCGAGACGCGTCGAATCGCGGTACGCCAGATCTTGCTCGACGACTTCCCGCAGGTCCTGTGCCTGGCACGGCGCCGCCTCCTCGGACTTCACCCAAGCGTTGTACAGCTCGGTCATCCGATGCAGCATTGTTACCGCGGCGAATCCGTCGAGCGCGATGTGGTGTGCGCGCTGATACCACAGGTAATGGTCCTCACCGACCTGGAACACGATGCTCGTCATGAGGTGGTCGTTCAGCAGGTCCAGTGGGGCGGAATAATCCTCGACCATCATTCTGTGCGCAGTCGCAACGGGATCGACGTGCCGGCGCAGGTCCATGACCGACGCCGGGCCGCCATTTTCCTCGTCGACGAACTGGCAGGGCTCTCCGTCGACCTCGATCAGGCGCATATGTCCCGATCCGAACTCCCGACCGGCGGTTCTGCATGCCTCGGCAAGTAGTTCCGCATCCAACTCGCCGACGATCTCGACGTATTGGGCGACAGATATCGGCGTGGATTCCGCGAGATGCTGCGCAAACCAGATTCCCCGCTGCGCCGACGTCAGCGGGAGAATATCGGCCGGCGATGCATTACTGCTGGGCGTGCTGGAACTGTTACCCGAATGTGTGTGCCTGGAGGATTGACTGGAGGATTGAAATGTGCCGGTTGGCAACGATTTGGAACGGTCGGGATTGCCTTCGCTGCCACTCTTCGATTGGCGCATTTCGACCTCCGCAAAATGTTGTTCATTTCAGGAACTCAAAACGCCCGAGGACCGGCGGATACGCTGTCGCGCGCCGGTCCGGGGACCACGAACGAGGCCAGGGCGGGGACGATTTCCAACACCCGCATAGTGCTGAATACGTCGAGTCCGCCGCCAAGATCATTACAGCCGATGCCGACCGATTCGGGGCGCATTACGCCGACGGCTAATTTCCGGCCACCAGTTGCGGCACCTTCGACCGCCGCTCGACCGTCGACCGGTACACGATGGCAACATCCCCGACCCCGCTATCACCCCCGACTCCTCGACGAACGGTCCAGTACGTCAACGACCCCAGCGTCGACCACACCCCGTCGCAGACGCCGCTGTACCGACCGGCAAGCCACCTTCCCCGGCGGTCCCTCCGCCGACGCAACCCCGCGCACCACCGTCTGCTCCGTTGCAGCTTCGACTGAGGCCATGCCGGACATCCCTACTTCAAAAGCGACTGTCCATTATGATTCGACGCCGACGCCGCAACCGATTGGTCTCTCGACCAAAATTTTTGAAACAGATGCACTCCAGTCATGTGTGCCCACGTTGTCCTGGGCGACACGCCGGAAGCTCCCCTCTCCGACGGCATTGATCGGCGATGACGGGACGGTCAGCGAACGGCCTGCAATCGCTGGTCGTCTGGATCGTCACCCCCCGGCGCACCACGGCCGCCGGGCGGCCTTGCACGGCGACCTCGATCGACTGGCCCGGCTCGCGGAGCAATCCGTCGCTCACGAGGGGTGAGCGACGGCGACGGCTCCACGCCGCCGAGGTCTTCCCTCCCGCGGCCGCAGGCGACCGCTTATCGACGGCTGGCGGCGCCGGTGAGCCGTCAGCAGTTTCAGGGCCATACCTCATTCCACTGTTTCAATCAATGATTGAAACAGTGATTGAAGACATGCTTAGCTGCCCTCATGACCGAGAAGCTCTCAATGGAAAGCCCGAGCATGAACAAGCGAGTCGCGGGCAAGGTGGCCCTTGTCAGCGGAGGCGCGCGTGGCATGGGCGCGGCGCATGCCCGTGCTCTGGTCGAGCACGGAGCCGGCGTGGTGGTCGGCGACCTGCTCGAGACCGAAGGCAGGGCGCTGGTTGCCGAATTGGGTCCGGCGGCTCGCTTCGTCCACCTGGACGTGACCGACCCCGAGCACTGGAAGCGGGCCGTGAGTGTCGCCGTCGAGGAGTTCGGTTCGCTGACCGTCCTGGTGAACAATGCCGGAATCGTCAACGGCAACACCATCGTCGACTTCGAACTGGCGGCCTGGCAGCAGATCGTCGACATCAATCTGACCGGTACCTTCCTCGGCATCCAGGCCGCGGCCACGGCGATGATGAATGCCGGCATCGGGTCGATCGTCAATATCTCGTCGGTCGAGGGCCTGCGCGGCAGCGTCGGACTGCATGGCTACACCGCCACCAAGTTCGCGGTCCGTGGATTGACCAAATCGGCCGCACTCGAGCTGGCGCAGCACAACATTCGCGTGAACTCGGTCCACCCCGGCATGGTGCGCACACCGATGACCGAGGGCATCCCCGAGGACTTCCTGCAGATCCCGCTCGGCCGCGCCGCCACCGCCGACGAGGTCGCCAATCTCGTCGTCTACCTGGCCAGCGACGAATCCAGCTACACGACCGGCGCGGAGCACGTCATCGACGGCGGACTGATCGTCGGCGTCCCGCACAAGACGCTCGGATGACGCTGCTACCCAACGGATTCGAGGATTTGATTCATGACCAACGCTGTTGATCTGCAGGCTCTGGCCGCGCAGGTGGCCGGGAAGCTGACCGGGCCGGGTGGGCCGTTCGAGATGACGGTCG
>NZ_JBHZCS010000083.1:0-42780 GCF_042755705.1 Nocardia sp. NPDC059154
CGAACGCTCGAACTTACGCAGCCGGTACGAACGGCGAGTGCCGTCGTCGTGCATGACGGTGATGAAGTCGGCCGAAACCTCCTCCACCACACCGGCCTTCTGGTTCACGACCACGTCGCCGGCGTCGACGGCGGCGCGCAGCTCCATGCCGGTGCCGACCAGCGGCGACTCGGAACGGATCAGCGGCACGGCCTGACGCTGCATGTTCGCGCCCATGAGGGCACGGTTGGCGTCATCGTGCTCGAGGAACGGAATCATGGCGGTCGCGACCGACACCATCTGGCGCGGCGAGACGTCCATGAAGGTCACCTCGGTCGGCGCGACGTACTCCATCTCCTCGTTGCCGCGGCGCGCGAGCACCTTGTCGTCGAGGAAGTTGCCGTCGGCGTCGACCGGAGAGTTGGCCTGCGCACGAACGTGGCGGTCCTCCTCGTCGGCGGTCAGGTACTTGACCTCATCGGTGACCCGGCCGTTCACGACCTTGCGGTACGGGGTCTCGATGAAACCGAACGGGTTGACCCGCGCGTACACCGACAGCGAGCCGATCAGGCCGATGTTCGGGCCTTCCGGGGTCTCGATCGGGCACATGCGGCCGTAGTGCGACGGGTGGACGTCACGAACTTCCAGGCCTGCACGCTCACGGGACAGACCACCCGGGCCCAGCGCCGACAGACGACGCTTGTGGGTCAGACCCGACAGCGGGTTGTTCTGGTCCATGAACTGCGACAGCTGCGAGGTGCCGAAGAACTCCTTGATCGCCGCCACGACCGGGCGGATGTTGATCAGGGTCTGCGGGGTGATCGCCTCGACGTCCTGGGTGGTCATGCGCTCACGCACGACGCGCTCCATGCGGGACAGACCGACGCGGATCTGGTTCTGGATCAGCTCGCCAACCGTCCGCAGACGACGGTTGCCGAAGTGGTCGATGTCGTCGACGTCGACCGGGACCTCGGAGCCGCCGGGGGCCGTCATCAGGCGATCGCCCTGGTGCAGGCGGACCAGGTACTCGATCGTCGCGACGATGTCTTCCTTGGTCAGCGTCGACCCGGTGACCGGCTTGTCCAGGTTCAGGCCGAGCTTCTTGTTGATCTTGTAGCGACCGACGCGAGCCAGGTCGTAGCGCTTCTCCTTGAAGAACAGGTTCTCCAGCAGGGTCTGCGCGGACTCCTTGGTCGGCGGCTCGCCCGGACGCAGCTTGCGGTAGATGTCGAGCAGCGCCTCGTCCTGACCCGGGGTGGAGTCCTTCTCGAGGGTGGACATCATGATCTCGGAGAAGCCGAAGCGCTCGGTGATCTCCTCGGTCGTCATACCCAGCGCCTTGAGCAGCACGGTGACCGGCTGACGGCGCTTGCGGTCGATGCGGACGCCGACGGTGTCGCGCTTGTCCACATCGAACTCCAGCCACGCGCCGCGCGACGGGATGACGCGCACGGAGTGCAGCGTCTTCTCGGTGGACTTGTCGATCGACTCGTCGAAGTACACACCCGGGGAACGGACCAGCTGCGACACGACGACGCGCTCGGTGCCGTTGATGATGAACGTGCCCTTGTCGGTCATCATCGGGAAGTCACCCATGAAGACCGTCTGAGACTTGATCTCACCGGTGTTGTTGTTGATGAACTCCGCGGTCACGAACAGCGGCGCCGCGTAGGTCATGTCCTTGTCCTTGCACTCCTCGATGGAGGCCTTGACCTCTTCGAAGCGTGGGTCGGAGAAGGACAGCGACATGGAGCCGGAGAAGTCCTCGATCGGAGACAGCTCCTCGAGCACCTCCTCGAGGCCCCCGACGGGATTTGTGACGTCGCCGCGCGCGATGGCACGCTCACGCCAGTCTGCTGAACCGACCAGCCAGGCGAACGATTCGGTTTGTAGATCGAGAAGTCCGGGAACCTCCAGGGGCTCACGAATCTTCGCGAAAGACACCCGCTTCGGGGCTCCGGGGATACCGGCCTTGGTCTGGGTGGAGACTGCCAAGATGCGTCCTTCCAGCACCTCACGCGCGTCGCGTGGTGGTCCGCGACCGTCGCTTGTCTGCTACGAATTCCGCTGGTTACGACCCGAACGAAACCCGAACAGCAAACAGCGGAAGTAACACCGGAAGGTGGAACTTTCGTGATGCGATCAAGGTATGGACAGGAGGCAGCCAGCGCAACGTCCAAAACTACACCCAAACCTACGGGGGTGTCAAAGTACCACCCGTGGCGATCCGTGGGCGGCAACTTCGCCCCGGTGTGTCCATGTCGATATCCGGCGATCAGAACGCCGATATCACCACAGTCGAGTGACGGTCTCCACACGGTTTTCCGGCCGGGCCGCAAGTCCGCTGGCTGCGTTCGCAAGGCCCTCGCCGGCGTTCTGTCCCCTGTGACAGCCGCCGCTGTTGTGAATAGCGTGACGGGTCGGACGAAACTCGTCAAGTGGCGGCCCGAGTTGACAAATCGCGAGATCGCCTGTCCCCCTACAAGATCACCTTCCGACGTCGTGCGATGCCGGAAAGACACCGGCATGCGACGGCGGGGAGGCGCTTACTTGTCGGTGATCTCGGCGGCCAGCCAGTGACCGCCGACCTTCTGCATGCGCAGCACGATCGGACCCGAGGCGAGGGGTTCGGGCTTGCCGTCCTTGACCGCGGAGATGTTCAGATTGACCAGGAGCTCGGCACGGTCGCCCGTGAGAAGGGTCACGCCGATCGGATCGGTTTTGACGTCGGTGTCGGTCTGGGTCTGCTTGATGGTCTCGACCGTGGTGTCGACGTACTTGGCGAAGTCCTTCTGCATCTTGTCGGTGAGCACCGAGTTGACCGAGGCCTTCCACTTGTCGATCTCGGCGGCCTTGTAGCCGTAGAGCGTGGTCAGCGCGTGGTCGCCGGCGGCCTTCACCTCGTCGGTGGCCTTGTTGTCGACGTAGGCCAGATTGCCCGAGTCCGAATCGGGCTTGCTCACCCAGTGGTGCACGGCACCGGTGATCGCGAAGGCCAGCAGTAGCGCGGAGAGCGCTGCGCACACCGTGGCGACACCCCAGTTACGCCAAAATCCGCCCTGGCCGGTCGGCTTGGAATACTGTTGCGGGGCACTGTCTTTGGACAGACCCGGACCGCGCGGCGGGGTGGTGCGCGACGCGGTCCGATCCGAACGCTCGGAGGTGGACCGGGCGCTCGTGGTCTTCCGCTCGGTGCTCCCGGCCTGGACGTCGGCGGCGGTGGTGCGCGACGCGGTGCCGCGCTGGGCGGCCGGGCGGCGCGGGGTGACGCGGTTGACGGGTCGTTTCCGGTTGGCCATGGTCACTCCCTCCTAGTTGCCCGGCTTGGGGGTGGGCTGGGTCGAAGTCGGCTGCTGGGGCGCGTCCTGCTGCGGCGCGGCCGAGCCCAGGGGCACCGGCTCGCCGAGGTTCTGTGCCTTCTCGGCCTTCCAGGTGCTGCCGACCTTGACCAGGTCGAGGGTCCACAGCTGGCGGAAGGACGCGGGCTGGCCACCGGGCCAGCTGCGGGTGATCTTCAGGACCGCGAAGGCGGAGGCATGGTCGAGCTCGCTGTTGAGCGCGGTGACCGTGATGCCCTCGACGGCGGCCCCGATGCGGGTCTTGGAGTCCTGGACGGTCTGCTTGAGCTGGTCCTGCCCGTCCTCCTGCTGCTTGAGCAGCTCGCCGGTCATGGATGACCGGATGTTCGCCAGCGACCCGTCGATGTCGTCCGGGTTGATGGACATGAGGTTGACGGCGGCCTGGCGGGCGTCGGTCAGGACGGCGTCGCGGGCATCGGCCCGGGAGCTGTCCTTGGCGTCACCGAACCAGATGAATCCGACCACGGCGGCGGCGATCACCGACACCACCAGCAGCGCGGCCGCGCCGACGGTCACGAGCTTCCGCGGGTCCGAGCCGGCTGCGCCGGGCGGCGGCGGCAGCTCGGCGACCTGATCAGCGGGCTCGCCCGGCACGGCGGCCGGCTCAGTAGGTTCGTCCGGCGCAGTGGGCTCGTCCGGCACGGTGGCCGGCTCGGCGGTGGATTCGGCCGACTCCGGCACGGCGGCCGACTCGGCCGACTCCGTCTCGGATGCCGCCGGCTCCGGCGCGACGTCCGCCAAGGACGCGTCCGGGGTTGTTTCGGGAACCGGCGGGGTTGCCGGCTTCTCGAGGTTCGCCCCCGATTCGCTGTCCTTGTGCTGACTCACGCCGCCACCATACTTTCCTCTCTTCGCGCCCTGGTCGGGACTGTGTGCCATCTCGCTGCCCGGAGCGTGCCGGGCAGCTCGGTCAGTGCTTGGGCGTGACGCCCATGAGCGTGGCCAGCTGGGTGGCCACCGGGTTCAGGTTGAGCTTGTCCGGGTCGTACTTCGGCTTGTCGTCCCAAGGCTGCCCGACGCTGGGGTCGGCCAGCTCCGCGCGACTCGCGCCGCGGACGTCGGTCTCGCTGCCCTGCGGCACCGTGCACCCGGCTTGGGTATTGAGCGGGAAGTCGTCGCGGGTGTCGTCGAAGTTGGGGTTCTGGGCCTTCATCTGGTCCAGAATCCGTTGTGTGCCTTCGTATCCCACCGTGCAGGCGGGCGGGTTGTTGGTCTCCAGCACCAGGCCGAAGTGGGTGGTGCCGTCACCGGGTGCGGTGGACGAGCCGCCCAGCGGCAGCAGCGGCAGCATCTGCAGCACCGGGCCGAGGGCGTAGAACTTCGGCGAGATGGCCAGCAGCAGGGTGCGCAGGTTGGTGAGGTCCTTGGTCAGGGCCGGGCCGCTCTCCTGCAGCAGGTGCTGGATCGCGGAGCCCGCGTCGGTGCCGGTGCCGATGAGGCGGCGGATATCCGGGTCGTTGGACTTCAGCTGCGCGGTGAGCTTGTCGAGGCCGTCGCTGAACTGCAGGATCGCCGGGGACTGCTCGGCCTGGGTGCCCAGTACGGTGCGGGCCGAGCGGATCAGGGCCAGGGTCTGCTGCAGGTTGTCACCGCTGGCGGTGGCGCTGAACTTGTTGAGCGAGTCGACCAGGATCTTGAGGTCGTCGCCCTTGCCGTCGAACGCCTTGCCCAGCTCGGTGATGGTGGTGGACAGCGCCTTCAGGTCGGTGGTGCCGGCGAAGTGGTCCACGCTGGAGAGCAGCTCCTCGACGTGGACGGGCAGCTGCGCGCCGACGATGACCGAGCCGTCCTTCAGGTACGGCCCGCCGTCGCTGGTGGGCTGCAGGTCCACGTACTGCTCACCGATGGCGGAGCGGTCGGCCACCACCGCCTTGGCATTGGCGGGGACCTTGGGCTTGCCGGAGTTCATCTCCAGGGTGATGAGCACGCCGTCGGGGGTGACGTCGAGGTCGCCGACCCGGCCCACGGGGACACCGCGGTAGGTGACCTCCGCGCCCTTGGACAGGTTGCCGGTTTCAGCGGCCTCCACCTTCACCTTGTACAGCCCGAAGCCGAGCATATTGTCCAAACGGACGTACTTGGCGCCGACGAACACGACGCCGAGCACCGCGATGACCGCGAAGGCGATCAGCTGATTACGCACCAGACGAGTCATCGCGGACCACCCACTCCCAGCTGCTCGAGAATCGATCCCAGCGGATCGGTCGGTCCCGGCTGCCCGATCGGCCGCGCCACGGTGGGCGGCAGCGGCAGCAGCGAGACGGTCGGCCAGCCGCCGCGCGGCCCGTTGCCGTTGTAGTACGGGTTGGTCGGATCCACGTTGACCTGGCGGCCCGCGGGCGGCAGGTACTGCGGATCTTGTTTGCCCACACCGAGATTCGACAGCAGGGTGCCGATCTGCAGGTCCACCGAGAGCCAGGTGTTGACCTGGCCGCCGAACGCGGACTTGATGGCCTCGTCCGGGAACGGGTAGGTCGGGATGAGCGGGAACGCGGTCACCAGGTCACCCGCGGACGAGCCCAGCGCCTGCAGCGTGGGCCGCAGCGAGGACAGGTCGGTGATCAGGTTGTCCTTGGACTTGTTCAGCACGTCGAATCCGGCCTGCCCCACCCGATCCAGCTGGCCCAGCAGCTGAATCAGCTGTGGCCGTTGCTCGTTGAGGATCTTGATGCCGCCGGGCAGCTCGTCGAGGATCTTGGAGATCTGGGTGGTCTGCTGCCCCACCCGGCTGGTCAGCGTGTCGAGGCTGTCCAGCGCGCGGGTGATGTTGTCGACCTGGTCGTCGAGGCCCTTGATCAGGGTGTTGGCCTGGCTCAGCAGGTCCCGGACCTTGCCTTCGCGGCCGCCCAGAGTCTTGTTGAGCTCCACCACGATCGGCTGCAGCTGCGCCACCCCGCCGCCATTGAGCAGCAGCGACAGCGCGCCCAGCACCTGCTCCACCTCGGTGGCGGTGCGGGTGTTCTCGACCGGGATCTTGGCGCCGTCCTTCAGCCGCGCGGAATCGGCATCCTTTGCGGGAGCGGACAGTTCGATGTACTTCTCACCCAGCAGGTTGGTCTGCTTGACCTCGGCGTGGGCATTGGCGGGCAGGTTCACGCTGTCGTCGACGAGCACCTGCACGCTGGCTTCCCAGTCGTTGTCGGGGGCGATGCGGATCTTGTCGACCCGGCCCACCGCGACACCGTCCACCTTCACCGACGACTGCGGGACCAGGTCCAGCACGTCGGAGAAGCGGATGTCGAGGTGCAGCGGGTGCTTACCGATGCTCGGGCCGCCGGGCAGCGGAATGCTGTCCGCGCCGCAGCCGGCCGCCATCAGCGTCACCGCGCCCAGCGAGGTGGCAAGGAGGGCGGTGCGCCGGACCCGGCCGCCGCGAATCCGGTTGGCGCTCATCGCTGCCCACCTTCCTGCTGCGACGGCGGCAGCTGGTCGGACGGAGTGCCGGGGACGGTGCCGGGGACCGTGTTGTGCTGCTCGTTCTCGCCGCTGAGGATGCCGAAGGGCAACACCAGCGACGGTGTCTTCACGCCCGCGGTGAGCTGATCGGTGATCATCTTGCAGTTGTTCAGGATCGGCTGCAGCTGACGCGAGATGGCGTCGAACTTGGGGTCGCCGGGACGCAGCTTGCCCAGGTCCAGCATCTTGCAGATGACGCCGAACGGATCCTGCAGGTCGGTGAAGTTGGGACGCATGTCGAGAGTGCCGGTCTCACCGTTGTGCACGTTGATCAGGTTGCTCAGCGCGGTCGGGATGAGCGGCAGCGCCTTGGCCAGATCGTCGCGCTGGTCGGCGAGGGTCTGGGTGAGCTTGGTCAGCGCATCGGCGTTGGACTGCACCAGGTCCCGGTTGTTGTCGATGAACCGGGCCACGTCGCCGAGCGCGACCGACAACAGGTTCAGCGCCTGGCCGAGGGTCTGGCGCTCGTCGGACAGGAACCCGGCCAGCGAGGCCAGCTGGGTGTTGAAGGTCCGCACCTGCGCGTCGTTGTCGGCCAGCGTCTGCACGAAGGTCTGCAGGTTCTTGACCGTGTCGAAAATGTCGGTGCGCGAATCGGAGAGCACGTGCGCGGCCTTGGACAGCTGGGTGAAGCTGTTGCCCAGCGCGTCGCCGTTGCCGGCGAGGTTCGCCGCGCCGGTGCGCACCAGCTGGTTCAGTGCGCCTTCACCGGTGGCGCCGTCGGGCTTGTTCGCGCCCTCCGGGCCGAGTGCCTTCGACAGTTCGGTGATGCTGTTGTAGAGCCGGTCCACCTCGACCGGGGTCGCGGTGCGATCCTTCGGAATGGTGGCGTTGCGGGCCATCTTCGGTCCGCCCTTGTAGGCGGGCGCGAGCTGGATGTACCGGTCCGACACCACCGAGGGGGTGATCTGGGCGGCCTTGGCGTCGGCGGGGATGTCGTAGCTGCGGTCGACCTTCATGACGACCTTGACCACGTCGCCCTGCGGGTCCACCGAATCCACCCGGCCCACCGGCACGCCCAGGACGCGCACGTCGGAACCCTTGTAAATGCCGATGGACTTGTCGAAGTACGCGGTGATGGTGGTGGTGTTGAGCCGATCGAAGCTCCACCACGCGACGCCCGCGAGCACCACCGCCAGGACGGTCACTCCGGCGATGATCTTGCTCTTGGTGCTGGTGCCACGCAGGGCGGTCAGCGGGTTGCTCGCCACGAGTTAACCTCCCATCTTTCGGATCGGCTGGCGGTCACCCGGGATGTCCGGCAGCGCGGGCGGAATCAGGTTCGTGATGACCGCGTCGAACCAGCGGCCGTTGCCCAGCACGTTGGAGTAGAGCCCGTAGAAGGGCGCGGCCAGCGTGAGGGTCTTGGACAGGTCGGCCTGGTGGTCGTTGAGCAGGTCGATGGTCTTGTTGAGGTTGGTCAGCGCCGGGCCGATCTGGGCCTCGTTGTCCTTGACCAGCGCGGTCAGTTCCGCCGCAACGGTTTTCGCGCCGGTGAGCAGCTGGTGGATGGCCTGCTGGCGCACGTTCAGCTCGGCCAGCAGCTCGCCGCCGTTGGAGATGAGCCGCTCGAACTCCTGGTTGCGGTCGGCCAGCACCTTGGTGGTGGTCTTGGTGGCCGCGAACAGCTTCTTGAGCTGATCGTCACGCTTGGCCAGCGTCTCCGAGAGCCGGGCGACGCCGTCGATGGAGCTGCGCAGTTCCGGCGGGGTGGCCGAGAAGGCGTCCGACAGCACGGTGAAGCTCTTCGCCAGCTGCGCGGTGTCGGTCTGCTCGATGTTCTTGGCGGCGTCGCTGAACGCGTCCACCACGTCGTAGGGAGACACGGTGCGCGAGAGCGGGATCCGGTCCGAGGGGTTCAGGACCTTGGTGCCCTTGGGATCCAGCGCCAGGTACTTCTGCCCGAGCAGGGTCTTGATCTGGATCGAGGCGGTGGACTCGTCCCCGATCCAGGCGTCCTGGGTGCGGAAGTCCACCAGCACCTTGTCGCCGTCGAGGCGGACATCGGACACCGCGCCGACCTTGACGCCGGCGATGCGCACCTCGTTGCCCTTCTTCAGGCCCGCGGCCTCGGAGAACTCGGCGGTGTACTTGATGCCGGCGCCGATGATCGGCAGTTTGTCGAGGTTGAACGCGGACAGGGTCACCAGCAGCACCAGGATCAGGCCCAGCCCACCCATGAACGCCGGACTGCGCTTGCCCAATACAGCGCGGTCGTCCATCAGCGGCCTCCCTTCCCATGGCAGCGCGGGGCCGGATTCGTGTAGATCGGCTGGTTCACAGTCGGCATGTTCTGCAGTGCGGGCGGGAAGTTCAACTGCGGCGCGTCCTTGGTACCCGGTCCGGCGACGATGTCGATGCCGCACAGATAGAACTGGAACCAGGAGCCGTAGGACGCCGCGCGACCGAGCTTCTCCATCTTGATGGGCAGGTTGGTCAGGCCCTCGTCGACCTCGTCCTTGCGGTCGTTGAGAGTGCCGGTGAGCTGATTCAGACCGGCGATGGCGCCCTGCAGGTTCGGCCGCACCGGGACCAGCAGGTCGGCGGTGGCCGAGGCCAGGTTGCCGAGCGAGGTGACCGCCGAGCCGATGGTGCCGCGATCGGCGTTCAGCCCGGTGACCAGCGCCTCGGTATTGACGATCAGCTGGTCGAGCTGGTCGCCGCGCGAATTGATGCTGTCCAGCACGGCATTCAGGTTCTTGATCAGCTCACCGATCACGGCGTCCTTGTCGGCCACCTTGTTGGTGAGCGAGGCGGTGTTGGCCACCAGGTCCGCGATGGTGCCGGATTCGCCCTGGAAGACCTGGATGATCTCGGACGACAGCTTGTTGACGTCCTCGGGGGTGAGCGTCTGGAACAGCGGCCGGAAGCCGTTGAACAGCTCGGTCAGGTTGACCGCCGGCTTGGTGCGCTCCAGCGGGATGGTCGAGCCCTTGTTCATCTTGCGGCCCTGCTGCCCGGTGCCCTGCTCCAGCGCAATGTAGCGCTGGCCCACCAGGTTCCGGTACTTGATGGTCGCGGTGGTGGAGGCGGGCAGCCAATCCCGGTCGGTCAGTTCGAATTCCACATTGGCCAGGCGCTTGTCCACGATGGACACATTGGTCACCTTGCCCACCCGGACACCGGCCACGCGCACCTCGTCGCCCTTGTTCAGGGAGGTCACATCGGTGAACCGGGCATTGAACTTGGTACCGCCGCCACCGTAGTTGGCGATGGTCAGCGCCAGCACACCCGTCAGGAAGACCGTGACGAGAATGAAGGCGATCAATTTGGTCAGCGTCGGCCCGAGGCCGCGCAGCAGATCCTTCACTTGACGCTCACCTCACTGCCGCGGAAGGCCGGGGCGGCGATCTTGGTCACCCAGGTGGGCACCTGTTCGGGCGAAACTCCGTGTGCCGCACCGTAGATCGCGCCCAGGGCCTGTGCCTCCTGCGGCGAGTAGGCGGTGGTCGGCGCCTGCGGGCCGTACACCTTGTACTGCGGCTCCGGCATGCGGCCGATGTTCTGGTCACCCGGATTACGGCTCGGCGGCTGGTAGGAACCGTCATTGGCGGAACCGTCGGTGTACTGGCCCGGGTCGGTGAACGGCGGGTACATCGGAACACACAGCGGCCCACGCGGATCGAACCAGCGCGGCTCGTCCTGGTTGGGCACGTAGCGGCCGCGCGGATTCACGATCTGGATGGTCACGCGCGAGCCCGGCAGGTTGGTGCCCTTGCCGAAGATCTGGTCGATGCGCGGCTTCAGCTCCGCGAAACCGGCCAGCGCGCAGCTGTAGCTGGGCGAGTACTTGGCCAGCGCCTCCAGCGCGGGCCGCGAGTCCGCCGCCACGTCGATGATGTTGTCGCGGTTGGCCACCAGGAAGTCGGCGGTGGTCGAGGCGCTCGGGGTCAGCGTCGCCAGCAGGGTGTCGACCTGCGAACGCTTCTGCACGATGGTGGCATTGGTGGTGCGCAGGTTGTCCAGCGCGGACACCAGCTCGGGCGCGGCATCGGCGTAGGTGGTCGCCACGTCGGCCAGGCTCTTCAGATCCTGTTGCAGCGTCGGCATTTCACCGTTGACCTGGGTGACGATGTCGTCGAGCCGGTCGATGGTCCTGCCCAGCTCCTCGCCCTGCCCCTGCAGCGCATTGGACAGCGCGCCCAGCGTGGAGGACAGGTACTGCGGCGGAATCGCCTGCAGCAGCGGCAGGATGTGGTCCAGCAGCTGGCTCACCTCGACGGCGTTGCCGCTGGTGTCCTGGTGCAGGGTCACGCCCGCGGTGAGATGGCCCTGCGGGCTCTCCGGCCACACCAGATCGATGTAGCGCTCACCGAACAGCGTCTTGGGCAGCAGGCGGGCGGTCACATTGGACGGAATCCTGTCGGCCTTGCCCGGATCGATGGCCAGATCCAGCGTGACGTTCTTGCCGTCGTAGGAGCTCGACCGCAGCTCGCCGACGGTGACGCCGCGGACCTTCACATCCGCGTTGCGGGTCAGCGCGTTTCCGACGGTGTCGGTGATCAGGTTGACCCGGACGGTGTCCACGAACTGCTTGTTGTAGATGGCGATGGTGGTCCACAGGAACAGCGCCACCAGCACGAAGAACAGCACGCCGAGGGTACGGCTGCGCAGTTTCTCGGTGGAACGCCAGAACTGCACGCGCTGCGGGTCGCTCATCCGGCCACCCGCACCGTCGTGGTCGTGCCCCAGATCGCCAGGGACAGGAAGAAGTCGAGCACGTTGATCAGCACGATGGCGGCGCGCACCGCGCGGCCCACGGCCACACCCACGCCCGCGGGACCGCCGCTGGCGTTGTAGCCGTAGTAGCAGTGCACCAGGATGATCACGAACGCGAAGATGAGCACCTTCACGAAGGAATAGAGCACGTCCTCCGGTGGCAGGAACAGACTGAAGTAGTGGTCATAGGAACCACTGGACTGCCCGTTGAAGTAGATGCTGATCATCCGCGAGGCCAGGTAGGTGCCCAGCAGGCCGACCACGTACAGCGGAATCACGGCGAGGAAGCCGGCGATGGCGCGCGTGGTCACCAGGAAGGGCACCGACGGCACCGCCATCACCTCGAGCGCGTCGATCTCCTCGGAGATCCGCATGGCGCCCAGCTGCGCGGTGAAACCACAGCCGACCGTCGCCGACAGTGCCAGTGCCGCAACCAGTGGCGCGAGCTCGCGGGTATTGATGTACCCGGTCAGGAAGCCGGTGAGGACACCGGAGCCCAGGGCGTCGAGGGCCTTGAAGCCCTGCAGGCCGACGACCACACCGACCGAGGCCGACATGAACACGATGACGCCGATGGTGCCGCCGATGACCGCGAGGGCGCCCGATCCGAAGGTCACCTCGGCCAGCAGCCGCATGACCTCCTTGCGGAAGTGCACGATCGTCTTCGGGATCGCGCCGATCGCCCGGGAGTAGAACGACATCTGATCGCCGGCCTTGTCGACCAGGTCGACCGGCGCCATGAGCACGGGTCTGACCCGGCGCGCCGACCGGGAGAAGACGGTGGTGCGCTGCGAAACAACCATGGATCACGCGCCCTTTGCGGGGACGACCTGAAGGTAGATCAGGGTGAGGATCAGATTCAGGAAGAACAGAACGAGAAACGTGATCACCACGGATTGGTTCACCGCGTCACCCACTCCTTTCGGTCCCCCCTTCGGATGCAGGCCCTTGTAGGCGGCGATCACGCCCGCCACGACGCCGAAGATCAGGGCCTTGATCTCGCCGATGACCAGGTCGGGGATCTGTGCGAGGGCGGAGAAGGACGCGAGGTACGCGCCCGGGGTGCCGCCCTGCAGCCCGACGTTGAAGAAGTAGCCGCCGCAGATGCCGACGACCGAGACCAGGCCGTTGAGCAGGAAGGCCACCAGCATCATGCCCAGCACACGCGGAACCACGAGGCGCTGGATGGGATCGATGCCGAGGACCTCCATGGCGTCGATCTCCTCGCGAATGGTGCGCGAGCCGAGATCGGCGGCCACGGCCGAGCCGGCGGCGCCGGCGATGATCAGAGCGGTGACGACCGGTGCAGCCTGCTGCACGGTGGCCAGCACACTGGTCGCGCCGGTGAAGTTCTCCGCCCCCAGCTGCTTGATGAGCGAGCCGGTCTGCAGGGCCACCACGGCGCCGAACGGGATTGCCACCAGGGCGGCGGGGAGGATCGAGACACTCGCGATGAACCACGACTGTTCGATGAACTCCCGCCACTGGAAGGGCCGGCGGAACGTCTTCCGGAACACGTCCAGGAAGAGTGCGAATATGTTGCCGGCCTGGGCAAGTCCCGACTCGACCGGGGTGCGCAGTCGTGTCAGGGTGGGATTCACGCCGCGTATGTTACCCGTTAGTCAGGTTCTGTCGAACCGTGGAGTCGTACCCGCCTTGATAGGCGGGCATCACCTGTGTATCGGAATCATCGCCGTTCCCCGCCATGGACTCTCGGATGGCTTCCTGAGCGGCCGGGGGCAGCGTGTGCATGATCTGACGGACCCGCTCGCGCCGCCGGTGCACGGCGCCACGGATCGGCATGCCCGGCGTGGCGCGCATCTGCGGGATGATGCCCTCGATCTCCTCCGCGCCACCCGCGTGGTGACCCGAGTCGAACATGGCCTGCTCGCGGGCCATCTGGGCTTCGTCCTTCTCCTCGGACATACCGATCGGGCCCTGCATGCGGCCGTTGAGGAACTGCTTGACCACCGGCTCCTCCGAGGTCAGCAGCACCTCACGCGGGCCGAACATGACCAGGTTGCGGCGGAACAGCATGCCGATGTTGTCCGGCACGCTACGGGCCAGGTTGATGTTGTGCGTGACGATCAGGATCGTCGCGTCGATCTGCGCGTTGATATCGATCAACAGCTGCGAAAGATAGGTGGTGCGAACCGGATCCAGACCCGAGTCCGGCTCGTCGACCAGGATGATCTGCGGGTCCAGCACCAGCGCACGGGCCAGGCCGGCACGCTTGCGCATACCACCGGAGATCTCACCGGGCAGCTTGCCCTCGGCGCCGAGCAGACCGGTCAGCTCGAGCTTCTCCATGACGATCTTCTTGATCTCGGATTCGCTCTTCTTGGTGTGCTCGCGCAACGGGAAGGCCGTGTTGTCGAACAGGTTCATCGACCCGAACAGCGCGCCGTCCTGGAACAGGACACCGAACAGCTTGCGGATCTCGTAGAGATCCTTGTTCGAGCAGGTGGTGATGTCGGTGCCGTCGATGTAGATCGAGCCCTTCTCCGGGCGCAGCAGACCGATCAACGACTTCAGGAAGACCGACTTACCGGTACCGGACGGGCCGAGCAACGCGCTGACTTCCCCCGGCGGCAGCGTCAGCGTGACGTCCTGCCAAATACGCTGCGAACCGAACGACTTCGTGATGCCTTCGGTTCTGACCTCGACGCCCACGCCAACCTCCACTTTCTCCGACGAGCGCACTACGTGTGACTACGGGCCACAAAATTCGCGCGGTGTGGCGCATCACAGTAGGTCCGGTCACTGTATCGCATATACACCGTCTCGGACACTGGGACCTGACTGGTCGGTAGCAACATTCGTATCGAATTATCGATTACGCGCCAATCACGACGGCACAATACGCGAAAAGGGCGGTCCCCCAATGGGAACCACCCTTTTCACAATCAACGCGGCACGGGGCTGTGCCCCGCCACAGGTCCGTCTTACTTGACGGAAACCTTGGCGCCGGCCTCTTCCAGCTTCGCCTTGGCGGCCTCGGCGGCGTCCTTGGCGACCTTCTCCAGGATCGGCTTCGGGGCACCCTCGACCAGGTCCTTGGCTTCCTTCAGGCCCAGGCCGGAGACGATCTCACGCACGACCTTGATGACCTGGATCTTCTTGTCGCCGGCACCCTCGAGGATGACGTCGAACTCGTCCTGCTCCTCGGCGGCCTCGGCCGGAGCAGCAGCGCCACCGGCGACGGCGACGGCGACCGGAGCGGCAGCGGTGACCTCGAACTTGTCCTCGAACGCCTTCACGAACTCGGACAGCTCCAGCAGGGTCATGCCGGCGAAGGTCTCGAGCAGCTCATCAACGTTGGCCATTGATATTTCCTTTCGGTAGTTCCGTCACCGCGCGAACGGCGACGAAGAGGTTTGGGGTAGTGACTTATTCGGCGTCTGCGGCCGGAGCTTCGGCGGCGCCACCCTCGGCGCGCTTCTTCTCCTCCAGGGCCGCGGCCAGGCGGGCGATCTGCGAGGCCGGGGCGGCGAACAGCCCGGCAGCCTTCGACAGGTTGCCCTTCATCGCGCCGGCCAGCTTGGCCAGCAGCACCTCGCGCGACTCCAGGTCGGCAATGCGCTCGACCTCGGACACGGACAGCGCGGCGCCGTCCATGTAGCCGCCCTTGATGATGAGCGCCTTGTTGTCCTTGGCGAACGCCTTCAGCGCCTTCGCGGCGTCGACCGGCTCACCCGTAATGAAGGTGATGGCGGTCGGACCGACGAACAAGTCATCCAGGCCTTCCACGCCCGCCTCGGCGGCAGCGCGCTTGACCAGGGTGTTCTTGGCGACGGAGTAGGTAGCGTTCGCGCCGAGGGCACGACGCAGCTCAGTGATCTTGCCGACGGACAGGCCACGGTATTCCGTGACGACAGTCGCGGTGGACGACTTGAACTGCTCGGTGATCTCCGCAACCGCGGTGACCTTCTCAGCCTTTGCCATACTTCGCCTCCTCTCTGGATGGTCGGATCTCGTATGAACTACCGAGTTCCGCCACAGGGGCCGGCGACAAAGCAAACGCCCCGGACGCAAGGTGGTCCCGGGGCGCACAAGAAACAGTCGCGATTTCTCGCGGGTTTCCCGACCTCGGCTCTCCCTGCGTGGGCCGCCGGCAATATCGCCGGACCTTCAGCCGCCTGACGGCAGCAACCAACGGTCTTCGGTAGAACGATTTGGGGGTGATCACCGAACGGGCCGGTGACCGTTGTCCAATATAGCGGACCAGCATCGATACGCCAAAACGGGGGTGACACCCCCACCCGTCCGCTATTGTTCTTCTTCGCAAAAGCGAAGGGCCGGTACGAGATTCGTACCGGCCCTTCGGGCTTCATGCGTTGCTACGCGTTACCGCGTCGAGGAATCAGTCTTCCTCGGCGAAGTTACGGGTGCGGTTCGGATCCACCGGGATGCCCGGTCCGGTGTTGGTCGAGAACGTCACCTTCTTGACGTAGCGGCCCTTCGCGGTGGAGGGCTTGACACGCAGGATCTCGTCGAGCGCGGCGCCGTAGTTCTCGGCCAGCTTCTTCTCGTCGAAGGAAGCCTTGCCGATCACGAAGTGCAGGTTGGCCTGCTTGTCGACGCGGAAGTTGATCTTGCCGCCCTTGATGTCGTTGACGGCCTTGGTCACATCGGGGGTGACGGTGCCGGTCTTCGGGTTCGGCATCAGGCCACGCGGGCCCAGCACGCGAGCGATACGACCGACCTTGGCCATCTGGTCCGGGGTGGCGATCGCGGCGTCGAAGTCCAGCCAGCCGCCCTGGATGCGCTCGATCAGGTCCTCGGCGCCCACGGCGTCCGCACCGGCGGCCTCGGCCTCGGCGGCCTTGTCGCCGACCGCGAACACGATGACGCGGGCGGTCTTACCGGTGCCGTGCGGCAGGTTGACGGTGCCACGGACCATCTGGTCGGCCTTGCGGGGGTCGACGCCCAGACGGACGGCGACCTCGACGGTCGCGTCGGTCTTGGTGGTCGCGGTCTCCTTCGCCAGGCGCGCGGCGGCCAGCGGAGCGTAGAGCGCGGCGCGGTCGACCTTGGCGGCCGCCTCGAGATAAGCCTTGCTTCGTTTTGCCATGATTCTCTGTCCTTGTCTAAGTCAGAAGTGGTGCGGGACAGGCGGTCCCTTCCACAAGAGCTCGAAAGCCCTACTCCGCGATGGTGATACCCATCGAGCGGGCGGTACCAGCGATGATCTTCGCCGCGGCGTCGATGTCGTTGGCGTTCAGGTCTTCCTGCTTGGTCTTGGCGATCTCACGGACCTGGTCCATGGTGATCTGCGCGACCTTGTTGCGGTGCGGCTCGGCGGAGCCCTTCTGGATCCCGGCGGCCTTCAGCAGCAGACGCGCGGCGGGCGGCGTCTTCAGCTTGAAGTCGAACGAGCGGTCTTCGTAGACCGTGATCTCGACCGGGATGACGTTGCCACGCTGCGACTCGGTCGCCGCGTTGTACGCCTTGCAGAACTCCATGATGTTGACGCCGTGCTGACCCAGCGCCGGACCGACCGGCGGAGCCGGGTTGGCGGCACCGGCCTGGATCTGGAGCTTGATGAGCCCAGCGACCTTCTTCTTCTTCGGGGGCATCTTTCTTCCTTGGGTTAGGTTCCTTACGGATTCCCGTAAGCCTTCTCCGGACCATGCCCCGGACAGCATCGCCCGAGGCACAACCCGTCAAGTCTATGCGAACGCGAAAAAGGCGGTGACACCGGCCCGAAGCGGACCGGGCCACCGCCCTGACGCATTTAAATCTTGGCGACCTGCGTGAAGGCCAGCTCGACCGGAGTCTCGCGGCCGAAGATCGAGACCAGCACCTTGAGCTTCTGTTGCTCGGCATTGACCTCGGAGATGCTGGCCGGGAGGGTGGCGAAGGGGCCGTCCATGACGGTCACCGACTCGCCGACCTCGAAGTCGACCTCGATGACCGGCTTCACGATCGGGGTCTCGCCGGCGGCAGCGGTGGCGGCGGCAGCCGGGGCGGCCTTCTTCTGCTGCGCGGCCGGGACCAGGAACTTCACCACTTCGGGAATGGTGAGCGGCGAGGGCCGCGAGGTGGCGCCGACGAAACCGGTGACACCGGGGGTGTTGCGCACCGCGCCCCAGGACTCGTCGTTCAGCTCCATGCGGACCAGGATGTAGCCCGGCAGCACCTTGCGGTTGACGTTCTTCTTCTGGCCGTTCTTGATCTCGGTGACCTCTTCGGTCGGCACCTCGACCTGGAAGATGTAGTCCTCGAGACCGAGGTTCTGCACGCGGGTCTCGAGATTGGTCTTCACCTTGTTCTCGTAGCCGGCGTAGGAGTGGACGACGTACCAGTCACCGGGCGCGCGCCGGAGCGCGGCGGTCATCTCGGCGACCGGGTCGGCCGGCTCATCGGAGAGCTCGGCGGCGGGGCGGGCGGGCTCGTCCTCCTCGGCGTCGGCGGCGAACTCGCCGGCCTCCGCGTCGGCGGCGAAAGTCTCGGCCTCGTCGGCGAAGCCCTCAGCGTCGTCTTCGACGTCCGCGGTGGTCTCGTCGATCACCGCGTCATCCACCGGGAATTCCTCGGTTGTGCCGTTCTCCGGGGTGCTCACTGGGGCACTCGCTTCCTTAGTCGTCACGTAATCCTCTGCGCGCCGGGACAAAACGCCCGGCGGATGGTCCCGCTCCCCGCCTCTGCCCGGGGGCCGGTCACCGGCCGCGACGGTCAGACGCGGTCATCGTGCCGCCTAGCCGAAGAGCCAGCTGACACCCTTGATGAACGCCAGATCCAACCCGCTGATGTACGCGACGATGAAAATCACGAACACCAGGACAACGCTCGTATAGGTGACCATCTGCTTGCGGTTGGGCCAGATGACCTTGCGAAGTTCCGCGATGACTTCCTTGAGGAACTTCACCAGGCGCTTGAACGGATTGCCCGTTCCGCCTCGCCCGGCCTTCTTGTCCTTGCCGGACTGCTTGGTGGTTGCCTTGGCCGAGTCCGACGGTCGATCGATCGTCGCGACGGCGCTGGACGACGCGGCGCGCGTGCGCCGGGCGGACCGCTTGCCGCTCGGCCGAGCCACCGCGGCGGTGTCATCGCCATCTTCGTGGCGAGTGTCCCGCTCGTCGCTCACGTCGATCCTCTCTACGTCGGCATCCAGGGCAGGGGCGACAGGACTTGAACCTGCAACCTGCGGTTTTGGAGACCGCTGCTCTGCCAGTTGAGCTACGCCCCTTCGGCTGGACGGGGTAACGAGTCCAGCCACTGTTCTATTCAGTTGTACACGGGTTTTCACACAACACGCGCGCCGCTCCTCGGAGCAGCGCGCATCGGCTGGTAACCCCAGATTCCCGAGTGTACGTTACCCCGTGTGGCGATCGCCAATCGGGGTGTCGCAGCGTACCTCGGGTCGAAGGTCAGGAGAGCTGCACCGTTGCGGTGGCGCGGCCGAAGATCTTGCGCCCCTCGGACTTCGCCACGATGGCGACGACGGCGGTGCGGGTCTCCGGGTCCACGGACTTGACCTTGCCGGTGTACTCGATCTCCGCGGGACGGTCGACCGGAACGTAGACGGGGCTGGTGAAGCGGACGTTGTACTCCTTGACCGCACCCGGGTCGCCGAGCCAGGAGGTGACGAAGCCGCCACCCAGGCCCATGGTCAGCATGCCGTGCGCCACAATGTTTTCCAGGCCGACCAGCTTCACGACATCGTCGCTCCAGTGGATCGGGTTGGCGTCGCCGGAGACGCCGGCGTAGTTCACCAGATCACCACGGGTGAGACGAACCACGCGCGGGGGCAGTTCGGCGCCGACGATCACATCCTCGAAGCGGCGGACGTGCTTGCTCGCGACGATCGTCCCGGTGGCCGCGATCTTGACCGGCGCCGGGGGCGGCGGCACGTCGACGCTGCCCGAGTGGTGCTCCGGACGCTCCTCCGGGCCGACGCCGTGCATGAGCACGTTGCGCACGGCGTCACCGATATTGGGATCGATGTCACCGCCGCTGCGGCCGATGAGGGTGGTGTAGGTGGTGAGGACCAGCTCGTCGTTCTGGTCCACCACGTCGTTGCGGGTGACGATGATGTCGCCGCCGAAGGCCTGCCGGAAGGAGTGCAGGTAGACGATGCAGGACAGCTGGTCGCCGGCCCGGATGGGCCGGTGGAACTCCAGGATCTGGTCGGTCTGCATGATCTGGCTCAGGTCGTAGCCGGTGATCATCTGCTCGAAGAGCCTGCGCTGGGCCAGGATTCCGACCAGGGAGATGAAGGTGAGGGGGGCGACCAGCCCGTCGTGACCGTAACTCCGGGCGATGTCCTCGTCCCAGTGGACCGGGTGGTAGTCCTGCACCGCGCGGGCGTACTCGCGCACCTTCTCGCGGCCGACCTCGTAGTGGTCGTCGACGCGGTAGTGGTGGCCGACCATGGAGGCGGCGTGTGCGGCGGGGTCGAAGACCTCGCTGGAATCGACCATGTCGGCCTCGGTGTCAATGTCGATGTTGATCGTCACGGCAGGAAGTCCCTATCTGATCCCCGGTACGGGATCGGGCGAGAGCGCTGAACCACCGCTATATACGCCAAATGCCGGACCGGCGCCACCGTCTCTTTCTAAGAGACTAGGTGACCTGCCGATCCGGCACTGTCATCCACGCGGTAGATCGCGCGGGTTTAAGTTAGCGAGACTCGCGGTGCGCCCGGTGGGTACCGCAGTTCGGGCAGAACTTCTTCAGCTCGAGGCGGTCCGGGTCATTGCGCCGGTTCTTCTTGGTGATGTAGTTGCGGTGCTTGCACTGCTCGCAGGCCAAGGTGATCTTTGGCCGGATATCAGTGGACTTCGCGGCCACGATTGCCTTCTTTCCGGTCAGCCTGATTGGGATATCAGTATGTAGCGATGGCCGGACTTGAACCGGCGACACAACGATTATGAGTCGTTTGCTCTACCGACTGAGCTACACCGCCATCTGTTGTCGGTACTGACGGCGGGAAGGTCCCGGGTCCTGCAACGAGAAGCCGAGTCGGTCACCACCGGCAATCCGGCGAGCCCCCTAACGGAATCGAACCGTTGACCTTTTCCTTACCATGGAAACGCTCTGCCGACTGAGCTAAGGGGGCGTGTCTGTCTTGCTCCGGTCTCGGCCGGGGCGCTGACGACTTGAACGAGATTACACACATCCTCGCCGACTATCCAAACCGGCTGGTCAACGCGGGTTTCGCGGCTATTCGAGCGGGGTAACCCAGACGTCGGTGCCCGCGTCGGCCGGAGCAGGGCTCGGGACAACCGGCCGGCGTGGCCCGAAATACCAAGAGCCCCGTGGACACTGGGTCCACGGGGCTCTCTGGTGGCGGATGAAGGATTTGAACCTCCGAAGCATTACGCGGCTGATTTACAGTCAGCTCCCTTTGGCCGCTCGGGCAATCCGCCGGGGTACGCCTTGCAGCGCTCCAGCAGAATACAACGAACACACGCCCGGAATGCAAACCGGCTGGATACAGCCGTGCCGAAGGGGCTAGCGTCGGCGTGGAACATCCCGAATATCCGAGTCTCGGACAGGAGAAGAGTGTGGCGGATTCGTCGTTCGATGTCGTCAGCAAGATCGATCGCCAGGAGGTGGACAACGCCCTGAACCAGGCCGCCAAGGAGCTGAGCCAGCGCTACGACTTCCGGGGCACCGGGGCGAGCATCGAATGGTCGGGCGAGGAGAAGATCATCCTCAGCGCCGAGTCGGAGGATCGCGTCAAGGCCGCCCTGGATGTGTTCAAGGAGAAGCTGATTCGCCGCGACATCTCGCTCAAGGCGTTCGACGCGGGTGATCCGCAGGCCTCCGGCAAGGTGTACAAGATCACAGGAACCCTGGTGCAGGGCATCACCACGGAGAATGCGAAGAAGATCGCCAAGAAGATCCGTGACGAGGGCCCCAAGGGCGTCAAGGCGCAGATCCAGGGCGAGGAGCTGCGGGTCACCAGCAAGAGCCGCGACGATCTGCAGGCGGTCATCTCGCTGCTGAAGGGCGGCGACTTCGATATCGCCCTGCAGTTCGTGAACTACCGCTAGTAATTGCGGTTTCCACCAGCCATCTCCTCGAGGCGGGCGATACGGTCCGCCATCGGGGGGTGGGTGGAGAACCAGCGGGCCATCCGATCGCCGTTGCGGAACGGGTTGGCGATCATCAGGTGCGACTGAGCGGTCAGCTGCGGCTCGGGGGGCAGCGGGGCGGCCTGGGTACCGCGTTCCAGCTTGCGCAGGGCAGATGCGAGGGCCAGGGGGTCGCCGGTGAGTTCGGCGCCGTCCTGGTCGGCCTGGTACTCCCGGGAGCGGGAGACGGCCAGTTTGATGAGCGAGGCCGCGATCGGGCCCAGTAGCGAAACCAGCAGGATGCCAATGATATTCGGGCCCTCGCCGTCCCGGCTGCCGCCGAAGGCGCCGGCGAAGAAGGCCAGGTTCGCCAGGCCGGAGATGACCGAGGCGAGCGCGCCGGCCACCGACGAGATCAGGATGTCGCGGTTGTAGACGTGCGAGAGTTCGTGGCCCAGCACCGCGCGCAGTTCCCGCTCGTCGAGGATCTGCAGGATGCCGGTGGTGCAGCAGACCGCGGCATTGCGCGGATTGCGGCCGGTGGCAAAGGCATTCGGCGCATTGGTGGGGCTGATGTAGAGGCGCGGCATGGGTTGCCGTGCGGCCGTGGCCAACTCGCGCACGATGCGGTACATGGCCGGGGCTTCCAGCTCCGTCACCGGCTGCGCGTGCATGGCCCGCAACGCCAGCTTGTCGCTGTTGAAGTAGGCGTAGGCGTTCATGCCCACGGCCAGCACGATCGACAGGATCAGGATCGTGGGACTGCGGAACATCGCTCCCGCGAACACGATCAGCGCCGACATCCCTACCAGCAGCCCGAACGTCTTCAACCCGTTCGCGTACCCGTGCCCATGCATGCTTACCCGCCTCTCCGCGACTTTTGCCGGCAGTTGGGTGCCTTACACCAGGTCAACGAACTCGAGCCGGGTTGAAGTTCCCAGTTGTTCGACTGATCGGTTTCGGATCAGCCGACGCGTTCGATGGTGTAGCGGACCAGGTGTTCCAGGGCCTCGTTGGCCGGGCCGGCGGGCAGGGCGGAGAGTTCGGCGTGGGCGATGTCGGCGTAGCCGTGCAGCTTCTCCTTGGCCAGCACCAGGCCCCGGGAGCGGGACAGCAGGTACAGGGCCTCGTCGACCTCGGCGTCGGTCTCCAGCGGGCGGGCCAGCAGCTTGCGCAGTCGGTCGCCCTCGGCGCCCTCGTCACGCAGGGCGTAGAGGACCGGCAGGGTGTGGACGCCCTCGCGCAGGTCGGTGCCGGGGGTCTTGCCGGACTGCTCGGACACCGAGGAGATGTCGATGATGTCGTCGGCGATCTGGAAGGCGGTGCCCACGGCGTCTCCGAGGCGGGCCAGCCGCTCCACATGGTCGCGATCCGCACCGGAGAAGGTGCCGCCGAAGCGGCCGGCGGCGGCGATCAGCGAACCGGTCTTCTCCCACACCACGCGCAGGTAGTGCTCGACCGGGTCCTGGGACTGCCGGGCGCCGATGGTCTCGCGCATCTGGCCGGTGACCAGCTCGGCGAAGGTCTCGGCGATGATGCGGACCGCGTCCGGGCCGAGGGTGGAGACCAGTCGCGAGGCGTGGGCGAACAGGTAGTCGCCGGCCAGGATGGCGACGCTGTTGCCCCAGCGCGAGTTCACGCTGGGCGCGCCGCGGCGCATCGAGGCCTCGTCCATGACGTCGTCGTGGTACAGGGTGGCGAGGTGCACGAGCTCCACCACGGTGCCGGCGGTGACCAGGTCGGGGCTGGTCGGGTCGGGGCCCAGCTGACCGGTCAGGATGGTGAACAGGGGACGAAACCGCTTGCCGCCGGCCTTGGCCAGGTGCAGCGCCGCCTCCTGCAGGAACTCCTCGCCGTCGGACAGCTCGGTGATCAGCAGATCTTCGACCTCGATCAGGCCCTTGCGCACGGTCGCCGCGAGCTCGGGATCGCCCAGATCCACCCCCGCGACCACGGTGC
The DNA here is from genome assembly GCF_042755705.1 of Nocardia sp. NPDC059154. Lineage (NCBI taxonomy): Bacteria > Bacillati > Actinomycetota > Actinomycetes > Mycobacteriales > Nocardiaceae > Nocardia > Nocardia sp. NPDC059154. The sequence goes on from NZ_JBHZCS010000083.1 coordinate 23,498, forward strand.
TCTCCTCGCTCACAGCTGATGCGCTCATTTCATCTCCCAGTGCCGCGTCCGACCCCACGCCAAAGAACCTAGCGTGTGGACCGATCACCCCCTATGGACACCACCGTAGTGCGACGCACGAAACACTCGCCACGCGAAACGAAACGCCCGCTATGAAGCGCAGGGCAAATATGCGCGCCCGGTGATGTGCTGCAAGTATTGATCGCATGGGTTCACCGGAACACGCGCCCGAGCAGGGGAAATCATCGGATGTTCTGCCGGCGCACGCCGAGGTCCTGGTAGTCGGGGCGGGTCCTGCCGGGTCCGCGGCGGCCGCCTGGGCCGCGCGCATGGGTCGGGATGTGCTGCTGACCGATTCGGCGGTGTTCCCGCGCGACAAGACCTGCGGTGACGGACTGACGCCGCGCGCCGCCGCCGAACTCGAGCATCTCGGGCTGGGCGACTGGGTGCGGGCGCACACGGTCAATCGCGGCCTGCGGATGGCCGGGTTCGGGCGGGAGGCGCTGCTGCCCTGGCCGGACGGGTCGTTCCCCGCCTACGGAAGCGCCGTTCCGCGAACCGAACTCGACGACAAGCTGCGCGAGACGGCGATCAAGTCGGGCGTGCGGATGGTGGACGGGGCCAAGGTGGTGGAGGTGGCCCGCGAGGGCGACCGGGTCACCGGGGTGACCGTCAAGACCGACGCCGGCCTGCGCGCGGTGTCGTGCGACATCCTGATCGTGGCCGACGGCGTGCGCTCCCCCGTCGGAAAGCTGCTGGGCCGCACCTGGCATCGCCAGTACGCGTACGGGACCGCGGCGCGGGCCTACATCAGGTCCGAGCGCAGTGACGACGAGTGGATCACCTCGCATCTCGAATTGCGGGATGCGAACGGGGAATTGATTCCCGGATACGGCTGGGTTTTCCCGCTCGGCAATGGCGAGGTGAATATCGGCGTCGGCTCGCTGGCCACCGAAAGGCGTCCGTCGCATATCGCGTTGAAACCGCTACTGCAGCATTATGTTTCGGAACGCCGCGCGGAGTGGGGATTCGAGGGCGAGGCGCGGGCGGTGGCGTCGGCGCTGCTGCCCATGGGCGGCGCGGTGTCGAATCTGGCCGGGCGCAACTGGGCGCTGGTGGGCGACGCGGCCGGGTGCGTGAACCCGCTCAACGGCGAGGGCATCGACTACGGCCTGGAGGGCGGGCACATGCTCGCCGGGATCCTGGACCAGCCCGATCTGACCCATATCTGGCCGGAACTGCTGCGGGAACGCTACGGCCGCACCTATTCGGTGGCCCGGCGGCTGGCGGGGCTGGCCACCCACCCGCGCACCGTGCCGCTGGGCGGGCCGCCGATGATGCGGTCGAAGCTGTTGCAGCGCACCGCGGTCCGGGTGATGGGCAATCTGGTCACCGACGAGGACGTGGACCTGACCGCCCGGCTGTGGCGGGGCGCGGGCCGGGCCTCCCTGCGTTTCGACAAGATCCAGCCGTTCTCGTGAACGCCCGGCCGGTTCCCGAGGAGCTGCTGCCGCATCTGCGGCGAGCACGGGATCTGGCCGACCGGCACTACGCGGAGCCCTTGGACCTGGACAGTCTGGCGGCGGCCGCGGGGGTGTCGAAGTATCACTTCCTGCGGTGTTTCGCGGCGACGTACGGCAAGACGCCCGCGGTGTATCTGGCCGAGCGCCGGATCGAGCGGGCCCAGGATCTGTTGCGCGCCACCAATGTGACGGTGACCGAGGCCTGCATGCTCGTCGGCTACAGCAGTCTCGGGTCGTTCAGCAGCAAATTCACCGAGCTGGTGGGGATGTCGCCCTCGGAGTATCAAGCGAAGTTCGCGGCCGAGGGCGCACCCCATATCCCGGGTTGCTACGTCTTCATGCACGGTCTCTCGGATCGGAAACGCACACAATGACGCGAATTCATTCGGGCCACAGCCTCATCGGGACGGCAGGACGTGAATGCCGGTCTTGTCCGTCGAGAGTGCGAGCGAGCTGATGTACTGGATCTCGCCCCCGGGTCCCGGGACCGCCGAGGCGATCATGTCCGGGCGCTCGAATTCCATGCCGGTGACGGCGCAGGTGAGGGTCTCCCCCGAGGGGTTGCCGTGCTCGTCGAACATGGGCAGCTCGATGCCGTCGTGGTCGCGGCGCAGGTAGTACCTGCCCTTGGTGAGGATCGCGGTCAGCGGGGTCGCCAGGAACGAAACCACCACGGCCACAATGGGCGAGTACGGCTTCAGGGTCTCACCGAAGATGCCGAAGAAGGTCATGATCGACAGCACCGCCGACAGGCCGAAGCCGACCAGGCCCACCGGGTTGAAGTCGTGGAGCATGCCGCGCCGGAACTCCGGCTCCTTGGGCGAGATCTTCAGCACGTACTTGTTGATCGCGATATCCGTTGCGACGGTGACGATCCAGGCGATGCCGCAGTTGGCGTAGAAGCCGAGGATGTTGTTGAGGAAGTCGAACATGTTGGCTTCCATCAGGATCAGCGCGATGGCCAGGTTCAGGCCGAGGAAGACGATGCGGCCCGGGTAGTTCTTGGTGACGCGGGTGAAGGAGTTGGTCCACGCCAGCGAGCCCGAATACGCATTGGTCACATTGATCTTGATCTGGCTGATGACGACCAGCGCCACGGCCAGGGTCATGGCCAGCCAGGACGGCATCATGTCGCGGTAGATCTCGAGGAACTGGTGCACCGGCTGGTTGGCGATGTCCTGCGCGCCGGGCAGATTCGCGATCAGGTAGACCGCCAGGAACAGGCCGACCACCTGCTTGATGGCGCCGAAGAGCACCCAGCCCGGTCCGGCCAGCAGCATCCAGCCCCACCACTTGCGGGCGTTCTCCGGGGTCCGGGGCGGCATGAAGCGCAGGTAGTCGATCTGCTCGGCGATCTGGGCGATGAGCGAGAGGCAGACACCGGCGGCGAGCAACGCGCCGGACAGGCTCACGCCCTTGCCGTCCTGGCCGCCGTAGGACAGGAAGGTGCCGACCGAGTCCGGGTGGCGGACCAGCAGGAAGCCGAACGGCAGCACCATCAGGATCAGCCACAGCGGGGTGGTCCACACTTGCAGTTTGGCCAGGGTGTTCATGCCGTAGATGACCAGCGGAAAGATCATCACCGTGGACACCAGGTAGCCGATCGGCAGCGGCACGTGCAGGCCGAGTTTCAGGCCCTGCGCCATGATCGAGCCCTCGAGGGCGAAGAAGATGAAGGTGAAGGAGGCGAACACGATGTTCGTCACCACCGACCCGTAGTACCCGAAGCCGCTGCCGCGGGTGATCAGGTCCAGGTCGATGTTGTAGCGCGCCGCGTAGTAGGCCAGCGGGAAACCCGTGAGCATGACCACGATGGCGAAGATGCCGATGCCCAGCAGGGCGTTGCCGGTGCCGTTGGCGATGCCGATGTTCGCGCCGATGGAGAAGTCGGCCAGGTAGGCGATGCCGCCCAGCGCCGAGACGCCGACCACCGCCGGACTCCATTTGCGGTAGCTGCGGGGCGCGAACCGCAGCGTGTAATCCTCCAGCGTCTCCTTGGACGCGGCGACCGCATCGGCCGCTGGGGTGTCGACCTGAACCACCGGCACTCCTCGTTCGGGCTCGTCACGAGCTTTTTCCGATTCGAGGGTGGTCACCGAATATTGATCTCGGCTTTCCGCTCCATTGCGCGGCTGTTACGGCAGGCTCACCGAGGTTCCGAGTGTGTGAACTCGGCTATCCGGACGCGAATCCGCCCGGCGCGGAAACGCGCAATTTCGGAGAAGCCCGCGCGGGCCCGCCGTCCATAGGCTCGGGGCATGACGATCATCACCAATGTCTCGCTCGTGACCGTGTACGTGACCGATCAGACCGCCGCGAAGCAGTGGTACATCGAGAAGCTGGGTTTCGTCGAGGCCAGCGATGTGACCATGGGCGACAACGGCTTCCGCTGGGTGACCGTGGTGCACCCGAACCATCCGGAGCTGGAGGTCACGCTGATGATCCCGGGTCCCCCGCTGGACGACAATCTGGCCGAGGCCATCCGGCGGTCCATGGCCAATGGCACGCACGGCGCACTGGGCCTGCGAACCGACAACTGCCAGAAGGCCTTCGAGGAACTCACCGCCAAGGACGTGGAGTTCGTGCAGCCGCCGTCGGAACGCCCCTACGGCGTCGAGGCCATCGTCCGCGACAACTCCGGCAACTGGCTGGTCCTGGTCGAACCCCGCGAATTCGATCCGGCCACGGCCCAGTTCGGCCCGGAGTAAGCACAAGCCCCCGTGGATGCGGGACCACCCCCGCATCCACGGTTTACCGAGATCAGGCGGTCTGCGCGGCGAACCAGGATTCGACGGACTTGCGCTCACTGTTCATGACCCGCTTGAGCAGGTTCTCGACCAGCGGTTCGATGGCCCCGCCGACCAGCGGGACCTTCACGTCGACCGTGCCGGTGGCCTCGATCTCGGAACCTTCGGCGGTGGGCCGCAATTCGAACGCGCCCGCCATCTCGGTGGTGATGCCGCTGGAGCGGCCGCTGAAGCCGCCCTTGGCGACGCCGTCGGTGAGCGCTCCCCAGGTGTCGGTGCGCTCGAGCATGAGCTCGCTCTTGAGGACCTTCTTGACGATGCCGGGAATCTGGTCCTCGGGCGCCTTCTCGGTCATGTGGATCTGGATGGTGCCGGGGCCGTCCGGGTGGGTGAGCTCGAGTGTGGCGGTGGTCGCCCCGGCGAAGCGGGCCTGCCACATTTCGTCATTGGTCAGTGCCCGGTGAAGCTCTTCGACCGGAACGCTGTACTGCACGGTGAAGCTGAATTTTCGGGACATGGCGAAGACCGTAGCCCAGCGATGGAATAGCCTGCTGAAGTGTCGGAAACTAGCCAGTCTGATAGCGGAGCGCAGCGGAGCGACGATCGGACACAGCGCGCTGAACAGCGGCGGGCGGTTCGGTTGCGGCGGGCTCGGATCGGGGTCGTGATCGCCGCGGCCACGGTCAGCTTCCTGGCCGTACTGCTGGTGCTGGCGGCCTGGCGCGACGACCACCTGATCAACTCCGACAAGGGCGTGACCAGCGCCGAAGTCCTCTCGGCCGGCACGCTGCGATCCGCGGTCATCTTCGTGACGCCCGACGGCGAGACGCACAATCCGAAGACCGGGGTGCTGTACCCCACCAGACTGACCGTCGGCGAACGCATCAATGTCGAATACCGGCGCAGTGATCCCGATCTCGTACGCGTGGCGGGTCGCGATGCGCGTGTCGCGATCATCCCGGCGCTGTCGGTCATCGTGGTCTCCTGGGCCGTCGCCATCCCCGCGGTGTGGTTCCTCGGCTCACCCCCGAGCCGGTGGCTGGGCGCGCTCCGAGCAAAACTGCGAACTAAGCTGCGGCGGTAGAAGAACCCGGCCACCACCCACAGGTTCGCGGCCCGTCTCGATTCTGGACTGCGGCTCCATAGACCAGCGCCTTGGAGCGAGACGGCGAGCGAAGCGGAGGAGCGGAGGAGGGAAGAATCGAGACCTCCGGGGCCGCGAACCCGCCCGGAGCGAAGCGGAGGGCAAAATTAACAGAGCATCGTTTCGGGCCCAGCTGGACAAGCAGCCGCGCGACGTCGCATCCATGTTCGACGGTGTCGCCAAGCGGTACGACCTGACCAATTCGGTGATCTCCGTTGGCCAGGACAGGTATTGGCGCTGGGTGACGCGCAAGGCACTGGGCCTGCGACCCGGCGAGCGGGTGCTGGATCTGGCGGCGGGGACCGGTGTCTCCACCGTGGACCTGGCCAAATCGGGCGCGTGGGTGCTGGCCGCGGACTTCTCCCAGGGCATGCTGTCGGCCGGACGGCACCGCAATGTGCCCATGGTCGCCGCCGACGCCATGGCGCTGCCCTTCGCCGACGACTCCTTCGACGCGGTGACCATCGCCTACGGCCTGCGCAATGTGGCCGACCCGGATCTGGCGCTGCGCGAGATGCTGCGCGTCACCAAGCCGGGCGGGCGGCTGGTGGTGGCCGAGTTCTCCACGCCGACCTGGGAACCCTTCCGGACCATCTACATGGAGTACCTGATGCGGGCGCTGCCGCCGCTGGCGCGCGCGGTCTCCAGTAACCCGGACGCCTATGTGTATCTGGCCGAGTCGATTCGGGAGTGGCCGAACCAGCCGCAGCTGGCGCTGCGGATCGCCGACGCCGGTTGGTCCTCGGTGCAGTGGCGCAATCTCTCGGGCGGGGCCGTGGCCCTGCACCGGGCGTACAAGCTGGGCTGAGCGGAGAACGAGTCCGGAGCGGCCGACCTGTGGCGTTGCTCACGGCAGCGTCCCGACCTGGGCCTCACACTCGCGGAAAACGGCTGTGAGGTGGATTGTCATCTGGCGATAACGTTCGGTAAATCCACCGCAACCCGGGGTGGCTTAACTCGGAACCATGCCGGAACAGCCCACGCCCCCGACGAGCGCCCGGACCGCGTGCTCGTACTGCGGGGTGGGCTGCGGCATCACCGTCGAAACCAAGCCCGGCGCACGCGGACTGCCCGTGATCGCCAAGGTGAAGGGCGACAAGGACCACCCGGTCAATGCCGGGCGGCTGTGCACCAAGGGCAATACGCACGCCGAACTGATGGCCGCGCCCGGCCGCATGGAGACCGCCTACCGCCGGCCCGAACGCGGCCAGCCGCCGGTGCCCATGCCCGTCGATGAGGCGATTCACGAAGCCGCACAGCGTCTTCGCGTGATTCTCGACACAGATGGACCGGACGCCATCGCCCTCTACGTGTCCGGCCAGCTGTCGATCGAGGCCCAGTACCTGGCCACCAAGCTCGCCAAGGGCCACCTGCGCACCGTGCACATGGAGGCCAATTCGCGGCTGTGCATGGCCAGCGCGGCCAGCGGGTACAAGTTGTCGCTGGGCGCGGACGGGCCGCCCGGGTCCTACGACGACCTCGATCACGCCGACCTGTTCTTCGTCATCGGCGCGAACATGGCCGACTGCCACCCCATCCTGTTCCTGCGCATGGCCGACCGGCTCAAGGCGGGCGCCAAGCTGATCGTGGTGGATCCGCGGCGCACCGACACCGCGGCGCGCGCCGACCTGTTCCTGCAGATCAAGCCGGGCACGGATCTGGCGCTGCTGAACGGGCTGCTGCACCTGCTGGTCGAGAACGGCGACATCGACGCCGAATTCATCGCAGAGCACACCGAGAACTGGGCGGGCATGCCCGAGTTCCTGGCCGCCTACACCCCGTCGATGGTGTCCGAGGAGACCGGTATTCCCGAGGCCGACATCCGCACCGCCGCGGCCTGGATCGGCGCGGCGGGAGAGTGGATGTCGCTGTGGACCATGGGCATCAACCAGTCCACACACGGCACCTGGGCCAGTAACGCCATCATCAACCTGCACCTGGCCACCGGCGCCATCTGCCGCACCGGCAGCGGGCCGTTCTCGCTCACCGGGCAGCCCAATGCCATGGGCGGGCGCGAAATGGGTTACATGGGACCGGGATTGCCGGGTCAGCGCAGCGTGCTCGCCGACGCCGACCGGGCCTTCGTGGAGGCCGAATGGGGGCTGGCGCCGGGCACCATTCGCGCCGAGGCCGGGCCCGGCTCCATCGAGATGTTCCGCGGCCTGGCCGACGGAGAGATCAAAGCCTGCTGGATCATGTGCAGCAATCCCGTTGCCTCCATGGCGAATCGGCGCACCGTCATCGCCGGGCTGGAGGCCGCCGAGCTGGTGATCGCCCAGGACGTGTTCACCGACACCGCCACCAATGCCTACGCCGACCTGCTGCTGCCCGCCACCCTGTGGGCCGAGGCCGATGGGGTGCAGGTGAACTCGGAACGCAATCTGACCCTGCTGCAGCAGTCGGTGGAACCGATCGGCGACGCGCGCCCGGACTGGCAGCTCATCGCGCAGGTCGCGACGGCGCTCGGCTTCCCCGGGTTCGAGTACGCCTCCAGCGCCGAGATCTTCGACGAGATCCGGCGATTCGCCAATCCGGCCACCGGCTACGACCTGCGCGGCATCGACTACGACGCGCTGCGGGCCGGGCCCGCGCAGTGGCCGTGCCCCGATCCGGCCCAGCGCCGCAACCCGATTCGCTATCTCAACGACGGGGTCAGCCAGACCCTGCACACCGACGAACACGGGCACACCCCGCGACTGGCGTTCGCCACGCCCAGCCGCAAGGCCGTGTTCTGGGCGCGCCCGCACCTGCTGCCCGACGAGATGCCGGACGAGGATCACCCCTTCGTGCTCAATACCGGTCGCCTGCAACACCAGTGGCACACCATGACCAAGACCGGGAAGGTGGCGAAACTGACCAAGCTCAACGGCAAGCCCTTCCTGGAAATCCACCCCGAGGACGCCGCCCACCTCGAGGTGCGCGCGGACGACCAGCTCGAAATCACCTCCCGCCGCGGCCGCGCCGTGCTGCCCGTCCAGGTGAGCGACCGCGTCCTCCCCGGCACCTGCTTCGCCCCGTTCCACTGGAACGACGAGCAGGGCGAATACCTGACCATCAATGCCGTCACCAACGACGCGGTCGACCCGATCTCCCTGCAACCCGAGTTCAAGGCCTGCGCGGTCCGGCTGCGGAAGGTGGCGGCCCTGAGCACCACCGCTCCGACCGGCACCGGCAGTGCAGACGATCAGACCGGCCACGCCGACCCGTTGTCCGCGGACCGCTATCCGGCCGGGACGGGCAGTGGTCCGGACCGGACTGCGAGCGGACCGCATCCCCTGGCGCTCATGCTCGGGTTGGAGACCGGTGTCGCACCGACGCTGACCGAGACCGAGCGCATCTATCTCGGTGGATATCTCGCTGCGCTGCAGAGCATGCCGGTCAGCGGCGTCCCGGTGCTGCCCGCGACCGCGCCGATCTCGGAGCGCAGCCGGGTGTGGATCGACGGGCTGCTGGGCGGGATGTATTCGCGTGGGGCGCAGCACTACTCACCGGCGCTCGACAGCGCCGTGCGCAGCAGCGCGTCGCACGGCCCGTCGGACACCACGCCTGCGGCGACGCGCACGGTGACCGTGCTGTGGGCGTCGCAGACCGGGACGGCGGAGGAACTGGCCGCCGCCCTGGCGACCTATCTGGCCGATTCGGGATTCGCGCCGCGCCTGCTGGACATGGATTCCGCCGAATTGTCCGACCTGACGGGTGATGTGCTGGCCATCAGCAGCACCTTCGGCGACGGCGGCCCGCCCGACAATGGCGCGGACTTCTGGGAACGCCTGAACGACAGCGCGATCCGGCTGACCGGTATGCGGTACGCGGTCTTCGCGCTGGGCGATTCCTCGTACGACGACTTCTGTGGCCACGGCCGCAAGCTGGACGAACTGTTCGAGAAGCGCGGAGCCACGCGCCTGTTGCCGCGCGTCGACAGCGAACCCGATCACGAGGACCTGTCCGCGGCCTGGTTCGACGCCGTGGCCGACGGCCTCGCCCAGATCGCGGACCACGCCGCCACGTCGGCTGGTTCGGGACCGGACGACCGTTCCGCCGGTGGAGCCGGTGCCATACCGGGCCGCGGCAGCAATCTCGACCGGTCGGGCGGCGTCACTGGGTTCGGCGGGCCCGCAGCGGGTGCCCCGGGTTCGGATGGTTCGGCCGCCAGGCCCGGCGATGTGCCGCCGGGTTGGGGTTCCCCGGGCTTCGGCCCGAATTCCACTCCCATGGGCGGTGATGACCAACACGGCGCGGCCGGGTCGGCGCGGCCGCACCGGTCCGATGCAATCACGCCAGGGTCCGCCGCACCGCGGGCCGGATCCGGCACTATCACCGGCCTCGCGCCGGGGCGGCGGATACGCGCGACCGCCGCCGCGCCTTTCACACGGAATTCGCCGGTGCTGGCGAAATTGGTCCGCAATGAACTGCTTTCGCGGGACGGTTCCGGAAAAGAGGTGCGGCAGTTCGGTTTCGATCTGAGTGATCCCGAGGCCACCTACGAGGTCGGGGATTCGCTCGGGGTGCGGCCCGCGAATTGTGAAGCGCTGGTGGCGGAGTGGCTGGCGGTGACCGGACTGGAGGGGCGGCGGCTCATCGACGTCGAGGACGGCGAGCTGGCGCTGGCGGAGGCGCTGCGGACGCACTACGACATCACGCGGGTGAGCGCCGATCTGCTGTCGTTCGTGGCCGAGCACAATGCCAGCCCGCGGCTGGCCAAGCTGCTGCGCCGGGACAATCGCAATGAGCTGGACGGGTATCTGTGGGATCGGCAGGCGGTGGACGTGCTGCGCGACTTCCCGGTGCGGGCCGATCTGGTGGAGTGGCTGGGCACGCTGAAAAAGCTGCAGCCGCGCCAGTATTCGATCTCGTCGAGCCCGCTGGTGAGTCCGCGCGAGGTGCAGCTGACGGTCGGCGTGGTGCGCTACGGCGATCCGGCGGCCATCGGTTCGGCGGCCCGGCGCGGCGGGGTGAGCTCGACGTTCCTGGCCGATCGCGCCCACGCGGAGGTGCCGATCTTCCTGCAGCGGGCGCCGCATTTCCGGCCGCCGCTGGATCCGAACGCGCCGATGATCATGGTGGGTCCGGGTACCGGCATCGCGCCGTTCCGCGGTTTCCTCCAGGAGCGCCGTGCCCTCGGCTGCCGGGGCCGCAATTGGCTGTTCTTCGGCGATCAGCACGCCAAGGACAATTTCTATTACCGCGCCGAACTCGAGGACATGTTCCGTTCGGGATTCCTGGCCCGGCTGGATCTGGCGTTCTCCCGGGATCAGCGCGAGCGGATCTATGTGCAACACCGGATGATCGAGCACGGCGCGGAATTGTGGGCGTGGTTGCGCGAGGGCGGTCATTTCTATGTGTGCGGTGACGCCGCGCGCATGGCCAAGGATGTGGACGACACCCTGCTGAAGATTGCCCGCATTCACGGCAAGCTGAGCGAGGACGGCGCGCTGGCGTTCAAGAAGCAGCTGGTGGCCGAGAAGCGCTACGTGCGCGACGTGTACTGATCCGGTCGCCCGCTCGCGGCGTCGGTCCGCCGATTCCGGCCTCCACAAATGTGAAACTGTGGTATTTGTAACTCGCCTGTCCAGGCTCATGCGGATGGGCGGGCCGTCACCGGGACGGCTGCCAGGAACGCTGAGGGCAGGTGCCTTGAACCGTCGGATCAGTCGAGTCACCGGACGATTGACGGTGGCGGTGCTCGCGACCGTCGCCGCACTGGGCCTGTCGGGCGCCGTGCCCGCCGGCGCGGACGATCCCACCGCACCCGGCGTCTCGGTCCCGGACATGAAGACCGACGACGGCTCCTTCATTAAGAGCGTGGGCGTCACCGACGACCGCCACGTCACCTTCACCGTCTACTCCGCCGCCATGAACCAGACCTTCCCGGTCGACGTGCTGCGCCCGGCGGACACCTCCGAGCCGCGCCCCACCCTCTACCTCCTCAATGGCGCCGGCGGCGGCGAGGACGCCGCCACCTGGCAATTGCGCACCGATGCACTGGATTTCCTGAGCGACAAGAACATCAATGTCGTGCAGATCATCGGCGGCAGATTCAGCTGGTACACCGACTGGCTCCAGCCCGACCGCGCGCTGGGGGTCAACAAATGGTCCACCTATCTGGGCAAGGAACTGCCGCCGTTGATGACGGCCGCACTGACCAGCAGTGGCAACAATGCCATCGCCGGTATCTCGATGGCCGGTCTGCCCGTACTGAATTCGGTCATCTTCAATCCCGGGCTGTTCCGTAGCGCGGCCGTGTACAGCGGTTTCTTCCAGACCATCACGCCGATGGCCCGGGAGGCCATCAAGATGGTCACCGAGCTCTACGGCGGCGGCAAGGTCGAGAACATGTGGGGCCCCGAGGGCGGTCCACTGTGGGTGGCCAACGACCCCACCCTCAATGCCGAGAAACTGCGCGGCACAAACCTTTTCATCTCCACCGGCAACGGCATTCCGGGCGCCTTCGACATGCCCGGCGCGCGTGGCCGGATGGAAGCGCCCGCGGACACTCCCAAGACCGTGGCGCTGGGCTCCCTCATCGAGGCGAATTGCGAACTGTCCACGGCGATTCTGCAGAAACGCCTGGAATCCCTGAACATTCCGGCGACATTCGAATTCCGCAGCAGCGGCACCCACATCTGGGGCTACTGGCAGGACGACCTGAAGACCTCGTGGCCGGTGCTCGCGCAGGGACTCTTCCCGAACCCGTGAACCCTTACACCGCCGGCGGATTGAGCCGGGCGAAGTCCGGCAGCCGGTAGTACGGGTAATAGGGATAGGGCGGGGTCACCGCGCTCGCTTTGTCCAGCCGGGCGAGCTGGTCGGCATCGAGACTCCAGCCGACCGCGCCGAGATTCTGGCGCAGCTGTTCCTCGTTGCGCGCGCCCACGATGACCGTGGCCACGCTCGGCCGGCGCAGCAGCCAGTTCAGGGCGATCTGCGGGACCGTGCGGCCGGTTTCGGCAGCGATCTCGTCGAGGACGTCCACGACGTCGTAGAGCAGTTCGTCGCGCACCGGCGGGCCCGCCTCGGCGGTGGTGTGCAGGCGGCTGCCGGCCGGAAGCGGTTGTCCGCGACGGATTCTGCCGGTGAGGCGGCCCCAGCCGAGCGGGCTCCAGACCACCGCGCCCACCCCTTGATCCAGGCCGAGCGGCATCAGTTCCCACTCGTAATCGCGGCCGACCAGGGAGTAGTAGACCTGGTGCGCGACATAGCGCGGGAAGCCGTACCGGTCCGCGGCGGCAAGGGATTTCATGAGCTGCCAGCCCGCGAAATTGGAGGCGCCGACATAGCGGATCTTGCCGGCGCGCACCAGCTCGTCGAGCGCCGCCAGCACCTCCTCGACCGGCGTGCCCGCGTCGAAGGCGTGCAGCTGGAACAGGTCGAGGTGGTCGGTGCCGAGCCGCCGCAGTGAGCCCTCGACCGCCGAGATCAGCCGGGCGCGACCGGATCCGGCGTCGAACGGGCCGGGACCGGTGGGCAGCGAGGCCTTGGTGGAGAGCAGCAGCTGCTCGCGGCGGCCCCGGATCGCCTCGCCCAGCACCTCTTCCGAGGCGCCGTCGGAGTAGACGTCGGCGGTGTCGAAGAGGGTGACGCCCGCGTCCAGGCTGATGTCCACCAGGCGGCGGGCCTGCCGGGCGTCGGTATCGCCCCAGGCGGAGAAGAGTTCGCCGCGACCGCCGAAGGTGCCCGCGCCGAAGCTCAATGCCGGAACCAGCAGACCCGAGGCGCCGAGCCGACGATATTCCATGATCACCACTCCTAACGGAACTGCAGTTTCATTAACTCGCCCGACGCTACACTCGTCTCGCCGCAAATGGAACTGGAGAACCGTTATGAGCCGCGACATACGCGCAGAGGGCAGCGAGACGCACGCAGCGGACCATGCCGACCCGACCCCCGGCTCGGTCCGCCCGGGCGGGCGCACCGCCCGCGTCCGCGAGTCCGTGCTGCGCGCCGCCGGCGACCTGCTCGCCGAACGCGGCTTCGCCACCCTCGACCTGGCCGAGGTGGCCGCACTCGCCGAAGTCGGCAAGACCACCGTCTACCGCCGCTGGCGCACCCCGGTGGGACTGGTCGCCGACCTGCTGGCCGACATGGCCGAAACCTCACTCCCCCACAGCGATACCGGTAGCCTGCGCGGGGACCTGCTCGCCAATGCGCGGCTGGTCGGGAAGACGCTCACCGATACCCGGCAGGGCCGCCTCTTCCGGGCCGTCATCGCCGCCGCCACCAGCGACGACACCGCCGCCGCGGCCCTGCGCGCCTTCTACGACACCCGGCTGACGGAATGGTCCCCCTGCGTCGAGGCGGCCGTCGCGCGCGGCGAGGTCCCACCCGGAACCGACCCGCGCGCAGTGCTTTCCGCCGTCTCGGCCCCGCTCTACTACCGCCTGCTGGTCAGCGGGGATCCGGTCGACGAGAGGGCCGTCGACGCCGCCGCCGAGGCCGCCGCACTGGCCGCGGAGCAGGGCGTATTCGCTTCCGGCACAACCGAGCACGCGCACCGGATGCCTCGATAGCCATCCCACGGCCCACCCCGCGGCCACCCGCACGCACCACCCCTCGCCGTGCCTGCGGTCGCCGTTTCCCGCGTGGTCAGTCCGCCGTCCAGGCCGGATCGCGACCGGTCAGTCCGACCACGCGATCGATGAGCGGCGCCTCGGCCGGGATATCGACAACCGGCCCGAAGAGCCCGGGCACTCCTGCCCGCGGGGTGTCACGAAGGAAGCCGAGCAGCACCGCCAGATCCGGCTCCGCCGGGGCATAAGGCTGTCCGACCGCCCGGGCCAGGTCCCAGCCATGGATCACCAACTCGTCCAGAGCGAAGATCGCCATCTGCGGGGCGGGCGCGAGCACACCGCCGACCTCGGTGTCGCCTACCCAGGCCGCCGGTTCGCGCCAGGCGGCCACGAGAGCCTTCAACTGCGCCGGAATGCGGTCGCGCCAATCCTCGGGGAGCGATCCGGTCCCCGGCGCCGGCGGCTGGGACCGGCCGATCATCTCCTTGGTCGCGCCCAGCCGGAAGCCCTCGGTGAAGCCCAGCACATGAACGAGCATGTCGCGCACGGTGATCTCGGACGGCGTGCGGCGGTCGAAGTCGGCCTCGGAGACAGCGGCGACGACCGCCTCCACCGCGCTCGCGGCGGCTTCGAGGTCGAATTCCGGTGTGGTCATGGTTCCTCCCGGGGACATGCCGAACCAACGGTGCGGCCCGGTCACCGATGGAGACGGGGCGGCCCGGCGGAATTCATCGCCGCGGCGCGCACGATGCCCGGCGAGCGCCCGGAATGTGCTTGCAGCGCTGCGCCGCAACCGGTTCGTTAGGCGGTATCAGCGGCGAAAGACCCTGGTAGGGAGGAGAATTGATAGATGAAAGGTGATCGCGTGGAGATCGTCGTCGACACCGGCGACGGGTCTCGGAACTACGAAATCATGGCGACCAGAGCGGGCCGCCGCATCGAGACCCGCATTGCGCGGGGAATCGTGGAGGTCAGCGAAGTGACTCGAACCGGCGGGCCGGTCCGCACCGCCCGGTTCATGGCGGGCCGGGTACTGGCTCTCGTCGAGTACCCCGCGGACGACGCGGCGCTGCCCGGCGAGTGATGCCGACCCGGTTGCCGGGCGGGATGAAGACGGGTTGCCGAGCTGGTGAAACGGGAGCATTCTCGAAGTGCCCGACTGCACGGCCCGCCCACCCCGGCAGAGAGGAGCAAGCGATGATCGATCGCATCGACGCAGTGCCCGAGGCCGACTATGTAGAGCAGAGCACCCCCGCCAATCCGCTGGACGAGGTGAACCCCGAGACGCTCGAATCGGACTCCGAGATCACATCGCTGCCCGCCGGAGACAGTGGCTGGACCGCCTCCGAGGGGGATCTGGTCGAGCAGGCGATCCCCGTTCCCATGGACGACGACTACGAATCGGACGCCGGCACCGAGTACTGACCGGCGCCGTTCGCGCCCAGGCTAATTCGACACGCCTGCCCGCATGGTGGCGTGCAGCTCCCGTAGGCTCGACCGCTCGGTCGCGACCTCGAGTACCCGAATGCCGTGTGCGCTGCTGGTCAGCTCGATGGCCAGCTGCCCGGGATCGACCTGGCGGTGCGGAACGCGGTAGGCGGCGCACAGCGCGGCCAGATCCATGCCGTGGGGGGTGCCGAAGACCCGCTCGAACACGCCCGCGTACTGCGGATCGCCCTGCTCGAGCAATTCGAAGATGCCGCCGCCGTCGTCATTGGCGACCACGATGGTGAGGTCCTGCGGTCGCGGCTCGCCCGTGCCGATGAGCAGGCCGGACGCGTCGTGCAGGAAGGTCAGGTCGCCCATGAGCGCGACGGTGCGGCCCGGATGGGTGAGGGCCGCGCCGACCGCCGCCGAGACGGTGCCGTCGATGCCGGCCACGCCGCGGTTGGACAGCACCCGCACGCCGGGCCGCGGCTCGGAGACCAGCGCGGCGTCACGCACCGGGTTCGAGGCGCCGAGCAGCAGCTGGTCGCCGTCGTGCAGGGCGTCCATCACCACGGACGCGACATGCAAACCGGTCGGCTTCGGGTGTCCGGCCAGCTTCGCGCGCACCACGGTGACGGCCTTCTCGTTCAGATCCCGGCACAGCTCCAGCCACTCCGGCCGCGGCGCGCCATGGGTGACCGCGCGGGTACCGGTACCCACCACATTGCCGGACACATCGGGCCAGCGCGGGCCGGTGGTCAGCGCGTACACCGTGATCTCCGGGTCCGACAGCACCCGCGACACCTGCCGGTGCAGGGTGGGCCGGCCGGTGATGATCGCCTGCCGGGGCTGCAGCAGCGGCAGCGCCAGCGGATGCAGCGCCGGGCCGTGCATGGGCGCGGTGGGTTCGGCGACCGTGGGCAGGGCCGCGAGTTCGGGGCGATGGCCCGCGCCGTGACCGGAGATGACCACGGTGTCCGGGGTCAGGTCGATATCCAGGGGGACGTCGAGGGTCGCGTATTGCGTTGCGGTCCAGGGCTCTTCGTCTATCCGTCCCGGGGGCAGCAGGTCACCGGCGGCCAGGTCCGGCACCAGCGGTTCACGCAGCGGAATGTCGAAGTGCACCGGCCCGGCATTGCCGGAGCGGGAGCCGCGGGCGGCGGCCAGCACGCGGCAGACCGCGGAGCGCCACACGCTGTTCTGCTTCGAGTACAGATCGTCGCCGGGCTCGGACTCGGCCAGCCCCAGGCTGATGGCGGCGCGCACCTGGCTGCCGAAGAGACCGAACTGCTCGACGGTCTGGTTCGCCCCGGTGCCGAGCATCTCGTACGGGCGGTTGGCGCTCAGCACGATCAGTGGGATGCGGGCGTAGTTCGCTTCGAGGACTGCCGGGCCCAGATTGGCCACGGCGGTGCCGGAGGTCATGACGACGGGCACCGGGCGACCGCTGGCGGCGGCCAGGCCGACGGCCAGGAAGCCCGCGGAACGCTCGTCGATGCGCATGTGCAGCCGGATCCGCCCGGCCCGGTCGGCCGCCTGCAACGCGAAAGCCAGCGGCGCATTTCGCGACCCGGGGCACAGGACGACATCCCGCACTCCGCCGCGCGCGAGCTCGTCGACGACGACGTGCGCCTGGGCTGTCGAAGGATTCACACCTCCAGCCTCTCAGACAGCCGCCCGCCCCGCTCCGTCGGCCCGCTCACACCTGTGTTATTAAGTTAGGGTTTGCTAACCTAAGCCAATGGCGAAGCGCAGCAAGCATGTCAAGCCCGAGCACCGCGAGATCCTCACCGCGGAGGTCCTGGCCAGCAAACGGATCAGCCCCCATTTCGTCCGCGTCACCCTCGGCGGCCCGGGCCTGGCCGGATTCACCGCCATGGGCTACGACCAGTGGTTCCGGCTGTTCATGCCGGGACGCGACGGCAACCTGCGCCTGCCCACCTCCGCGAGCAACCTCGGCTGGTTCGCGCAGTACCTGATGATGGGCAAGGAACACCGTCCGCTGGCGCGCAACTACACGGTGCGGGATTACCGAGCGGCCGGTTTCGGGGAGTTCGGCAGCACGGCCGAGATCGACATCGATTTCGTCTCACACGGTGACGACAGCCCCGCCTCCGCGTGGGCCAACAGCGCCACACCGGGCTGCCAGGTCGGACTGCTGGACGAGGGCATCACCTATCAGGCTCCCGACCACAGTGATTGGACACTGCTGGTGGGTGACGAGAGCGCGCTGCCCGGCATCGCGGGCGTGCTGCGGTCGCTGCCACGGGACGCCAGGGGCGCGGCGTATCTCGAGCTTCCGTCCGCCGAGGACCGGCAGGAACTGGGCGAACCCGAAGGCGTGCAGGTGAACTGGCTGGTCCGCACGGATCCGCACGCTGAGATCGGCGCACTGGCGGCGGAGGCCGTGCGCGGGGCGGACCTGCCCGGCGCGGGCGTCTACGCCTTCGTCGCGGGTGAGCAGAAGCTGGCCGCGGGAGTGCGGCGGCATCTGGCGCAGGAGCGCGAAATCCCCAAGGCGGACATCACTTTCACCGGCTACTGGCGGGTGGGCAAGTCCCAGGGCTGAACCGGCTCACGGAGCCGGAAAAAGGCGAGTGCCCCCGAACCACCTCGGCGGGCATTCGCTGTCCACGGGCGGCAGCACCGCGGACCGTTGACTGTTCGCGGCCCCTCGCCGGGCCGCGAACCGGTCGGCGTAATTAACCAGCGTGCTTCTGCACCAGGTCACCCAGGCGCGGAAGGGCCTCGGCGACATGCTTCTTCGCCGACGAACGCATGGAGTTGTAGACCTTGGTCAGCGCCGGGCGCGACGACGCCTCGGCCCGCGCGTCGGTCACCGACAGCAGCGCGTCGGCCACCTCGTCCTGCTTGGAGACCAGCAGATCGGCGAACGACCCGGCGCCACCGTTCTTGTACTCCGCCCAGAACGGCTCCAGCTGCTCGACGAACTTGGGCGCGAAGGACTCCAGCGCGTCACTCACGATCGAGGGGCTGACCTTCTTGATCGCGGCGTAGCCGCCCTTGACGACCAGGCCCGACGCGCCGCCCTTGTCCGACACCTCCTCGTCCAGAACCTTCTCCGCGTCGGCGATGAAGGCCGGACGCTTGGCGTCATCGAGCAGGGATTCAGACAGTGCTGCAACCACTTTCAGGTTCCTCCGGATAGTTTTTCGATGAACGAGCGCACGCAACTATACGCACCGGTGTCCCCGCACACACGATGCCAATGCGCTGCTACTGCCTCAGCAGCAACAGCACTGTAAGCCCTCCGCAATCGATTGGCAGCGTTTCACTTTCGGTTACCGATCGGTCGGAGTTCTCTCCGTACCAATAGCAAGCGTCCGATCGAGCCCCGGGCAACCCCGCCCGCTAACAATCAGCGCGCTTGTCGGATGGCCGAATTCCGCCGCCGGTAATCCGGAGTGACGCGCAGAACACGGCGCCGAACTGCGGTGGGTCTGCACCACGCCGGAAACCGGAACAGTATGTTCACTCCCGTGACCTTCAATGCGACGCTGTGGCGGCCCGTCCCGGGATTCGAGAACCTCACCGACATCACGTACCACCGGCACATCGAGCAGGGCACGGTCCGGATCGCCTTCGATCGCCCCGAGGTACGCAATGCCTTCCGCCCGCACACCGTCGACGAGCTGTACCGCGCGCTCGATCACGCCCGGATGAGCCCCGACGTCGGCGCGGTCCTGCTCACCGGGAACGGCCCCAGCGCCAAGGACGGCGGCTGGGCCTTCTGTTCCGGCGGCGACCAGCGCATCCGCGGGCGCAGCGGCTATCAGTACGCCTCCGGCGACACCGCCGACACCGTGGATGCGGCGCGTGCGGGGCGGCTGCACATCCTCGAGGTGCAGCGGCTCATCCGCTTCATGCCCAAGGTGGTCATCGCGCTGGTCAACGGGTGGGCGGCGGGTGGCGG
>NZ_JBHZCS010000084.1:0-42369 GCF_042755705.1 Nocardia sp. NPDC059154
CACCCCGCCTCAAACCCTCACCCCGACACCGACCCTCCCACGCTCACCACACCATCGCCTGCCGGAAGGTCGATCCTTTGGCTTCACAACCGATCAGCACTGTCCCCCAACGAGCCCCAGGCCATCACGTGGCGACCCCAACCCCGTAATCCCAGCGAATACCTCCTGCAGTAACCCCACATGCGGCTTCAAAGGTGAGGGGGCTGGAAGGTGCAGGCGCGGACGTGAGCCCGACCCCCTCCCTTCTCCAGGCATCTTTAATCTTTTGATCTTTTGTCTTTTGGCTTTTGGGGTTTGTCTTTCGGGCTTGACCTGAACCTTGGTCGAGGTTGGAGAGTGGGGTCATGCCTACCGAAACCACACTCAGCGCAGCCCCTTTCGATACCACTACGATCGACACCCTCGCGCAGTCGCTGTCAGCCGCGACCGTGGTCGGGATCGGCGAGTCGACGCGTTTCGCTCAGGAGACGTTCGCGCTTCGCGACGAGTTGTTCCGGAATCTGGTCGCGCACCACGGATTCCGTACGCTCGCCGTCCAGGACAGTGCCGATGTCGGCGAGACCCTGGATGCCTACGTGCGGGAGGGCACGGGGACGGCGGTGTCGGCTCTCGAACTGGCCTGGCGTCCCTGGCGTACCGCGGAGATGGCTGCGGCACTGACCTGGATTCGTGAGTTCAACGAGGCCCACCCCGGCGATCAAGTGCGCGTCATCGGCGTCAAGCCGGCCCAGGCCAAGCCGGAGGATTACGACGCCGTGCTCGATGCGGTCCGGACCCAGGCTCCGGATCATGTGGCCGATCTCGCTGCCCATCTGGAGCCCATCCGCACCGCCCACACGCTGGACGAGCACGTCCAACGTGCCCGAGGCGTCCACCCGGGCCGCCCGTTCCTCGACCACGCCCGCGACGCCTCGACGCTCCTCGCCTCGATCCCGGACATCAGCGAAACCGTCCGGGCCCGAATGGCTCTGATCGAGGACTTCCACCGCCACAGCGTCGCGGGCCGCGGCAGCTATGCGGGTGAAGCCGAACTGTGGGCCTCCTCGATCATCGGCCACTACCAGCGCACCGGACTGCGAACCGTGTACTGGGACGGCATATCGCATGTCTCCGCCGATGCTGCGGCCCTGGGTCTGGCCCGGGACCAGGTCTCCCAATCCAGTGTCGGCAGTGTTCTCCGTGAGCATTTCGGCCGCGGCTATGCCCCGATAGCCATCGGCTTCCACCACGGCAATGTCGGTGTGGCCGAGATCCCCGCCCCCGCACCGGATTTCCTGGATGCGACGCTGGGTGAGATGGGCTTTCCGCAACTCTGGCTCGACATGCGCACCGCCCCGATCGCAGCCCCCGCCAAGATGCGCGTGATCAGCGGCGTCTACGACCCGGTCCGGGATGCGGACGAGCACTTGGCGATTCGCGACCTGTCGAAGGCCTTCGACATTCTCGTCCACATCCGGGAGGTGACCCCGGTCCACTGGCTGCCGTGAATCCCACGGCCATCCGATACGTCCCCGTCACATACGCTGCCGCGGTGAGCGAAGACCTGAGTGAAGACGTCCGGCACCCGACGGAAGAGCAACGGCGGCAACGCAATGCGGAGGCCAACCAGTGGTGGGCGCGGAACTACGGACGCCGCGTGGAACTCGGTAGCTTCGGTCAGACCATGTCGGTATTGCTGGCCGCCGAACTCGATACGTGGTCCCGGACCGAGATCGACGGTGTCTACGCGAAATTGGGGTGGGAATCGACCGGTGACGCAGCTGCGCTGACTGCGGAAGGCGCAGCGCTCGTCGCGGTCGAGACGCCGCATTCGATCACGGCGCCGGGCTTCGGATACGGGGAGATCAAACAGCTCCTGCTGTCGTACCCCTGTCCGCCCGCGCTGGTCGATCACGTGTTCACGACCGCGCTGGCCGAGTGCATCGGAATCCTCGGCGAACCGGATCTGGTGGGCGGCCCCGGCGCCCTGGCGATCTGGCTGCGCCCCGACGAGATCGTGACGCTGGGCCGATCGATCCGCCCGATCGAGGTGAGCCTGCGGATCGAGCCGCGCGGGCCGCGTACGGTCGAGCGCGAATTCGACTGGGAATACGACGAAGACCACCGGCCCACCGAGTGCTGGCTGGCGTGGCCGGACGAGTCGCGGCGCACAGAGGTCGGCGCCCTCGGCTACAAGGAGCCCGACGCACCGACCCTCGACGAACTCGACGACCACATCGACCGGTTGTTCCTCTCCCTGGCGGTGGATCTCCCGGTCCTGCATCCCCTGGTGCCGTACGCGATCTGGGTTCTCACCCTGGCCGACGAGCCGGAGTGGGTGGCGCAGGGCTTCTTCGCCTCCAACGCCCAGTCCCGCCTGGAGGTGCGCGAGGAGGGCGGGGTGCGCGGCCAGATGTTCAACCACGGTGTCGCCTCGGCGCGGCAGATCGCGGCGGAGACGAAGGCGGCGATCCGTCGGTCGGGCGCGAAATATCCGTCGGACTTGCGGTTTCAGGCGTGGCTGTCGCCCTCGAAGCCCGGGCTGCAGGCCTTCCGGCTCGGATTGCAGTGGGACGAGCGGGAACCGGAGGACACCTGACGCCCGCGCTACCGCGGCATGCGGCTACCCGACCGCGGGGATATGGGGGAGCTGATGGCTCATCCGATCGCGCTTGGTCGCGAGGTAGTGCACATTGTGCTCGGTCGGCTGGGTCTGCAGGGGGATCCGCGCGTGCACCGCGATGCCATTGGCCTGCAAGCCCGACTGCTTCGCCGGGTTGTTGCTCAGCAGGCGCACCGACCGCACACCCAGATCGGCGAGGATGCGGGCGGCGGCGCCGTAATCGCGGGCGTCGATGGGCAGGCCCAGGCGGACGTTCGCGTCCACGGTGTCCGCGCCCGCGTCCTGGAGTTCGTAGGCGCGGAGCTTGTTGAGCAGGCCGATGCCCCGGCCCTCCTGGCCGCGCAGATAGACGATGACCCCGCGCCCTGCCTCGGCGACGGCCTCCAGGGCGGCGTCGAGTTGCTCGCCGCAGTCGCAGCGCAGCGAGCCGAAGGCGTCGCCGGTGAGGCATTCGGAATGCACTCGGGCGAGCGTGTTCTCGCCCGACGGATCGCCCTGGACGAGGGCGAGGTGTTCCGCGCCGGTGTGGGCGTCGGAGTAGCCGTAGACGTGGAAGTCGCCGAAGCGGGTGGGCAGCCGGGTCTCGACCTCGCGGATGATGCCGTGCTCCAGCTGCTTCCGATGCGCGATCAGGTCGGCGATGGAGACGAGTGGGATACCCCATTCCCGCGCCATGACCAGCAGCTCGGGCAGCCGCGCCATGCTGCCGTCGTCGGTGACGACCTCGGCGATGACACCGGCCGGACGCAGCCCGGCCAGCCGCATCAGATCGACCGCGGCCTCGGTGTGGCCCGGACGGCCCAGCACGCCACGGGGATTCGCGCGCAGCGGGAACACGTGCCCGGGCCGGGAGAGCTGGGCCGCGGTGGTGCGCGGGTCGGCCAGCAGGCGCATGGTGCAGGCGCGGTCGGCGGCCGAAATGCCGGTGCTGACACCGGAAACGGCGTCCACCGAGACGGTGTAGGCGGTGCCCTTGGGATCCTCGTTGATCGAGGTCATCGGCGGTAGCTGGAGGCGGTCGCAGTCCTCGCCGGCCATCGGCACGCAGAGCACCCCGCTGGTGTGCCGCACCAGGAACGCGATGTTCTCCGCGGTCGCGTGCTCGGCGGCCAGGATCAGATCGCCTTCGTTCTCGCGGTTCTCGTCGTCCACGACCAGCACCATGCCGCCGCGGGCCACCGCCGCCACCGCGGCTGCGATCGAGTCGAGTTCACCGGTCATCGTCGACCACCTCCTCCGGCCGCACGGGCTGGCGACCTATTTCCAATCGAAATATGACGAGTGCGGAACAACGAGGTGAGGTCCCGCTCAGCGGTCAGGAAAGTGCGGTCAGTGCACGCTTCGGGTCATAGTGGTGACGGAGTTTTCCAGTACGCCACAACGGCCCGGAGGCGAATCGCCTCCGGGCCGTTGTTCATTCGGTTGTCAGTGCCTCACACGAGTGTCAATGCGCGGCACCACCGGTGGCCGGGGTCCGGCCGTGCTTCATGATGAGCGCTCCGATCAGTGCCACCGCGGCCGAGATGGCCACGAAGTAGAAGCTGATCTCGTAGCCCTTGTCGGCGTAGAGCAGCGGGATGTCCTTGGTGACCGGCGCCTGGCCCGCCACCGACACCACTGCCTTGACCGGATTCGCGGTCAGGAACGCGGTGGCCACCGCGAGGCCGATGCCGGCGCCCATGGCCTGCATGACGCCCAGCATGCCCGCACTGATGCCCTGCTGTTCCGCCGGAACGCCTTCCACTATCAGGTTCGGCGTGGATGCGTAGTACAGCGCGAACGCGATGCCGTACACGGCGCTGATCAGCGCCTGCGTCTGCCAGCCGTGTGAGAGCGCCGCATAGGCCAGGCCGCCGCCGACGAAGATGACCAGTGCCGTCACCAGTGGCCAGCGGGCGCCCGAGCGGCGGATCCACAGGCCGCCCAGGAAGCCGAAGATCATGGCGATCAACGATTGTGCGAGGGTCACGTGGGTGGCGTACTTCAGCAGCGAGAAGTTGTCGCCGTAGCTGTAGCCCGGCTGCAGATCCACCTTGACCATGTCCGGCGGCAAGTGCTGGTACACCATCTCCGGCGGCACCTGCGCGTTCACGACCTCCGGTGTCACCTGCGCATTCACCGTGTCCGTCAGCTTCTTGACCACATCCGGCGGCAGGTCCATGCCCGGCGGCAGCGCAGCCTTGGCCTGTGCCTCGGCCGCGGCGAGCCCCTGCGCTCGTGCCTGAGTGAGAGCCTGGGCCTGTGCCTGGGCCAGGGCGCCGGCCTTCACCTGATCCCAGGTGGCGTCCTTGACCTGCGACACGACCTGATCGGACGGTGGCGACTGGGTCATGTAGCCGGTCGCGTAGGACTGGTAGCCGATCATGAACGAGGCCAGCAGACCGATGAACAGCACCACGCTGACGCGCGGGTTGAACAGCAGCTTCATGTCCATGATCGGTTGCTTGGCACGCATTTCCACGATCGGGAACAGGGCCAGCAGCACCAGGCCGCCGATCAGCCACGCCAGCGTGGAGGGCTTGGTCCAGCCCCAGTCCTGGCCCTTGTCCAGGTAAAGCAGGGTGAGGGTGGCGCCCGCGCCGAGCAGCACCGCGCCGACGATGTCCAGGCGCTGCGGGGTGCGCAGCTTCGACTCCGGCACCACGATGATCAGCAGCGGAATCATGATCACGGTGAAGACGAACAGGAACCAGAACAGTCCGCGCCAGCTGTAGTGATCGGTGATGTAGCCGCCGATCAGCGGACCGGCGAGGGCGGATACGCCCAGACCCGTGGAGGCGATGCCGAGGCCGACGGGAACCAGCCTGCGCGGCATCAGGTCCCGGATCAGGCCGTAGGACACCACGGTCGTCGCGATGGCCGTCGCTTCCAGCGCGCGGCCCACGAGGAACACCGCCCAGTTGCTGGTGACGGCGCACAGGGCCGTGCCGATGAGGAACAGCACACCGCAGACCAGGAACATCTTCTTCTTGCCCCAGATGTCGCTGAGCTTGCCGATCAGCGGGGACACGGCGGCGCCGAAGATGCCGAAGACGATGATGGCCCAGTTGATGTTCGCGCCCTGGTCGGGGAAGGTGGGCGCGATCTGTCGCAGTGCCGACGCGACCATGACGTACTGCATCGGGGAGACCTCGGTGAACAGCACGATGACCGCGAGGACCGACCAGATCCTCAGATTCGAGGCGCCGTCGAGGCGCCCGGATTCGTTCGGCGCGGGACTCGTTGGTACCGCGGTGTCGACGGAGGTGGCTCTGTCGTCGTTCAAGGACATGTGGCGTCCTCCAGGGTGGGTAGTAACACGATCGTGTGAACCGTGTCACGGCCACTGGGCGCCGACTATCACCAAGTCCGTTCAGTGGGAATCGCTGGAATTCTGCTTCTTCGCAGGCTTCCGGCGGCTACGCTGTCTCGCCAATTTGTCCAAATCCGCCAGCAGTTCCTCGGCGAATTCCTTTTCGGCCTCGTAATGCTTGACGCACCAGCGCAATACGGCGCTGGGATATGCCCAGTCCGGATTCACATCCGCGCCCTCGGCGTCGGCCTGTGCACGCCGCCGCATGGTCTCGGTGTATTCGATGTGCTGGGTGAGGATCTCGCGCATGCGCTCGGGCTCGGCCAGGTGCCCCAGCCAGGCCCGCAGCATCACACTGTGCTTGAGGACGGGGGCCTCGACGGGGGAGTGGTTGACCCAGTTCGACGCTGCTTCGCGCCCGCTCTCGGTAATGGCATACATGCGTTTGCCGCGCATGCCGTCCTCGGACACCACGGTCCGGGAGATCGCGTAGCCGTGCTTTTCCAAACGCTTGAGCTCGGCGTAGATCTGGCTGAACGACGGACTCCAATAGAAGAACTGCAGACTCCAGTCGGCCCATTTCTTCAGGTCGTATCCGGACAGTTCTTCGGCGTGCGAGAGCATTCCGAGAACCGCCCACGCCGTTGTGGGAAGTTCCGGAATCGCCTGCGCCTCTTCGGCAGGCACGCCATCGGTCATGATCGAACTGTATCGCCCCCGCATGCCCTGGCTCCGCTCAACGCCAGTGGGCGCGACGCGGGAACAGGGTGCGGCCGGCCTCGTGCGCGACCTCGAGCACGACGCGGGCCAGCCGGTCGTAGCTCATGCCGTCGGCGCGGCCGGACAGCGACAGGGCGGCGGGCGCGGTGCCGCGGCCCCGCAGCGGCGCTGCGACACAGGCGATTCCGGCGACGGCCTCCTCGCGGTCGATGGCCACGCCCTGCCGCATGCGGATCTGCTGCAGTTCGCGCGAGAGCGCCTCGGGCTCGCAGATGGTGCGCGGGGTCAGGCGCGGCAGCCGGGTGCGCAGCGCGGCCTCGGCGATGTTCGGCTCCAGGCAGGCGAGCATCGCCTTGCCGAGCGCGGTGGCGTGCGCGGGCATCCGGCCACCCAGGCGGGTGGGCAGGCTGGCGGCGAAGCGGCCGCCGGCCTTGTCCAGGTAGACCACGTCGCGACCGTCGAGGACGGCCAGGTGTCCGACCATGCCGGTGCGCTGGCTCAGCTCGTGCAGCAGCGGGGACACGGCGTCGCGAATCTCGTTGTGGTCGGCGGTGAGTCCGCCGAGCTCGAGTGCGCGCATGCCCAGCCGGTAGCCGCCCGAGGTGTGGGCCAGCCAGCGCAGCTTGATCATCTGGTCGAGGATCCGGTGCACGGTGGACCGCGGCAGCCCGGTGCGCTCGACCAGGCCGAGCAGCGTGAGGGTGGGGGTGGATGCGTCGAATGCGTCCAGGATCAAGGTCATCCGCTCGATCATCGAGACGGGAACTTCAGCGCTGGCGCGAGATTCCTTGGCGCGCATGGGGTTGTGTGGGTGTCGAGTCTCCGCCGGGGGCAGCATGGTGACGGACATATGTACCTCCGTTGGTTCATATCCAGTCTAGGACTATTCCGATTAGGCATGTACCTAGTTCGGAGCTTGTGCTACCCATCACAGTGCCTCGTGCCACAACCTGCGGAATCGGGAGAACTACGTAAAACCTACGCATCCGTGTCCCGATCACCGAACCACGGAGTTGACGCCTCCTGCGCGCGACCTGCTGTCATGACTGCTAGCTATATTTCGGATCGAAATAAGGAGGCGCCGGTGCTTACTGGTGTCAATGTGCCCGGCGGCCGGACACCGGCCATCGACGCGACGGCATTCAAGACCGTTCTCGGCAGGTTCTGCTCGGGAGTCACCGTGATCGCCGCCCTTGACGAGGACGAACCCCTCGGCTTCGCGTGCCAGTCGTTCGCATCGCTGTCCATCGACCCGCCGCTGGTGAGCTTCTTCCCGGCGCGGACCTCGAGCACCTGGCCGAGGATCCGTGCGGTGGGCCGGTTCTGCGTGAACATCCTGGCCGACGATCAGGCCGAGATCTGCCGTCAGC
This sequence comes from Nocardia sp. NPDC059154, assembly GCF_042755705.1. NCBI lineage: Bacteria > Bacillati > Actinomycetota > Actinomycetes > Mycobacteriales > Nocardiaceae > Nocardia > Nocardia sp. NPDC059154. The sequence goes on from NZ_JBHZCS010000084.1 coordinate 7,985, forward strand.
TCGGGCGTCCGGGTGCCGACAAGTTCGCGGGCGTGGAGTGGACCGCCTCGGAGAACGGCTCGCCCTTGCTCGCCGGGGCCATGGCCTCCATCGACTGCGAGCTGTACGACGAAGCCGACGGCGGCGACCACACCATCGTCATCGGCCGCGTGACCTGCTTGAATGAGCATTCCGAGGCGAAGCCGCTGCTGTTCTACCGCGCGGCGTTCGGTCGTCTCGACACGCAGTAGGCACGGTCGTCCCGAACATCAGTGGGCGTAGTCGTCCCGGCCATCGGCCGGCGCGGTCGTCTCGTCCATCAGTAGTCACAGCCCGGCCAGTGAGACTGCGCTGTCGTCGCCGTCACATCGGCCGCAACCATCGAAGCAAGGCAAGGGAGAGGAATTCACATGACCACCATGGACGGTGAGGTGCGGGTCATCGACGCGGGCAAGCCCCCGGCGCGATTCGCGCGCGGCTGGCACTGCCTGGGCCTGGCCGACTCCTTCCGCGATGGAAAGCCGCACACCGTCAAGGCTTTCGGCACCGAGATCGTGGTGTTCGCGGCCGAGGACGGCACCCTCAACGTGCTCAACGCGTACTGCCCCCACATGGGCGGCAACCTGGCCGACGGCACCGTCAAGGGCGACTCCATCGCCTGCCCGTTCCACGACTGGCGCTGGAACGGCAAGGGCAAGTGCACCGGCATCCCGTACGCGCGCCGCGTGCCCCCGCTGGCCCGCACCAAGGCGTGGCCGACCATGGTCGAGAACAAGATGCTGTTCGTCTGGAACGACCCGGAGGGCAAGCAGCCGCCGGCCGAGCTGGCGATCCCGCGCATCGACGCCGCCTTCGACGACGAGTGGACCGACTGGACCTGGAACTCGATGATCGTCGACGCCAACTGCCGCGAGGTCGTCGACAATGTCGTGGACATGGCGCACTTCTTCTACGTGCACTACGGCTTCCCGACCTTCTTCAAGAACGTCTTCGAGGGCCACACCGCCAGCCAGTACATGACCTCCGTGTCGCGTGAGGACATGATGGGCGAGACCGCCAAGGCGCTGGGCGGCAAGAACGTCCTGCAGTCGGAGGCCTCCTACTACGGGCCCTCCTACATGATCGACTACCTGAAGAGCGAGAGCCCGAACGGGCTGGTCGTCGAGGGCTACCTGATCAACTGCCACTACCCGATCAACGAGAACCAGTTCGTGCTCATGTACGGCGCGATCGCCAAGAAGCCGGAGGGTGTGCCCGCCGCGCAGGCGCAGGAGATCGCCGAGAAGTTCGTGGGCGGCCTGGGCAAGGGCTTCGAGCAGGACGCGGCCATCTGGAAGCGCAAGTCGCGCATCAACAATCCGCTGCTGTGCGAGGAGGACGGGCCGGTCTACCAGCTGCGTCGCTGGTACGAGCAGTTCTACGTGGACACGGCCGAGGTCAAGGACGAGATGACCGACCGCTTCGAGTACGAGGTGGACACCACCCGCGCGGTCACCGCGTGGGAGGCCGAGGTCGCCGACAATATCGCCAAGCGCGAAGCCGCCGTTGCGAGCAACGTCTCCGACGCAGTGGCACAGGGCTGAGAGACGCTGCCATGGACAAGGTTTCGTGCCGGTCCTGCGGGACCTGCGTGCTGGTGGAGAAGTACAGCGACCAGCACACCAGCGTGCAGTGGAACAGGGACGCGCAGGCCGCCTGCACGGAACTCGCGGACACCGGACTGCGAGCTCACACGTGCCCGGCGCTGCGGGCCAGCATCGACGAGGCCGTCGCCTCGGGTGCGTTGACCGTCAGCACGCGTGACGTGGACGTGCGCACTCGCGGGCGAACTCTGGCCTGAGTGGAGTCGCCGGCTGCGGTCGGCGTCCTCCGGGTGGGCCTCCCGACATCGTCGGCGGTCGGCCCCGAGTAGCGGATACCCCTCCGGGACGGGGTCGAAACTGACAGCACAGGAATGGAACTGGTGGAACGGATGACGGTCACGGACTTCGAGGTGGACGCGGCTGTGGAAGCCGCGCAGGTGAGCGGGATCACATCGGTGCGGATCGTGCGCGTGGTGCGCGAGACGGCCGACGCGGTGTCGCTCGAGCTGGCGCCGGACGCCGCGCACGCCGACTGGTTCTCGTATCGTCCGGGACAGTTCCTGACCCTGCGCATCCCGAGCGATCTCACCGGGTCGGTGAGCCGCTGCTACTCGCTGTCGAGCGCGCCGCACGAGGGCGGTCCGCTGAAGGTCACCGTGAAGCGGACCGTCGACGGCTACGGCTCGAACTGGCTGTGCGACAACGCCACCGAGGGCCTGACCCTGGACGTGCTGCCGCCCGCCGGCATCTTCACCCCGGATTCGCTGGACACCGACCTGCTGCTGTTCGCCGGCGGCAGCGGTGTCACGCCGGTGCTGTCCATCCTGAAATCCGCGCTGGCGCAGGGCTCCGGCCACTGCACGCTGATTTACGCCAACCAGCACGAGAATTCGGTTATCTTCGCCGAGGAGCTCGCGGAACTGGCTGCCGCGCACCCGGATCGGCTCCTGGTGCTGCACTGGCTGCAGTCGGTGCAGGGCTTGCCGAGCGTGGCCGGTCTGGCCGCGATGGCGCGTCCATGGGCGGGCCGGGAGGTTTTCGTCTGCGGTCCCGGTCCGTTCATGGACGCGGTCGCGGCGGCCATGGCCGAGCTCGGCGCCGACCGCAAGCGCGTCCACTCGGAGAAGTTCGTCTCGCTGTCCGGCAACCCGTTCGAGATCGACACGGCCGCAACCGAGGTGGTGGCCGACGACGGTGACGCCGCCCTCGCGCGGGTCGAGCTCGACGGCGAGAACCACGAGCTGACCTGGCCGCGGCAGCAGACCCTGCTCGACACCATGCTCGCCAAGGGCCTGGACGCCCCGTACTCGTGCAAGGAGGGCGCGTGCAGCGCCTGCGTGTGCCGGGTGGTCTCCGGCGAGGTGAGCATGCGCCGCAATGAAATCCTGGAGGACGAGGACATCGCCGACGGCTATGTGCTCGCCTGCCAGGCCGTTCCGGTCACCGACGACGTCACCGTCACCTATTCCTGATATCCCGAATCTCCCGAGGAGTATCACCATGGCTGCCTTCGCCTCGCTCGGCTACGTGCGCGCCCAGATCGCCGATGTGGACGCCTGGCGCGCATTCGCCTTCGACACCATCGGTTTCGCCGAGGGCTCCGGCCCGAACGCCGATTCGGTGTACCTGCGCGTCGACGAGCACACCTACCGGCTCGAGCTGGTACCCGGCGACCGCGACGCGGTCATCGCCGTCGGCTGGCAGGTCGCCGACCGGCGCTCGCTGGAGCTGGTGCGCGAGATCCTGGAGAAGGCCGGCGTCGCGATCACCACGCTGACGCCGGCCGAGGCCGCCAACCGGCACGTCGAGGAGGCCATCGCCTTCGTCGATCCGTCCGGGTTCACCATCGAGGTCTTCCACGGCCCGCTGCTGGACCACAGCCCGGTGGTCGGCAAGTTCGGCAACCGGTTCGTCACCGGGGACCTGGGTCTGGGCCACGTGGTGCTGCCGGTGCGCGATATCGAACAGGCGCGCAAGTTCTACACCGAGGTGCTGGGCTTCGCCTCCCGCGGCTCGTTCCGGGTGGGCCCGCCCGAGCATCCGATCTGGATCCGCTTCATGGGCGTCAATGCCCGCCATCACAGCCTGGCGCTCATCCCGGGCTCGCGCCCGGACGGCCCGGGCATCGTGCACGTCATGATCGAGGTGGACTCGCTCGACGATGTGGGCCGCGCCCTGGACCGCGTGAACAAGGCGGGCTACCACCTGTCCTCCACGCTGGGCCGCCACACCAACGACAAGATGATCTCCTTCTACGTCCGCACGCCGGGCAACTGGGATCTCGAATTCGGTTGCGAGGGCATGCTCGTCGGCGACGACTACGTCGCCGAGGAGATGACCGCCGACAGCTACTGGGGCCACGAGTGGGCTAGGGGCTGACCCACCCGCACCCGCGCTCCCGGCACGGAAGGACAGTGACATGCGTGCGGTCGTCATGCGGAATCGGAAACTCGTAGTCGACGAGGTGCCCGAACCGGTCCCGGGACCCGGGCAGGTGCTGGTCGAGACGATCGCCTGCGGGATCTGCGGATCCGACAAGCAGGCGCTCGACCACACCGACGAGTTCCTGCAGGCCTCGCGCGACAGCGGCGTGCCGACCTTCCTGTTCGATCCGCACCGGGACCTGGTGCTGGGCCACGAGCTGGCCGCCCGGGTCATCGGCGCCGGACCGGACACGCCGTTCGTGGCGGGGCAGCACGTGGTCGCGCTGCCCTGGGCGCTGGACGCCGCGGGCGGGATCCACGGAGTCGGATACTCCAACGAGTTCCCGGGCGGCTTCGGCGAGCGCATGGTGTTGCAGGCCATGGCGCTCGAGCCCATTCCCGATCATGTGCCGCCGCATGTCGCGGCCCTGACCGAGCCGCTGGCGGTCGGGTTCGGCAATGTGGCGCGCACCGGCATCGGGCCGGACGGGACCGGGATCGTGATCGGTTGCGGGCCGGTCGGTCTGGGTGCGGTGGCCGCGCTGGCCGAGCGCGGCGTCGCACCCATCGTGGCCTCGGATCCGTCGAAGCTGCGCCGGGAGGCCGCGCTGCGGCTGGGCGCGCACCGGGTGGTGGATCCGGCCGTCGAGGATCCGGTCGAGGTGTGGCAGGAGCTGTCCGCGCCGGGGCAGAAGCTGCACGTGTGGGTGTGCGCCTCGGTGCCGGGATTGCTCAACGACCTCATGTACAGAGTCCCGCGCGAGACGGCCATCCTGCAGATCGGCGCGGTCATGACCGACGACGTCATCCGGCCCATCGTCGGCATCTACAAGGACATCTCGCTCCAGATGTGCATGGTGTACCCGCACGAGGAGTACGCGAAGACCCTGCGCCGCATCGCCGACGGCACCGTGGACGCCGCCTCGCTCATCACCGATCAGGTGGGGCTGGACGGGGTCGCGGGCGCCATCGAGTCACTGCGCAATCCCGACGATCACATTCAGATCCTGGTCCGTCCCGGAATGTGAGCGCGCACCAGCCGGCAGAAGTCGACCGGGTGCAGGCCGTCCGCACGCTGCCAGAGGGCGGCGTCGACGGCGGTGTGCTGCGAAATATGTTCGGCCACAGTGAATCCGTGCCGATCGAGCAGCGCCGTCACAGACTCGGGTGAGAAGAAGCTGAGCAGCGGCTCACCCTGTTCGGCGGTGGCGGCGAGCGCGAATTCGGCGAAGACACGGCCGGATTCGTCGCGCAGCTCCGGTAACAGCGCGTACTCCATCACCACTTCGGTGCCGGGCGCCCAGCCCGACAGCGTGTCCAGGGTGGCGCCGATCGCCGATTCGGTCAGATACATGGTGACGCCCAGCCAGCTCACCAGGGCGGGCCGATTCGGGTCGAAGCCGTGCGCGGCCAATTCCGCGGCCAGGTCGTCGCGTTCGAAATCGACGCCGACGAATTCGACCGTGTCGACGCCGATTCCGGCGGCGGCGAGCAATTCCCGCTTCCACGCCTGGGTGGCGGGATGGTCCACCTCGTAGACCGCGACCCGCCCTGCCAGGGGCGAGCGGTAGGCGAAGGTGTCCAGGCCCGCGCCGAGGATCACGTACTGCTCGAACTCGCCGGCCGCCAGCCGGGCCTCGGTGTAGTGACTGCGGGCGCTGACCTGGGATCTGGTGCCACTGAGCACCGGGTGATCGCCGGACTCCCGGTGATAGGAGATGAGTTCGGCGGCCCGCTCGCCCAGCAGCGTCTCGGCCACGGTGTCCTGGAACAGATGCGGTGGGCGATCCACGATCAGATGCGCGGCGCGTCCGGCCGCCGCCATCATCGCGGTCCGGCTCGGGCCCCTGTTGTCCGTCGAGCCGTTGTCCATCGAATTCTCCCTCCACGTACGGATGCGCGGCAGCCCATTATCGGTAATCGCTACCGCGAGACCCGATGGTAGACAGGAGAATTCGATTTCGCCTTCACCATATCACACGGAAATAAATTCCCGATTACGGTGAAATGCCGTCGGACTATCGATCGGTGAAGGTGATCCGGACCGTCACCGGATCGCTCTCCAGCGCCGCGAAGAAGCCGCGGGTGAACGGGGCCAGCGCCGGATGCGGGGCGAAGGTGCGGGCGCGGGCCACCACATCGTCGTCGGGGAGCAGCGCGGCGGTGCCGGTGCGCCAGTTATCACCCTGGCGGACACGGACATTCGGGTTGGCCGTGAGGTTCAGGCCCCAGCCCGACCGCAGGCCGTGCTGGCAGATGGCCCACGCGCCCTCGTCGTCGAACAGCAGCGACACCGGCACGCGGCGCGGCTGCCCGGACTTGCGGCCGACGGTTTCGATCTCGCTGGCGAAGGCGGTGCGGATGCCGATCCGGTCCAGGGCGCGGACGGTCGGGTTCATCACGTAGCGGCCCACGGCGCGCTCGGTGCGGAACTTGCGGGCCGCCCGGTCGGCGGTGGTGCGCGGGGCGGCGGATCGCTTGCTGCGGAAGGCGTCGAAGCCGTTGCGGCGCAGCATGGTCACCGCCGTCAGCCAGGGTGAGCGGTCCGGATCGGGATCCTTGCCCGCGCCGAGCCGGTGCAGCTGATCGGTGTGCCACTGCAGGTCGAGCGCGCCGTCGAAGGACTTCAGGCCGCCATTGGCGGCCAGGCGCGGGGGCAGGCCCAGCGAGATGTGCGGCGGGCGCAGCGCATCGGTGCGCTCGGTGAGCAGATCGGCTGCGGCGCTGGGGATCACGGCCGCGGGGCGGCCCAGGCCGACCAGGTCGCAGGTGCCGCCGGCCAGCGCGTCGGACATGGCGGCGCGGGAGCGGAAACCGCCGGTCACCGCGATCGGGACCGAGCCCGCGGCCTGCCGGGCGGTCTCGGCGTAGTCCAGGAAGTACGCCTCGCGGGCGCGGGTGCCGGCCGAGGCCGTGCGCGGCCGGCCCATCATGGCGGGGGATTCGTAACTGCCGCCGCTGATTTCGAACAGGTCCACCTGCTCGCCGGACAGCTCCTCGATGACCGTGCGCGACTCGTCCTCGGTGAAGCCGCCGCGCTGGAAGTCGGCCGAATTGAGTTTGATGCCCAGCCCGAAGCCCGGGCTCACCGCAGCGCGGATGCTGCGCGCCACCTCGACCACGAATTGCCGCCGCCGCTCGGCGTCGCCGCCCCAGGCGTCGGTGCGCTGATTCGACAGCGGGGACAGGAACTGCGAGACCAGATAGCCGTGCGCGCCGTGGATCTGGATGCCGTCGAATCCGGCGGCCTCGGCGACCCGGGCGGCGCGGCCGAAGCGGGCGATGATGTCGAGGATCTCGTCCTCGGTCAGCTCGCGCGGGGCGGGCACGCCGGGGATGCCCATGGCAATGGCCGAGGGTGCGACCGCGCGGGTGCGGGTGACGATCGGATTGGCCTGCCGTCCGGGATGATTCAGCTGCACCCAGACCTTGGCGCCGCCGTCCTTGGCGACCTTGGCCCAGCGGGTGAGGGCCTCCAGGTGCCGCTCGTCCTCGATGGCCACATTGCCGGGTTCGCCGCAGTGCCGGCGGTCGACCATGACATTGCCGGTGACGATGAGGCCGTAGCCGCCGCGGCTCCAGTGGCCGTACAGTCGTTCCAGCCGCGCGTCGGGGGCATTGTCGCCGTTGGCCAGCCCTTCGCTCAGGGCGGATTTCATGATCCGATTGGGTAGCACCTGACCGCTGGCCAGCGGCAGGGGATCGTGCAGGGTCGACTGTCGCGCGGTGGATGCTGACGGCATGGTGTGGCCCCGATTCCTCGTCGAAGAGTTGAGCGGCGGACTACACTGAGTAGACCAATCGGTATATCCGAAAACGCTAGTACACCGATCGGTATAGAGCAAGGAGGAACCGTCCATGGGTGCCCGCGACCGCCTCATCGACAGCGCCATCGCCCTGATGCGGTGCAATGGCATCGCCGGGACCGGCATCGCGCAGCTGCTCGAGCACAGCGGCATCTCCCGCCGGTCCATCTACCTGAACTTCCCGGGCGGCAAATCCGAACTGGTCGCCGAGGCCACCCGGACCGCCGGACAGGCCACCAGCGCACTCATGCGAACCGTCACCGCCGGCACCGATCTGGCCGGCGCCATCGCCGCCTTCCCGGCCCTGTGGCGGGACGTGCTGGTCTCGAGCGACTTGACCGCGGGCTGCCCGATCGTGGCCGCGGCGCTCGGCCGCTCGGAATCGCCCGAGGCGGCCGACGTGGCGGGGGAGACCTTCGGAGAGTGGGAGGGCATCCTGGCCGACCGGCTCGAGGCCGAGGCCGTGGAACCCGCCACTGCCCGCTCCCTGGCGACCACCATCATCGCAGCGGTCGAGGGCGCGGTCGTCATGTCGCTGGCGACCCGCTCGACCGCACCCCTGGAACGGGCCGGCCAGCAGATGGCCGACCTGGTCGCCCTGCACACGGGCAGGACGACCTCGGTCGCCTGAGCCTCAGATCAGGCTCAGGCCGCCGTCGATGGTGACGATGGTGCCGGTGGTGTAGCCGGACCGGTCCGAGGCCAGAAACGCTGCCATATCGGCGATTTCACGCGGATGGGCCGGGCGGCCGAAGGGGAAGTCCGCCGCCATCCCGGCGAAACGGGCATTGGTCTCGATGAGTGTGGTGATGCGCGAGGTGGCCACCGGGCCCGGATTGATGCCGACCACCCGGATGCCGTCGCGCCAGCTGCGGCTGCCCAGCGCGCGGGTGAACGCCATGAGCGCCGCATTGCCGGTGCTGCCCGCGATGTACTCGGCATCGGGCCGCTCGCCCGCCGAACCGATGACGTTCACGATGACGCCGCCGCCCCGCTGCGTCATGTCCGCGTAGACGCGGCGGCTCAGGTCGATGTAGCCGAAGACCTTGAGCTCCCATGCGTGCCGCCAGGTTTCGGCGTCGACGGCCGTCAGGGTTCCGGCCGGAATGTCGCCGGCATTGTTGACCAGAATGTCCGGCGCGCCGACCGCGTCCGCCAGCCCGGTGAGATCCTCGGCCGACCGCAGGTCCACCGGGTGGGAGCGCACCTGCACCCCGTACTCGGCGCGCAGCCGCTCGGCGATCTCGTCCAGCCGCTCCTTGTTGCGGGCGGCCAGATGCAGATGGCAGCCCTCCGCGGCGAGCACCCGCGCGATCTCCGCGCCGATGCCCGCCGACGCGCCGGTCACGAGCGCGGTTCTGCCGCCCAGTCTCAAATCCATTGGCCCATCTCCTGAATCTCGTGTCCGATGCCGATGTCAAACGGTGCGGACATTCGTCGGGTTCAACTTTTGGTCGAATGTCCACATTGATGGAAAAGGCGGATCGCCGCCATCTGTTCCCGGTGCCCGCTACGCCGTCGCGGCGGCGGTGGGCACTATGCCCGACAGACCGAGCGCGCGCTGGAATACCCTGTCGCGCAGCCCTGCCGGGATATGCGACAACAAGACCGCGAGTCGTGCATCGGATCCCGCTTCCGGCGGCTTCCGCGACGCTCGCGGAATCGGTGACATCGAGCGTGAGCTGGGTGATGCCGGTGGCGTCCAGGTCCGGTGTCGGGGTGCGGACCCCGGCGTAGACGTGGAATCCCTTGGCGGCCAAGGCCAGTGCGCAGGCACCCTTTCGTTGACCCTCACCACATAATCACACCCGGCTATCGCGCCCCGGACCCGCGAGCACGCCCTCGACCTCCGCCGACTCCGGAATCGAGGCACTGGCACCCAGTTTCGTCGTGGCCAGCGCCCCCGCGGTACAGGCCCAGGCCAGCGCGGAAGGGGGCCCCTCGTGCCAATGCGCGGCGAGCGCGCCGGTGAAGGTGTCGCCGGCACCGGTGGTGTCCACGACCTGCACGCGAATCCCCGGATGGGCGAGCTCGACACCGTCGGGACCGCGATAGCTCGCCCCCGCGCCGCCCAGCGTTGTGATGACGTGCGGCACGTCGGTGAGCGCAGAGGCCAGTCGAGCCGCCTCACCTTCATTGACAACCGCGACGTCGACCTCGGCCCACAACTCGTCCGGAAGCTCTTGCGCCGGTGAGGGATTCAGCACCACCGTGGTGCCATTGGCCCGCGCGTGCCGGGCGGCCGCGAGCACCGTGGGAATCGGAATTTCCAACTGGCACATGAGCACATCCGCGGCGGCGATCGTATCCAGGTCCGCCGTAGTAAGTTCCGTCATCCGCCCATTGGCGCCCGCCACCACGATGATGGTGTTCTCGCCATTCCGGTCCACCACGATCGTCGCGATCCCACTGGGCCCCTCGACCTCGCGCAGCCGTGAGACCCCAACCCCGGCCTCGTGCAACACCTTCCGCAGCGCGTCGGCGAACACATCCCCGCCGACCGCCCCCACGAACTCGACCTCGGCCCCCGCCCGCCGCGCCGCGATCGCCTGATTCGACCCCTTCCCACCCGGAACCAGCGCGAACCCGTCCCCGGCCACCGTCTCCCCGGCCTCCGGCCGCCGCCCCACGGTCGTCACCAGATCCATATTGATGCTGCCCACCACCGCAATTCGCGCCATGGTCCGGACCGTAGTGCAGGCGGCTCAGCCGAGGGCGGATTCGACGATGGACGTGGCCTCGGGGGTGACGGGGTCGAGGACGTCGTCGAAGTCGTGGTGTTTTTCGACGTAGGCCTTGACGAAGGGGCAGCTGGGGACGATGCGTTTGCCGGCGGCTCGGGTGGCGGTGAGGGCGGCGCCGATGAGTTTGGAGGCCAGGCCCTGACCGGCGAAGGCCTCGTCGATCTCGGTGTGGAAGAAGATGCGCTGGCGGCCTTGATCGACGTAGGCGGTCAGGCCGGCGCGGGTATCGCCGACCTTGATGGCGAAGTACTGGGGGACGGTGTCGGTGACCTGGGAGATGGTCGGCTCGGGCGCGGTCATGAGGGCTCGCTTCCAGTCGGGGTGGTGTGGTGGTCGGGTTCGAGGGGCGGGCTGGCGACGGCGGAGAAGGTGCGGCACTCCGGTTCACACGAGGGCGGGGCGGTGCGGAGGGCGTCGTCGCGGACGGTGAAGAAGGCCAGGGCGGCGGCCGCGATCATGAGGATGGCGCAGGTGAGGATGGCCAGGTGGAAGCCGTGGGCGAAGTCGGGCGGATGGGTGTACGCCGCGCCGGTGAGTCCTGCCAGGGGCGGAATGGCCGCCACGCCCAGCAGACCCGCGGCGCGGGCGACCGCATTGTTGACGCCGCTGGCCACGCCCGCATGGCGTTCGTCGGCGGTGGCGAGGACGGTCGCGGTCAGCGGCGCCACCGCCAGCGTCAGGCCGAAGCCGAAAACCAGTGCGGCGGGCAGCACATCGGCCAGGTAGGAGGTGTGGATGCCGATGCGGGCCATCAGCAGCATGCCCGTCGCGGCGAGCAGTACACCGACGGTGATCGGCCAGCGGGGTCCGATGCGCTGGGCCAGCGCGCCGGAGCGGGCCGAGAACAGCAGCATCAGAACGGTGACCGGCAGCATGGCCGTGCCCGCGGCGATCGGCGTGAATCCGGCCACCACCTGCAGGGTCAGCACCAGCAGGAAGAAGACCACGCTCATGGCCCCGTACATGACGAAGGTGACCACATTGATCGCGGTGAACTGCTTGGAGGCGAACACCACGACGGGCAGCATGGCGGCGGGATCCTGGCCGTCGCGCGACCGCCGCCGCTCCACTGCCACGAATCCCGTACCCGCGGCGACGCCCGCGATCGCGCTGCCCCACACCAGGATTCGACTCGTACCGTGCTCGGGCGCCATGGTCAGGGCGTAGGTGATCCCAGCCAGGCACAAGGCCGCCAGCACCGCGCCGAGCACGTCGAACCTCCCGTGCGCCTCGGCATCGCGGGTCTCGGGCACATGCCGGACCGTCACCGCCACCACCACAGCGGCCAGCGGAATATTGAGCAGGAACACCCACCGCCAGCCGGCCGCCTCCACCAGCCAGCCGCCCAGGAAGGGCCCGATGGCGCCGGCCACGCCACCCAGCCCGGACCAGGCCCCGACCGCGCGCGCCCGCTCCTCGGGCCGGAACGAGGCCTGAATGATGGCCAGTGAGCCGGGCGTCAGCAGCGCACCGCCCACACCCTGCAGGGCCCGTGCCGCGATGAGCATCGAAACGTCTTGCGCCGCACCGCACAATGCGGAGGCGATGGCGAACCACACCACCCCGATCAGGAACACCCGCCGCCGCCCGTACCGGTCACCCAGCGACCCGCCCAGCAGGATCAATCCGGCCAGCGTCAGCGTGTACGCGTTGACCGTCCACTGCAGTCCCGCCATCGATGCGCCGAACTCGTCACCGATCCGCGGCAGTGCCACATTCACGACGGTCGCGTCCAGCATGGCCATCCCCGAACCGAGGACGGTGGCCAGTAGAACCCATCGGCCGGTGCCCGAGGACAACCGGATGCTCGCGGTCATGCGCTCACGGTAACAACCTGCCCCCGACCGGCGGCAGATCGTCATCAGTAATCTGTCCTTATGACTGCTCCCACGACCACAGATCGGGACGCCGTCCGCGAGGTGGTGCACGACTCGGCGCGCCGGGCTCGGGTGGCGTCGCGGACGCTCGCTCAGCTCACCACCGCGCAGAAGGACGCCGCGCTGCACGCCGCGGCCGACGCGCTGCTCGCGGCCAAGGATGCGGTACTCGCCGCCAACACCGAGGACATCGAGATCGCCCGGGCGGGCGGCACCGCCGAGTCGCTGCTGGATCGGCTGCGGCTGACCGAGGCCCGCGTCGACGGCATCGCCTCGGGGCTGCGGCAGGTGGCCGGGCTGCCGGATCCGGTCGGCGACGTGGTGCGCGGGTCGACGTTGCCCAACGGTCTCGAAATCCGCCAGGTGCGGGTGCCGCTGGGCGTGGTGGGCATGGTGTACGAGGCGCGGCCGAATGTCACCGTCGACGCCTTCGGGCTGGCGCTGAAGTCGGGCAATGCGGCGCTGCTGCGCGGCTCGTCCTCGGCGGCGAAGTCCAATGCGGCATTGGTCCAGGTGCTGCGGGAAGCGCTTGCAGCGCAGGGGATTCCGTCCGACGCGGTGCAGCTGCTCCCGGCGGAGGACCGCTCCAGCGTCACCCACCTGATCCAGGCGCGCGGCCTGGTGGACGTGGTGATCCCGCGCGGCGGCGCGGGCCTGATCAATGCGGTGGTGCGCGATGCGCTGGTGCCGACCATCGAGACCGGCACCGGCAACTGCCACGTATTCGTCCACCGGGACGCCGATCTGGATATGGCCGAGTCGATCCTGATCAACGCCAAGACCCGCCGGCCCTCGGTGTGCAATACCGCCGAGACGGTGCTCATCGACCGGGCCATCGCCGAGACCGCGGTGCCGCGCATGATCAAGGCCCTCGAGGACAAGGGCGTCACCATCCACGGCGACCTGCCGGGCCTGGTGCCCGCCACCGACACCGACTGGGCCGACGAATATCTGTCCCTGGACATCGCTTTGAAGGTCGTCGAAGATCTCGACGCGGCCGTCGAGCACATCAACGAGTGGGGCACCGGCCACACCGAGGCCATCGTGACCGCCGATCTGAAGGCCGCCCGCGAGTTCACCGCTCGCGTCGACGCCGCCGCCGTCATGGTCAACGCTTCGACCGCCTTCACCGACGGCGAGCAGTTCGGATTCGGTGCGGAGATCGGCATTTCGACCCAGAAGCTGCACGCCCGCGGACCCATGGGCCTGCCCGAACTAACCTCCACCAAGTGGATTGTGTGGGGCGACGGGCAGATTCGCCCCGTCTAGCACCCGCTGGATACGAAAGGACCGCCGTGGCTCCCACCACCGCACCCAACCAGGAGCCGATCTTCTCGTCGGTCGACGATGTGATCGAGCGGCTGGCCCGCACCGGCTACCTGGCCGACAAGGCCACCGCCACTTCGGTTTTCCTCGCCGACCGGCTCGGCAAGCCGCTGCTCATCGAGGGACCGGCCGGTGTCGGCAAGACCGAGCTGTCCAAGGCCGTCGCGCAGGTCGCGGGTGCGGAACTGGTGCGGCTGCAGTGCTACGAGGGCGTGGACGAGGCGCGGGCGCTCTACGAGTGGAACCACGCCAAGCAGATCCTGCGCATCCAGGCGTCCTCGGAGAACGACTGGGCCGAAACCAAGGCCGACGTCTTCACCGAGGAGTTCCTGCTGGAACGCCCGCTGCTCACCGCCATCCGGCGCGACGAGCCGACCGTGCTGCTCATCGACGAGACCGACAAGGCCGACGTCGAGATCGAGGGCCTGCTGCTGGAGGTGCTGAGCGACTTCTCGGTCACCGTGCCGGAACTGGGCACCATCAGTGCGACCCGCAAGCCGTTCGTGGTGCTCACCTCCAATGCCACCCGCGAGCTGTCCGAGGCGCTCAAGCGGCGCTGCCTCTACCTGCACATCGACTTCCCGGACGAGGAGCTCGAGCGCCGCATCCTGGCCAGCCGGGTGCCGGAGCTGAAGCCCGCGGTGGCGGCGCAGCTGGTGCGGATCGTGCACGTGCTGCGCGGCATGCAGCTCAAGAAGCTGCCGTCGGTCGCGGAGTCCATCGACTGGGCGCGCACGCTCCTGGCCTTGGGCGCAAAGGATCTCGACGACAAGACCGTGCGGGCCACGCTCGGAGTGGTGCTGAAACACCAGGCCGATCACGTGCGTGCGCAGTCCGAGCTGAAGCTGGCCTGATCGTGGCCGGGGCGTCGGAGCCCTCGAAGGGCAAAGAGAACTCGCCGCGCGGGCTGGTTTCCGCCGCCATGCGGGCGATCTCGGGCGGTACGCCGGCCAAGCCGGTGCAGGTGTCGGGACCGACGGCCGAACACGGCCTGCCCGGGCATCTGGTCGGCTTCGTGGAGGCGTTGCGCGGCCGGGGAATTCCGGTCGGGCCGTCCGAAACCGTGGACGCCGGACAGGTTCTCACCGTCCTGGACCTCATGGACCGGGAGGCGCTGCGCGAGGGCCTGGCCTGCGCGCTGCTGCGCCGCACCACCCAGCGCGCCACCTTCGACGGCATGTTCGACCTGTGGTTCCCGGCCGCGCTGGGGGAGCGGATCGGGGCCGAAGAGGTGGAGCTGCCGATCAAACCGGACGGCTCGGTCGACATCCTCGAACTGCGGAAGATGCTGGCGGAGTTGCTGATCCAGGACCCGTCGGGTGAGCAGGCGCAGCAATTGCAGGCGCTGGCCGCGCAGATGGTCGACCAGATGGGCCAGTACCAGGCGGCGGGCGGGCCGTCCTTCTCCGCCTACCAGACGCTGAAGGATCTCCAGCCGGAACTGCTGGTGAGCAGGATTCTCGCCGGTCTCGCCCAGGGCATGGACAATTCCGACTTCGACAGCGAGATCGCCCGCCGCACGGCCCGCGGCCGGATCAAGGACTTCCGCAGCACCGTCGAAGCCGAGACCCGCCGCCGGGTCGCCGAGCGCATCGGCCGCGAGCGCGTCGCCACCTACGGCGTCGCCCGGCAGGCCGAGGACGCCGACTTCCTGCGCATCTCCCAGGCCGAACTCGACGAACTGCGCCGCAGCAGCCAGCGCCTGGCCCGGGTCCTGGCCTCCCGCCTGGCCGCGCGCCGCCGCCGCGCCCGCCGCGGCGAGATCGATCTGCGCAAGACCATGCGCAAATCCATGTCCACCGGAGGCGTCCCGGTGAATCTCGTCACTCGCAAGCCGCGTCCCGGCCGCCCCGATCTCGTCCTGCTGTGCGACATCTCGGGCTCGGTTGCGGGCTTCTCCAGCTTCACCATGCTGCTGGTGAACGCCCTGCGCGAGCAGTTCTCCCGGGTCCGCATCTTCGCCTTCGTGGACCGCGTCGACGAGGTCACCCAGCTGTTCGACGCGGCCACCCCGCTGGATCAGCTGACCCGCCGCATCTTCACCGAAGCCGAGGTCGTCGGCATCGAGGGCCACTCCGACTACGGCTCGGCCCTGGAGGGTTTCGCCGAGCGGTTCCCCGACGCCGTCACCAGCCGCACCTCCCTGCTCATTCTCGGCGACGCCCGCACCAACTACCGGGACCCGGCGCTGGACACCCTCCGGCAGCTGGTCGACACCGCCAAGCACGCCTACTGGCTCAACCCCGAGGCCGAGAAGATGTGGGGCACCGGCGATTCCGCCGCCGACCGCTACGCCGACATCATCGAGATGCACGAATGCCGTTCGGCCCGCCAGCTGACCGCCCTCGTGGGCCGCCTGCTGCCGGTCTGAATCCGGATGGCCGGCCGGCTGAGCCCCGCCGGTGCGGGGGCGGCGCAATCGCCCCCGGTAAGCTCGCTTTTCGTGCATACGAACGGCCGCCGCAAGCTGGGCGTGATGGGTGGCACCTTCGACCCCATCCACCACGGGCACCTGGTCGCGGCCAGTGAGGTCGCGAATCGGTTCGACCTGGACGAGGTGATTTTCGTACCGACCGGTCAGCCGTGGCAGAAGGGTGATCGCGCGGTCAGCCCGGCCGAGGACCGGTATCTGATGACGGTCATCGCGACCGCGTCCAATCCCCGGTTCCAGGTGAGCCGCGTCGACGTGGACCGCGGCAAGGAGACCTACACCGTCGACACCCTGCGCGACCTGGCCGAACTCCACCCGGACGCGGATCTGTACTTCATCACCGGAGCGGACGCGCTGGCCAGCATCCTGACGTGGCAGGATTGGTCGGAACTGTTCGAGCTGGCGAAATTCGTCGGCGTGACCCGTCCGGGCTACGAATTGAATATCGACCATCTCGCCGACCACCTCCGCGACTACCCGGAGGGCACGGTCACGATGATCGAGATTCCGGCCCTGGCCATCTCGTCGAGCGAATGTCGGCGGCGGGCGGCGGAGGGCCGGCCAGTCTGGTACCTCGTCCCGGACGGGGTCGTCCAATACATATCGAAACGGCACCTGTACGTGCCGCAAGACAGTGCATGGTGAAAGTGCGCAGGGAAGAGGTATCAGGGTGACAGCATCGGCAGAAGCGGTCTCGATGGCGACGGTGGCCGCACGGGCCGCCGACGAGAAACTGGCCGCCGACGTGGTCGTGCTGGATGTCTCCGAGCAGCTGGTCATCACCGACTGCTTCGTCATCGCGTCCGCGCCCAACGAGCGCCAGGTCAACGCGATCGTCGACAATATCGAGGACAAGCTGCGCGAGGCCGGATACAAGCCGGTGCGCCGCGAGGGCACCCGTGAGGGCCGCTGGGCGCTGCTGGACTACGTCGAGATCGTGGTCCACGTCCAGCACGAGGACGAACGCGACTTCTACGGCCTCGAGCGCCTGTGGAAGGACTGCCCGGCGGTGCCGGTCGACGGCATCGGCGATCCGCGCGCGACGACCGAGGAAGACAAGGGCGGGGACGACGAGTGAGCAAGATGGCCGGCGTCCGCCGGTTGATTCTGCTGCGGCACGGACAGACCGAATGGAACGCCGGCGACCGCATGCAGGGCCAGATCGACACCGAACTCGATGACATCGGCAGACGGCAGGCCAAGGACTGCGCGCCCGACATGGCGACCAGCGACCTGATCGCCATCGTCTCCTCCGATCTCAAGCGCGCCCACGACACCGCGCTCGCCGTCGCCGAATGCGCGGCCATGCCGGTCGTCACCGACGAGCGCTTGCGCGAGACCAACCTCGGGGACTGGGAGGGCCTGGACCACCACCAGGTCGACGCCGAGTACCCGGGCGCCCGCAAGGCGTGGCGGCTCGATGCCCGCTTCACCCCGCCCGGCGGCGAATCCAAGCTCGAGGTGGGCGCGCGAGCACTGCCCGTGGTGACGGAACTCTTCGCCGCGCGGGAGGACTGGCCCGGCCGTACCATCATGCTGGTTGCGCACGGCGGGCTGATCGCGGCGCTGACCGCGGCCCTGCTCGACCTGCCCGAGGCGAACTGGCCGGCCCTGGGCGGCCTGGCCAATACCAGCTGGGTGCAGCTGACCAGCCACGGTCCCGGCGTCGACAAGCCCGGCTGGCGCCTGGATGTGTGGAACGCGGTCGCGAAGGTAGCCCCTGATGTCCTCTGAGAGTTCGAACGCCCAACCGGCGCAGGACGGTTCGCCGCAGCGCAAGGTGCTGGTGGTGGTGGCGGACTCGCTGTCCTACTTCGGTCCCAAGGGCGGGCTGCCCGCCGACCATCCCGGCATCTGGCCCAATCTCGTTGCCGCCGAGCTGGACTGGGACGTCGAACTGGTGGCCCGCATCGGCTGGACCTGCCGTGACGCCTACTGGGCGCTGATCGGCGACCCGCGCATCTGGGCCGCGGTGCCGCGGGCCGGGGCCGTGGTGTTCGCGACCGGCGGCATGGACTCGCTGCCCTCGCCACTGCCGACCGCGCTGCGCGAGCTGATCCGCTATGTGCGGCCGTCCTCGGTGCGCCGGCGGGTGCGCGACGCCTACAACTGGGTGCAGCCCAGGCTGTCCCCGCTGGGCTGGCCGGTGGCGCTGCCGCCCGCGGTGAGCGTCGACTACCTGGAGCAGTCGCGGCACTCGCTGGCCCAGCTGCGGCCCGAGCTGCCGTTCGTGGCGGTGCTGCCCTCGGTGCACAGGTGCGAGGCCTACGCCGGGGTGCACACCGGGCGCGAGCCCATGGTGCGGGCCGTGTCGGCCTGGGCCGCCGAGCACGCGGTGCCGCTGGTGGATCTCGGTGACGCCGTGCGCGACAACGTGTTCAACGGCCCCGCCAACCCGGACGGCATCCACTGGGGCTGGGAGGGCCACAGCGCGGTCGCGCGGGCCATGGTGAAGGTGCTGACCGAGGCCACGGCCGACGAGGTACACACTGCATGACCGTGGTGGTGGTGACCGACTCGTCGGCCAGCCTGCCGGCCGGCCTCACGGCTGATCTTGGTGTGCTGGCCGTGCCGCTGCACGTGCTGGTCGACGATCGCGAGATTCGGGAGGGGATCGACGACTGCGACATCGACTACGGCTCCTCCCAGGTCACCACCTCGGCCGCCTCGCCGGGTGATCTGCGCAGCGTCTACGAGCGGGCCCTGGAGCTGTCCGACGGCGACGGCGTAGTGGCCGTGCACATCTCGCGGCAGCTGTCGGGCACCTGGGAGGCCGGGCGGCAGGCCGTGCGGGACATGGATGCCGCCGATCGGATCCGGCTGGTGGACTCGCTGAGCGCCGGGCTGGGGACCGGGCTGCCGGTGCTGGCGGCGGCGCGCCGGGCACGGGCGGGCGAGCCGCTCGATGTCGTGTACGACTCGGCGGTGGCGGCGGCCAGCCGCGGGCGCGCGTTCATCGTCGTCAACCGGACCGAGCAGCTGCGGCGCGGCGGGCGGCTGAGCACGGCCGCGGCGTTCTTCGGCACCGAGCTGGTCACCAAACCGATCATCCAGATCGTGAACGGGCGGCTGGAACTGCGCGAGAAGGCCCGCACGCGCTCCAAGGCGTTCACCAAACTCGTTGCGGCCGTAGTGGATGCGGCCGGCGAGGACGGGGCGGCGGTCGCGGTCCAGCATCTCGGGGCCGAGGAGGCCGCCAACACCATCGCCGGTCAGCTGCGGGATCTGATTCCCGGTATCCGGGAGGTCATCATCGCCGAATTCGGCCCCACCCTGGGGGTGCACCTGGGCGTGGGCGCGGTCGGCGCGCTGGTGGTTCCGGGCGGCTGCGGCTAGTGGAAACGGCGTTGTCCACAACGTGATTCGCTATCCACAGGTCGGCTGAAAGCCCAGGTCGCGTGGGCGGCCGGGGTCGTCGTCGCTCCTACCGTGAGCTGCATGCCACGACTCGACGAACTCACCCCGCTGCAGCGCCTCAACGCCCGCACCGCCGCCGACCCACGCCCCGGCCCGGCCGAGGTCACCGCCGATCCGGCGGAATTCGCCTCCGGCCGTCCACATCCCGGCCGTTGGGACGAGGACTCGCTCGACCAGCTCATCGACCCTGATCGCCGGGGCGCTGATCGGCATCCCGGCGGATCCTCGCCCGACTGGCTGTCCGAGCCCTGCGGCAGCGTGTCCCTGTGGCACGAACGACTGGTCCCCGAACGTTTCCGCGGCACCCGCTGGGATCCGGGCCCGCGCGGTGTCCTCGTCATCGCCGCCCTCGGCATTCTGGCCATCCTTTTCGCCGGCTACGTCACCCTGCGCGAAAAGCCTGTCTCCCAACCGGTCCCGCCCATCGCCGCGCTCAGCGAAACCGCGCCCGCCGACCAGGATGGTGCCGCACCCGAAGCCGCCGCTTCCGCCGCGACGGTCACAGCCACGCCCGTGCCGGGCGTGGCCCAGCCGCCCGCGTCGCGGCCCGCCGCCTCGCAGCCGGATCGAATCCCGCTCGCTACCACGGCAACCGGCGCTCCGGGGGCTGCCGCCGCCCCCGGCGAGCTTGTCGTCAGCGTCGTCGGTCTCGTCGAGCACGGCGGGCTCCGCCGCTTCCCCGCCGGAGCCCGGATAGCCGACGCCCTCCGCGTCGCCGCTCCCCGTCCCGAAGCCGACCTCTCCACCCTCAACCTCGCCCAGCCCCTCACCGACGGCGATCAGATCATCGTCGGCCGCACCACACCCCGCCCCACCACCCAGCAGGTCGGCACCACCATCGTGAATTCCGCCCACCCCCCGGCGAACTCACCCCCATCCTCCGGCCCGCCCCGCTCCACCGCCCTCCCCGCGAAGGTGAACCTCAACACCGCCACCGAATCCGACCTCGACACCCTCCCCGGCGTAGGCCCCGTCACCGCCCGCGCCATCCTGACCTGGCGCACCCGCCACGGCCGCTTCACCTCCATCGACCAACTCTCCGAAATCGAGGGCATAGGCCACTCCCGCCTCAACCGCCTCCGCGACCGGGTGACGATATGACCACCGTGAATTGCCTTGCCGCGCACCAGTACGTTCGCACCGGTTGCCGGAAAGCCGAATCGGAGGGCGTGAGCACGACTCGGACAGCGAGGCGTGCGGGCGCTCATCGGGGCCGGCAGGCGACGGCCTGCGCCGAGCAGGGCAGTCGCGCAGAGTTGCTGGGGCGCAACGATCGCGCCGCCGGTGGACAATCGGCACCCGGAAGTGGAATGGCGCCGGTAGCGAAGCTGCGGTCAGAGCCGGGGCGGTGGCGATGACAGCGGGGGCGACCGACCGCGTCGATGCCGGGGATCGCGGGCCCGTCGAAATACCCGAGGTGCTGGATGCGCGACTGGTTCCGGCGGCGGTATGTGGTTGGGGCGCGACGGTGGCGCCGCTGGTGGCGGGGTGGCGGGCCGGGGTCGGGGTAGCGGCCGGGTGTGGGCTGGTGGGGATGTGTGTGGCGGCGTGGGCGATTCGGCGGGTGCGGGCGGGGCGGGGGAGTGGGGTGGCGTGGGTGGTGCTGGGGGCCTTGGTGATCGGGGCGGGGTTCGGGGTGGCGGGGGCGTGGCATGCGCATCGGGTGCAGACGCATCCGTTGCGGGCGGTGCGGGCCGGGCAGCGGCTGGTCGCGGTCGTGGAGCTGACCGATGATCCGAAGCGGGTGTCCGCCAGGCCGTTCGGCGGGCCGAAGGTGATGGTGCGGGCCGGGCTGGTGGATTACCGGTTGGGTGGACGGATTGTGCATTCCGGCGGATCGGTGCTGGTGATGGCGCCTGCGGCCGGGTGGCGGACCCTGCTGCCCGGCCAGCGGGTGGAATTCCGTGCCCGCGTGGCCCGTCCGTGGCGTCCGGACATGACGGTCGCCATCCTGCGGGCGGAGGCCGCTCCCACCTCGGTGAGCACCCCGCCCTGGTGGCAGCGCCTCGCCGGACAGGTGCGCGGCGACTTCGCGACCTCCGCCCACCGCGCGCTCTCCGACGATGCCGCCGGCCTGCTCCCGGGCCTGGTCATCGGCGACACCTCGACCCTCACCGACCACGTCCAGGAGAACTTCCGTGAGTCCGATTTGACGCACTTGACAGCTGTCAGCGGGGCCAATGTGACGATTTTGCTTGGGGCCGTGCTGGTTTCGATGCGCACCCTCACGGTGGATCCACGGGTCGGCGCGGTGGCCGCGGGTGCGGCTCTGGTCATGTTCGTGATCCTGGCCCGCCCATCGCCCAGTGTCCTGCGTGCCGCCGTCATGGGAGCCATTGCGCTGCTGGCTCTCTGCACGGGCCGCCGTAAGCAGGCCCTACCCGCCCTGTGCGCCGCCATCATCGGATTGCTGGCCTGGTCACCGGGTCTCGCGGTGGACGCGGGATTCGCCCTGTCGGTGCTGGCCACCGCGGGACTGATCGTGATCGCCCCGGGCTGGTCGGATTGGCTTCGCGCCCATGGCTGGTGGCGGATCCCCGCCGACTCCTTCGCGGTGGCGGCCGCGGCCTTCGTGGTCACCACGCCGCTGGTGATCGCCATGACCGGCCACCTCAGCCTGGTCGCGATCGTGGTGAACATGCTGGTCGAACCGGTGATCGCGCCCATCACCATCCTCGGCGCGCTGGGTGCGCTGCTCGCCTGCGTGTGGTCGCCTCTCGCTGCGGCGGTCATGCACTGCACCGCACCGCCACTGTGGTGGCTGCTCACGGTCTCCGACCGAGCCGCCGCCCTGGGAGCCTCGGTCTCACTACCGACCGGTCTGCGTTCAGGTCTGGTCGCAACGGTGGTGTGCGCCTTGGTGATCGCGGCTCTGCGCCCTGGCCGCTCGCGGGCGGATCCGGACGCCGTGACGGGATCGGTGCCGCCTCGGCCGGGTCGAGACGAGGACTCGCCGTCCGGCTAGAGGGAGTTCAGGAACTCGTTGACGGCGTCGGCGAAACCAGCGGGGTCGTTCGCGTAGACGAAGTGGTCGGTATCGAGTTCGACCACGCGGGTGCCCGGGCGCCGGTCACGCATGGCCTCGGCCATGTCGGCGGGGATGACGCCGTGCGCGGCACGGATGAGCAGGGCCGGGCAGGTGCCGGCGACCCAGTCCGACCAGTGGTCGCCGTGCACCAGGTCTTCGGAGGCGACGATGTCGAGGGGGTGGAAGGGCAGGCTCCAGGAGCCGTCGGCACGCTCGCGAACCAGCGCCCCGAAGTGCGCGGCCATCGGGCCCATGGCCTCGATCAGCTGCTCACGGGTCGCCGCTTCGTAGGGGAGGCCGGCCACGAAGCCCAGCGGGTTGTGGCCGTCGAGGCCGAGCGCGGCGGGTGCGTCGATATCGATGATCGCCGCCACCCGCTCCGGGTGGCGGGCCGCGAACTGGTAGGCGTTGATGCCGCCGAGCGAATGGCCCAGCAGCACAGCGCGTTCCAGGCCGAGGTGGTCGAGCAGGGCCAGGATGTCGGCGAGGTAGCCGTCGCGGCTGTAGTCGGCGGCGCGATCGGAGTGGCCGTGGCCGCGCTGGTCGAGCGCGACGAGCCGCCACCCCGCGGACAGCCGCGTGGCAAGGTCGGCGAAGCTCTCGCCGTCGGACATGTGCCCGTGCAGCGCGATGACGGTCCGGCCCGTACCCCCGAAATCCACGTAGGACAGTCCGCGGCCGTCGATGTCGAAGCTGGTGCGGGTGGCGGTGCGTGTGGTCATTGTCTGCTCCGATCCTTGTTCCGGTGTGCTGAGCATGACCCTAACCGATGATTAGACATTTGTGCAAGACGTATGAGTAATACATATGTGTCACACGTTTGTGTGCCGGTGCTGACCGGGTGCGGGATGCATGGGTTGTCGGAGCGGGCTCGTAGGATCGGGGCGTGAACCAGCGACCCGCGCCCCTGCATCTCGTGCTCGGTGAAGAGGAATTGCTGATCGAGCGGGCGGTGGCGGGAATTACCGCGCAGGCCCGGGCCGGCTCGGCGGACGCTGATGCGCTGCCGGTGGATCGGCTCCGGGCGGGGGATGCCAGCACGGCGGAATTGGCTGAGCTGCTGAGTCCTTCGCTGTTCGCCGAGGATCGGGTGATCGTGCTGGAGTCGGCGGCCGACGCGGGCAAGGACGCGGTCGCGGTCATCCAGGATGCGGCGTCCGCGCCGCCCGAGGGCGTGGTGCTGGTGGTGCTGCACAGCGGGGGCGGGCGCGCCAAGGCGCTCGCGCCGGCCCTGCAGAAGCTGGGCGCGGTGGTGCACGACTGCGCGAAGCTGACCAAGGCGGGGGAGCGGGTCGAGTTCGTGCGCAACGAGTTCCGGGCCGCCAATGTGCGGGTGCCGGCGGACGTGGTGCAGGCCATCATCGAGGCCGTGGGCTCGGACCTGCGCGAACTCGCCGCCGCCAGTTCGCAATTGGCGGCCGACACCGGCGGCAAGGTGGATCTCGCGGCGGTGCGGCAGTACTACTCGGGCAAGGCCGAGGTGACCGGGTTCGATGTCGCCGATCTGGCCGTGTCGGGGGATCGGCCCGCTGCCATGGAGGCGCTGCGCTGGGCCATCGATCGCGGCGTCCCGGCGGTCCTGCTCGCGGACGCCCTCGCGGATTCGGTGCACACCATCGCCCGCGTCGGCTCGGCCGGGCGCGGCGACCCGTTCAAGATGGCGGGTGATCTGGGGATGCCGCCGTGGAAGGTGAAGAAGGCGCAGGGCCAGGCGCGCGGCTGGACCGGCGCGTCCATCGGGGCGGCGCTGCAGGTGGTGGCCGCGCTCAATGCCGACGTCAAGGGTCAGGCGGCCGACGCGGATTACGCACTGGAGCACGCGCTCTCGCGCATTCTGGACCTGCGCGAGAGCGCCTCGTAGCGGGAAGGCCCGGGACTACTCCGGCTTCCAGGTGATCTTGCCGCCCTGGAACTCCTGGGCCTTGCCGCCCTGGTAGTCGTACTCGTCGCTGGTCGGGTAGCCGTAGCGGCCGTTCTCGGCGCCATTGCGCACCCACTCGTCGCGGATCGAGCCCCAGACGACATGGGTCCCGGTCTTCTGGGTGGAGTAGACGGCCCCGCCCTCGAACAGCTGCTCGTGGGTGGTGGCGCTGTTGGTCTTGTTCTCATCGGCGATGGGGAAGCCCAGCGGGCTGCTCTCCCAGCCGACCGCGGAGTACTTGTCGCGGATCACACCGCTCACCACATGGGTGCCCGCACCCACCGACCAGTAGATCGAGCCGCCCTGGAAGTGCTGGAAGCGGCCGGGCTTCGAGGTCTGCCCCTCGTCCACTACCGGGTACTTCAGCGCGCCCGACTCCGCACCCGCGCCCTTCCACTTGTCGCGGATGGCGCCGCCGATGGCGTGCGCATCGGTAGCCGGGGTCCAGTAGATGGAGACGTTGTTGACGAAGTCCTGCTTCTTGCCGCCGCCCGCGGCGTCGGTCTCCGGAGTGGTGGGATCACCGAAGAAGTCCGGTCCGCCCGCGCCGTCGTATTCGACCTCGATGGCCCCGCCCACCTCGAACGGGCCGATGGGACGCGCGGCTGCCACCCCCATTCCGGTGGTCAGCGCGACCGCGGCCACGCTGACGGCCAGCGTGCCCCGGGTCCAGGACGAACGGTTGTCACGACGCAGCGTTGCCAAGAGATCTCTCCCAGTGCAGGTTTACAGGTAGCCCCCGACGGTTCGCGGCCATCCTGCTGCCAACCGCGCGTTCGCGCAAGTCTCCAGCTCCGGACACGACAAAAGCCGCCGCGGTCTTCGTGGCCACGGCGGCTGTGAGCAGCATGATGCCGGTAGGTGTACCGGGCGGAATCAGCCGAGCTTGTTGAAAGCCAGCGACAGGGCCGACTTCTTGTTGGCGGCCTGGTTGGTGTGGATGACGCCCTTGGAGGCGGCCTTGTCCAGGCTCTTGCTCGCGGACTGCATCAGCTCGAGCGCCTTGTCCTTCTCGCCCGCCGCAGCGGCCTCGCGGAACTTGCGGATCGAGGTGCGCAGCGCGGACTTCACCGACTGGTTGCGCTGGCGCGCAAGCTCGTTGGTGCGGATCCGCTTCATCTGGGACTTGATGTTGGCCACGCCGGTTTCCTCGTGTTCCTTCACTTGGTGGTGTATGCGGGATGCAAAGTCTTCGGGCGCGCACTACGAGAGGGGCAGTTGCAGCGCCGACAGTCGAGGTTACCAGGCGACGCGGCGAGGTATGAAATCGAGCCTGTCCGCTATCTGGTCGAAACCAGAAATTTATCGCCGTCCAACTGCGTGTTGCCCCTGCGTGATGGACTATTTTTGCATGACCCCCGCCGCACCCGCACCGGGTCTCTCCAGAGTAGACAGATCCACCGCGTCAGCCTCCGCCGCGCTCGCTCCTTCCGGACTGGAACGCGAAAAATCGGATAAATCAGGCGTCTTCGCGGGGTATCAACCGGGCCGCTACGACCGTGCCTATGACGAGATGTTCGATTCCGCGGGCCGCCCGCGGGCGCCCTACCGGGGGATATTCAACGCCCTGGCCACCATCGACGCCGAGGATCTGGCCGCCCGCGCCGAGGCGCTGGACCGCGCATTCGTCGATCAGGGCATCACCTTCTCGCTCTCCGGTCAGGAGCGGCCGTTCCCGCTAGACCTGGTGCCGCGGGTGATCGCCGCCGGCGAATGGACCAAACTCGAACGCGGCATCAGGCAGCGGGTGCGCGCGCTCGAGGCCTTCCTCGCCGACGTCTACGGCGAGCAGACCATCCTGCGCGACCGCGTGATTCCGAAACGGCTGGTGACCTCCTGCGCGCACTTCCACCGCGAGGCCGCCGGCCTGGTGCCGCCCAATGGCGTGCGCATCCACGTGGCCGGGATCGACCTGGTGCGCGACGAGCACGGGGATTTCCGTGTGCTGGAAGACAATCTGCGCTCGCCCTCGGGCGTGTCCTACGTCATGGAGAACCGGCGCACCATGGCGCGCGTGTTCCCCGACCTGTTCGCCTCGCACCGGGTGCGCGCCGTCGGCGACTATCCGACCCACCTGCTGCGCGCCCTGCGCGCCGCCGCCGCGCCCAACGAGGCCGACCCGACCGTGGTGGTGCTCACCCCCGGCGTCCACAACTCCGCCTACTTCGAGCATTCGCTGCTGGCCCGGCAGATGGGCGTGGAACTGGTCGAGGGCCGGGACCTGTTCTGCCGCGACAATGTCGTCTATATGCGCACCACCGCGGGGGAGCGGCAGGTGGATGTCATCTATCGGCGCATCGACGACGACTTCCTCGATCCCATGCAGTTCCGCCCGGACTCCATGCTCGGGGTGGCCGGGATCCTGAACGCGGCCCGCGCGGGCACCGTGGTGCTGGCCAATGCCGTCGGCAACGGGGTCGGCGACGACAAGCTCGTCTATACCTATGTGCCCGCGTTCATCGAGTACTACCTGGGTGAGAAACCGATCCTGCCCAATGTGGACTCCTACCGCTGCTGGGAACCGGCCGAACGCGAGGAGGTGCTGGACCGGGTGGCGGAACTGGTGGTCAAACCGGTGGAGGGATCCGGCGGCTACGGCATCGTGATCGGCCCGGCGGCCGGCACCCGGGAGCTGGAGGCGACCCGGCGCAAGGTGCGGGCCAATCCGCGCGGCTGGATCGCGCAGCCGGTGGTGCAGCTGTCCACGGTGCCGAGCAAGATCGACGGGCGGCTCGCGCCCCGGCACGTGGACCTGCGTCCGTTCGCGGTCAACGACGGCGACGACATCTGGGTGCTGCCCGGCGGGCTGACCCGGGTGGCGCTGCCCGCGAACTCGCTGGTGGTGAATTCCAGTCAAGGGGGCGGGAGCAAGGACACCTGGGTGCTCGCACCCAGAACCTCTGTGGCGCAACGGGAATTGGCGGGTTCGCAGCTGGTCGGCGAACTGCAGATCGCCCCGGAACGCGACCAGTCGCGGGATGTCTCTTCCGCGCGGACCCATCAGCAACAACAGTAGTAAATCGAGAACATCGGCAGCAATGGCGCTCGGCAGGTGGTTACAGCGTTAGGTGGTCGGATCATGTTGGCGCGCAATGCCGAATCCCTCTTCTGGATCGGGCGCTACGTCGAGCGAGCCGAATATACGGCGCGCATTCTCGATGTCGCGGTCCATCAGCTGTTGGAGGACGCCACGGTCGATCCGGACCGAACCTCCCGCGTGCTGCTGCGGGTACTGGGCATCGAGCCGCCCGAAGAGGACCGGGAACTGGATGTGTGGTCGGTGACCGAGCTGGTGGCCTTCGGCCGCGACGGCGGCTCCATCGTCGATTCCATCAGCCGGGCGCGTGAGAATGCCCGGGGCGCACGGGAAGTCACCTCCACCGAGATGTGGGAGTGCCTCAATGCCACTTTCAACGGGCTGGCGGCGGCCGAGCGGGCGGCGCGGGCGCTGGGGCCGCACGAGTTCTGCCACTACATCACCGATCGCGCCGCCATGTTCGCCGGACTCTCCGATTCCACCCTGAGCCGCGACGACGGTTATCGATTCCTGCTGCTGGGCAGATCCATCGAACGCGTGGATATGACTGTGCGTCTGTTGCATTCGCGCGCCGGTGACCGCACCTCCTCGCCGGCCTGGGTGACGGTGCTGCGTTCGGCGGGGGCCCACGACCCGTATCTGCGCACCCATCGCGGCGTGCTCGACGCCAATCAGATCGCGGAATTCATCCTGCTCGACCGCCTGTTCCCGCGGTCGGTATTCCATTCGCTGCGGGTGGCCGAAACGTGTCTGCAGGAATTGGATCAGCGCCCCAACAGCCGGTTCGCGGCGCGTCACGAAGCGCATCGCCTGCTCGGCCGGGCGCGCAGCGAACTGGAATTCCTGCCCTCGTCGGTGCTGCTGGAGGATCTGCCCAGCCGGCTGCTGTGGCTGCAGCAGACCTGCCGCGAGGTGGGGGAGGCCGTGGCGCTGCAGTACTTCCACGCCGAATCGTGGGTGGCGTGGACGGGGCTGCACGGTCGCGGCGCGGACCGGGTCGAGGAGATGGCGTGAACAGTCAGGCCTGGAGGCGGAAGCGCAGTGTAACCACGGAAGGCCCTGTTCACGCCAAGGAGGGCACAGCGTGAGCTGGCGGATGCGGGTGGTGCACACCACCGGATATGTGTACGACACACCGGTCACCCGGTCGTTCAACGAGGCTCGGCTCACCCCGCGCGCCGACAGCCGGCAGACCGTGATCCTCAATCGGGTCGACACCGTGCCGTCCACCCGGTCCTACCGCTACATCGACTACTGGGGAACGGCGGTGACCGCCTTCGACCTGCACGCCCCGCATACCGAGCTGGAGGTCACCAGCGCCTCGGTCGTCGAGACCGAGCCGTTCGCCGGGCCGCCCGAGGAGCTGGCCTGGGAGGAGCTGCGCGACGACGCCATTGCCGACCGCTTCGACGAACTGCTCGAACCCACCGTCTACGTCCCGCGCGAGAAGCGGCGGCTGGCCCCGGTGGCCCGGCAGCTGGCACGCGGCGTGTCGCCGGCGAAAGCGGTTGTCCGGGCCGCGGAATGGGTGCACCGGGAGATGAACTACCTGGCCGGGACCACCTCCGTGCACACCTCGGCGGTGCAGGCCTTCGCCGAACGGCAAGGCGTGTGCCAGGATTACGCGCACCTCACGCTGCTGCTGTTGCGCGGCATGGGGATTCCCAGCCGCTATGTGTCCGGCTACCTGCATCCGGACCCGTCCGCCGAGGTCGGCCACACCGTCGCGGGCCAGATGCACGCCTGGGTGGAGGCCTGGACCGGGCAGTGGTGGGGCTACGACCCGACCAACAACATCCCGGTCACCGAGCAACACGTATCAGTCGGGGTGGGGCGTGATTACGCGGATGTGCCCCCTCTCAAAGGTATCTTCAGCGGGAGCGGCTCGACCGATCTCGAGGTCGTAGTGGAGATAACTCGCCTGGCCTGAGGCGTTTTCGGCTCGCGCCGCCGGTTCTTGTCGGTGCGTTGTCCATGCCAGCGGAAGGTAGCCGATGTCCCCCACAGCTCAGGAAGTCGCCGAGGATCTCACCGATCTGACACCGCCCACCCTGGGGCGCAAGGTATTCGCCGAGGCATTGGGCACATTCGTGCTGGTCCTCGGTGGTGTCGGCACCGCGGTGCTGGCGGGGAGCCGGGTCGGCGCGCTCGGCATCGCACTGGCTTTCGGCCTGACCCTGCTGCTCCTGGTCTACTCCATCGGGCCCATCTCGGGTTGCCATGTGAACCCGGCGGTCACGGTCGGCCAGCTGCTGCTGGGCCGGGTGACCATCGTGGTGGCGGCGGCCTACTGGGTCGCGCAGATCATCGGCGGCCTGCTCGCGGGCACGGTCGTCTACGCCATCGCCAAGAACCTGCCGTCCTACGATCGCGCCAAGGACGGCCTGGCAGCGAACGGTTGGGGCGAGCACAGCCCGTCGAAGCTGGTGCTCGGTGACGTCACCACCAATGGCTACGGTCTTGCGGCGGCCATCACGGTCGAGGTGATCCTGACCGCGCTGCTGGTGTTCGTGGTGCTGGCCTCCACCGATCAGCTCTCCGACATTCCGCTGGCCGGGCTCTCGATCGGCTTCACGCTCGCCGTGATCCACCTGATCTCGATCCCGGTCGACAACACCTCGGTGAACCCGGCCCGCAGCCTGGCCGTCGCGTTCTATCAGGACGGCGCACCCGCGCAGCTGTGGGTGTTCATCGTCTTCCCGCTGATCGGCGGCGTTCTCGGGTCGCTGGTCTACGGCATGATCTACGGTCGCTCCCGCAATATGGTGAGCTGACCGTTCTCGGTCCCGAACCCCGCTCCGCCGGAGCGGGGTTCGCTCGTCTCCGGGATGGCGCTAGTGCCAGTGGTATTCGGCGCAGAGCCGGTGCGCCACCCGGTCGAATGTCTTGCGGGGGAGGATCGCACCCTCGCGGCGAATGCCCATCTCCGGGACATCCAGGACACGATCCAGCCGCACCCAGCTGTCGCGCTCCGCGCTGTCCCACGGGCCGGAGCCGATGCCCACCCAGTTGGGATGGTGCGCGTGTTCGGAATTCGAGGACAGCATGAGCCCGAGCAGCGTGTCGCCCTCGCGGCCGACCACCAGCACCGGGCGGTCCTTGCCGTTGTCCGGGTCCTCCTCGTAGGGGACCCAGGTCCACACGATCTCGCCGGGATCGGCCCGGCCGTCGAGCTGCGGGCTGTAGACGATGCGGCGCGCCCGTTCGTGCGACGGCACCCCCGCCGAGGATGTCGGCCGGACATTGACGCCCGGACCCTTGCGCGGCGTCCCCACCGCCTTCAGCGCACGATCCAACATCGTCGACTGCCGCACCCGCCCGATCAACTTCGGGGCCTGCTGCGTGACGAGCTGGGTGCCCTGCTCCTTAGCCACGATCCCCAACTGCTTCCCCAGAGCGTTCCACCTGCCGGCCATGCCCGGCAGCCTAACGGCGGACAACCGGAATCTCACCTGCACCGGATTCGCCTGCGCCTGAAGGTAGCTCACCTGCAGGTTCGCGGCCGTCTCGATTCTGGACTGCGGCTTGATAGACCTCCGCCTTGGAGCGGGGGAGCGAAGCGGAGGAGGGAAGAATCGAGACCTCGGGGCCGCGAACTCGCCGGAGCGGAGCGGAGGCCAAGAATGCAGCACCGTAGACTTCGGGGTTGACATGCCGCTGTTTCGCCATGCCGAGGAGTGACTCCGATTAGCAGCTTCGCCGACAAGACGTTCACCGATCCCAGCCGGATCAGGAACTTCTGCATCATCGCGCACATCGACCACGGGAAATCGACCCTGGCCGACCGCATGCTGCAACTCACCGGAGTGGTCGAGGAGCGGGCCATGCGCGCCCAGTACCTGGACCGCATGGATATCGAGCGTGAGCGCGGCATCACCATCAAGGCCCAGAACGTGCGGCTGCCGTGGCAGGTCGACGGCGAGGACTACGTCCTGCACCTGATCGACACCCCGGGACACGTCGACTTCACCTACGAGGTGTCGCGCGCGCTGGAGGCATGTGAGGGCGCGATCCTGCTCGTCGACGCGGCGCAGGGCATCGAGGCGCAGACCCTGGCCAATCTCTATCTGGCCATGGACAAGGACCTGACCATCATTCCGGTCCTGAACAAGATCGACCTCCCGGCGGCCGATCCGGACCGCTACGCCGCCGAGCTCGCCCACATCGTGGGCTGCGAGCCCGAGGACGTGCTGCGCGTTTCCGGCAAGACCGGTGTCGGCGTGGCCGAACTGCTCAATGAGGCGGTCCGTGTGGTGCCGCCGCCGGTCGGACAGGCCGACGCCCCGGCCCGCGCCATGATCTTCGACTCGGTCTACGACACCTACCGCGGCGTCGTCACCTATGTGCGCGTGGTGGACGGCAAGCTCGTCCCGCGCCAGAAGATCAAGATGATGTCCACCGGCGCGACGCATGAACTGCTCGAAATCGGCATCGTCTCACCCGAACCCAAGCCCACCCAGGGCCTCGGCGTCGGCGAGGTCGGCTACCTCATCACTGGCGTGAAGGACGTGCGTCAGTCCAAGGTCGGTGACACCATCACCACCGCCCGCGATGGCGCGACCGAGGCGCTGACCGGCTACCGCGAACCGCGGCCGATGGTCTACTCCGGTCTGTACCCGGTCGACGGGTCGGACTACCCGAACCTGCGCGATGCCCTGGACAAGCTGCAGCTCAACGACGCCGCGCTGACCTATGTGCCGGAAACCTCGGTCGCCCTGGGCTTCGGCTTCCGGTGCGGCTTCCTCGGCCTGCTGCACATGGAGATCACCCGCGAGCGGCTCGAGCGCGAGTTCGGCCTCGACCTGATCTCCACCGCCCCGAACGTGATCTACCGCGTGGTCATGGAGGACGGCACCGAGCACGTCGTCACCAACCCGTCGTACTGGCCCGAGGGCAAGGTGCGCGAGATCTACGAGCCCATCACCCGGTGCACCGTGATCGCGCCGAGCGAGTTCATCGGCACCATCATGGAGCTGTGCCAGTCCCGCCGCGGCGAACTGCTGGGCATGGACTACCTGTCGGAGACCCGCGTCGAGATGCGGTACACCCTGCCCATGGCCGAGATCATCTTCGACTTCTTCGACTCGCTGAAGTCGCGCACCCGCGGCTACGCCTCGCTCGACTACGAGGAGGCCGGCGAACAGCAGTCCGCATTGGTCAAGGTGGACATCCTGCTGCAGGGCGAGGCGGTCGACGCGTTCTCGGCCATCGTGCACAAGGACGCCGCCCAGGCCTACGGCCACAAGATGACCACCAAGCTGCGCGAGCTCATCCCGCGCCAGCAGTTCGAGGTGCCGATCCAGGCCGCCATCGGCTCGAAGGTCATTGCGCGCGAGAACATTCGGGCCATCCGCAAGGACGTGCTGGCCAAGTGCTACGGCGGTGACATCAGCCGTAAGCGCAAGCTGCTCGAGAAGCAGAAGGAAGGCAAGAAGCGTATGAAGACGATCGGCCGCGTCGAGGTGCCGCAGGAAGCCTTCGTGGCCGCGCTGTCCACGGATTCCGCCACGGACAAGAAGAAGTAGGAGAATCCCGGTCGGCCGGTCAGGCGCAAGGTTCGGTGTGCAGCCGAAAAATGGGTCTTCCGTACTGATATGCCGGGTGACAAGCTATGTGACGCACCGCTGAGCACACCGCCTCCGACCTGGTGGATGTGACAGACCGGTTATCCGGAAATAGGGTGTGAAACGAGTTTGGTTCAGCGGCCCGCACGGCGGGTCGCCGAAGCCCTGAGAGCGGAGCCCAGATGACGCGTGATCTGCCCTTCGACGATGCTGCCGGTGCCGGTGACGACGACGGAGACGCCGCCTACCGCATTGCCAACGGAGTCGCGCGCGTGGCCAGGGCAGGCGCGTACGTCACCGGTGGCGCGCTCATCGCCGCCGGCGGCAATCGCGGCGGCACCCCGGCCATCAACCACGACAGCAAGAACGTGGGCTGGTCGCAGGTCGAGGACCCGCAGCCGAATGTGCCGAGCCCGACCATCACCTTCCCCGACCTGACCGCGGATTCGGTGCTCTCGCACCACGGTCCGGCCGCCGCCGCGCCGGTGAACGGGCACTTCGGCCCGCTCGGCGACTACCAGCACGGCACCGACGCGGGCCTGTTCCCGTCGCTCGACGCGATCCCGGCCAACGACCCGGCGATCTCCGGCTTCCACGGCCTCGGCCTGCCCGACACCGACACCGGCGCGTCCGGCCTGCCGACCTATGGCCCGCGTCCCGGCTGGGGTCTGCCGCTCGACACCGAGCAGCAGTCGGAATCGGTTCCGGGACAGGCGCAACCGCAACTGCCGACGCTCGACCAGCAACAGCCGGGGATGCTGCCCGGCCTGCCGACCCTGCCGGGCACCGCGCTGCCCGGGATGGGTCTGCCCGGGCTCGGCCTGCCCGGCACCGATGCCATGCACCTGCCCGGCGCGGGCGGGGCGATGCACCTGCCCGGAATGAACGGCGCGTCGTTCGCGCCCAACGGGCAGACCGGCCTGCCCGACCACTCGGGGGCCTTCGACGGCGTCGGCGCCACCGGCGGCGACGGCGCCGGCATGTTCGTCGGCACCAACTGGGCCTTCGACGCGCACGTCGGGCTGGACGGCATGTGGTTCCACTCGAACCTGTCGGCCGATGTCGGCGTCGGCGCGGTCGGGCATCAGCTCGATGCCTTCGGTCAGCAACTGGGACAGGGGATTTCGCACATCCCGGCGAACACCACACTGCCCAACAACGGCGGCGCGCCCAGCCTGCCGGGTGCGGACAAGCCCAACAATATGGGCCAGCCATTCGGCTCCTCGAACTCGTCGGCCACCACCGGCAC
>NZ_JBHZCS010000085.1:0-42059 GCF_042755705.1 Nocardia sp. NPDC059154
TGGGGCTGCACCCAGTGTCGTCGGGTGCCATTGCCGTGGACGGGGACCGGGCGCGGACGGCGCGAGACTGGGATCGCCGGCGCACGGTCGCCGCGTGGATTTCGCAGCGGCAGGCCTCCGGCCGGTTTCCGCTGCTGGCGCGCGAATTGCTGGTCAGCAGTGGCGATCTCGGCGCGGCGCTGGAGGCCGGTGAGCGGCTCGGCGTGGCGGACTTCGCGGATCGGCCGCTGGACACACTGTCGGGCGGTCAGTTGCAACGCATGTATCTGGCCCGGGCGGTCGGCTGCGTCGCCGCGGGCGCACGACTGCTGCTGGCCGACGAGCCCACGGCCGCACTCGATTTCGCCGGCCAGGCCGAAGCGGCCGAATTGCTGGTGGCGCTGCCCGTGACGGTGCTGGTGGTCACCCATGATCGGACGCTGGCCGACCGCTGCGATCGCGTGCTCGAGATGGCCGACGGCCGGCTGCGCGAAATCCCCGCTCGGCATGAGGAGATCGCGTGAACAGTGCGGCGAATGTCATGGACGTGTGGCAGCTGGCTCCGGTGCAGCGCGGTTTGTTCGCGCTGGTGCTGGGCGCGGTCGGACTGCCGATCGTGGGCGTGGTCATCATCGGGCTGGACATCATGCCGGTCCGGTTCGCGATGATGCACGTGGCGCTGCTCGGCATCGCGGTCGGCATGCTGACCGGACTGGACCCCATGCTCTGCGCCCTGGTGGCCTGTGGCGGATCGGGGGCGGCGCTGACGCCGCTGGCCCGCAGCCGCACCGGATTGTCCGGGGCCATGGGTCTTTTGATGAGCCTGTCCATCGCGGGCGCGCTGCTGGTGCTGTCGATCTCGGGCGTCAACGCCAATGGCGCGTTCGAACTGCTCTGGGGATCCATCCTCGCCACCCGCACCGCCGATGTGGTGCTGCTGGGTGTGCTCGCCGCGGTGGTGCCGCTGCTGTTCGTACTGCGCCGCCGCCAGATCGGACTGCTGCTGCACGACCGGGAACTGGCCGCCTGCTCGGGCGTGCGGGTGGATCGGCTGACCCTGATCCTGCTGGTGCTGGTCGCGATCGCGGTGGCCGCAGGCATCCGGCTCACCGGCGCGCTGCTGGTGGACGCGCTGACCCTGCTGCCCGCCCTGGCGGCGCGCCGGCTGGCGAATTCGCTGACCACCATGGCGATCACCGCGGTCGTGGTGGGCGTGGTGGTGAATATCGCGGGCTTCACGCTCGCGGTGGCGCTGGACCTGCCGCCCGGTCCGGCCCTGGTGCTCTTGGCGGGGGCGGTCGCCCTCGTCGTTCATGTGATCCCCGATTGGAGAAAACGAGGATGGCCCTCATCCGACGAAACCGGCTCGCGCGCATCGCGATCGGTGCCGTTGCACTGATCACCGGTGCGGCCGTTGCCACCGGCTGTTCTTCGAGCAGCGACCATGACCACAACGGCCCGCATGTGGTGGCCGCGAGTTCGTGGGAGGCGGCGTTCGCCAAGGCCGCCGGGGCCTCCGACGTGACGGTCATCGTGCCCGCCGCCATCAAGCACGCCCCCGATTACGATCCCAAGCCCTCGGATCTGGCCACGGTCGCCAAGGCCGACTTCGTGCTGTACGCGCAGTTCGAAGGCTTCGCGGGCAAGATCAAGGACGCGGCCGGTTCGAAGGCCAAGCTGGTCGAGGTCAACCTCGACAATGCCAAGGAAACCATGGAATCCGAGGTGCGCCGGCTGGGGGACCTGTTCGGCACTCGCACCACCGCCGACAAGTGGATCGTCGATTTCGAGACCGAGTATGGCAAGCTCGCCACCGGCGTCAAGACCGCCTGGCCGGGCGGGCAGCCGCCGAAGGTGGTGCAGCAGGCGTTCATGGGCTTCGCCGCCCAGCTGTCCGGCGCACAGGTGCTCGGCACCTACGGTCCCGCACCCATCACCCCGGGGCAGGTCGCGGACCTCTCCGCCAAGAATCCGCAGTATGTGCTGGGCAATGAGCAGATGAGCACCGGCCAGGTGCTGCCCGGCTCGTCCGCCAAGCAGATCGATCTCACCAATTACCCCACGCAGGACCAGGATCTGCTCTCGGTCTATCGGGACGCCGCCAGCAAGCTCACGGCAGCGATGCACGGCTGAACGGCCGGGCCGTGCTGGGCGGCGTGTCCAGCGGGGCGATCACAGTTCGGCTGGATCGACCTCGCCGGACAGGATCGCCAACGCCAGCATGAGAAGGAACTCGCCCCAGATCAATTCGTGGCGGGTCGCCAGACCGCGCGACAGGTCGTAGCAGCCGTTCAACAGTCGCCCAGGCGACTCACCGGTCGAAAGATGCTCGCCGACAAGGACCTCGCACGGCGACCAGGGCGCTCGCCGCGCCCGCGGACACCCCCAACTGCTTGGCGGCGTACAGCGCGATATAGGTGTTGATCGCCGAGATTCCGGTCCCGAGCAACACCGAGTAGCCGCACATCCAGCCCGCGTCGCCGTGCGGGCGCGCCACCACCAGTGGCGGAAGGCGCGGCGGCTGCGGATCTTTCGCCACCGTGAGCGCCGCCGCCACCGCGATCGTCGCGATCGCCGCCGCCGTGGCCACGGCCGCGCGCCAGTTCACCGCGCCCGCGATCGCCGCCAGGGGCAGTCCCGCGACAAACGCGCCGAACTGCACGCCCGACTGCTTCCATCCCGCCACGGCACCGCGCACGGCGGCCGGAACACGGTTTGCGATCAATTGATTCGTCGCCGGGTTGGCCAGGGCCTGTCCCAGCCCGGACACCGCGATCGCCGCCACCAGCCCCTCGTAGCCCGGTGCCGCCGCGAACAGGGCGAGGGCCAGGGCAGACAGCGCGAGCATTCCGATCAGGCAGCGCCGGGCCCCCAGCGCCGCCACCATGGGACCGACTACCGGCGACAGTATCGCCGCCACCCCGAACCCGGCCGCCACCAGCAACCCCAGTTGCCCTGTGGCAAGGCCGAATTCGCCGACCATCCGGGGACCCAGCGCTCCCACCAGGAACAGCGGCAGCATGGACAGGGCCATCGCCGTGGTCAGCAGCACCGTCAGCACCGAGCTGCGGATGGCCGTGACCGCCGGGGTTTTCGCGCGCGCACTCACACCCGACAAGTCGAACGAACGGCGGCCCCGGTTCCCGCGGATTCGCCTGGGACCCGCGCCGCCGTCCGGCCCGCCGGGAACTTCCCGCCGGGCCTGCGCGACCATTGAGCCATGAGGTGCGAAACGATCCGCGAAGCGCTGTCCGCGCGAATCGACGGCGAACAGGAGCCCATCGCGGCCGAATCGACCGATCGGCACCTGGACGCCTGCGCCGACTGCCGTTCCTGGTACCAGCGCGCGGAATCGCTGCAGCGGACGCTGACAGCGCACCCCGGACCCCCGGTACCCGACCTCACGTCGGACATCCTGCGGCAACTGCCGCCGAACGCGCCGCTCAGCTCGGTCTCGTGACGATGGGCCGGTCGGGCTCCTTCCACGCCAGGACGAGGGATTCCCGGGCACGGGCCACCCGCGACCGGACGGTCCCGACCGGACAGCCGACGGCCTGGGCCGCCTCCGCATAGGACAGCCCGAGCATCTGGGTGAGCACGAACGCCTCCCGGCGGTCGTCGGGCAGGCCGCGCAAAAGGTCGGCGATGGCGAGCATTTCGGGGAAGTCGGAACCGTCACGCTCGCAGCGTTCATCGATCGCGGTCTGCCAGTCGCCGGAGGCCTTCTTCGGGCGCACTGCGGCGCTTCGGATCCGGTCCACGACGGTGCGCCGGGCGATGGACAGCAACCAGGTTCGCGCCGAGGACCTGCCGGCGAAGCCGGGCAGGCTGCGCAACGCGCGGAGGTAGGTCTCCTGTGTGAGGTCGTCGGCGGATTGCACATCGGTCAGATGCGCCGTGAATCGCCAGATGTCGCGCTGGGTCCCGCGAATGAATTCTTCGAGGGCGCCCCGGTCGCCACGACCGGCGGCCAGCGCGAGCGCGGTCAGCTGATCATCCGCCGAGACCGCGGGACTGTTCGGAGCCGGGTTCGCCCGGACGAGGCCTCGCGCAGACGTTGGCGCGGAAGGGATTAGGTGCATTGCCAAGCCTTCGATTGCAGACGCCACAGCAATGAGACGTCGATCGGAATCGGTCGCCGCACGATCAGCGGCACACCGCGAAGGGGGCGGTCGATCAGTCACCGGTGGGCGAATTCGCCACCGGCAGTGAACTGTTCAGACCTGGAATGCACACGCGGGCGGGCCGCGACGTGCCAGCACATGTCGTAGCAGGGTTTCCGACGGCTTCGGGACCCGGTGTTCCGCCACCCGCCCGGCCGGCAGACCGGCGGGCACACTCGGATGCAGATAGACGAGCAGCAGCGGCACGAAAAAGCGCGCATACAGCGCGCGCAGCAATGCGAACAAAGCCCGTTCGCCGCGCCACAGCCAGATGCCGCAGAACATCGCGGCCAGGCAATGCGCCGCGATCATCGCGGGAGTGCTGGACCCGGCGCTCGCGGCGCCGCTCATCCCAGCAACATGGTTCATGTGGCCGCCCGACATCGGCGCGAGCCCGAACCACAGATGCAGCACCAACTGCATGCCGGCCAGACCACCGACAATGGGCAGCACACCCCACTGCCGATCGGCGAAAGCCCATGCCACTGCGGCGGTCCCGGCGCACGCCACTACCAGCGCCGAGAACGACAGCCCGTGCCCGACCACGTGACCGTGCCCAGCGGCCGACACCGCGACGGCGATCACGGCGAAAATCGCCGCCCGCACGGCACGCGACACCGGGGTCACGAGTGGGTCGGTCATGGCACGGTCCATCGTCGCATCACCACGCGAACGCCAGTGCCAGAGGACTTCTCGACCTCATGTCATCCCATGAATGCAGTGATGGGATCGGGCACACGTCGATACGACGGCACAGGTCCCGCCCGGGTTCACCACCGCGGTGTGATCACCGCGGCCGACAGGCAGGATTCATTCCGACGGGGCCGAGGTCCAGCGCTGCTCGACCTTGGCCCAGCGCCAGTAGGCGACGGCAATGATCCAGGCCAGCACGAACAGGCCGACAATGCCGAATCCGACATTGTTCAGGTTGATTCCGGCGATCCAGTCGGTGATCGGGTTGACGAAGTCCGCGTCGTCGTGGAGGACGGTGATCAGTTCGATGGAGCCGACGACCAGCGCCACCGCGATCGACAGGGCGGTGATGGTCAGGTTGTAGTAGATCTTGCGGACCGGTTCGGAGAAGGCCCAGTCGTAGGCCACGTTCATGAACAGTCCGTCGAGGGTGTCCATCAGGCTCATGCCCGCGGCGAACAGCAGCGGCAGCACCACGATCGCGTACCAGGGCAGTCCGGCCGCGGCGCCGGAACCGGCGAGGGCCAGCAGCGCGACCTCGGTGGCGGTGTCGAAGCCCAGCCCGAACAGCACGCCCACCGGATACACCTGCGCCGGCCGGCGCACCGCCCGCATGACCGGGCCCAGCAGCCGGGCCAGCGCACCGCGCGCCTGCAGCGCGGCCTCCAGCTCCTCGGCATCGAACTCCCCGCTCCGGCTGCGCTGGAACACTCGCCAGATCCCGATCAGCGCAACCACATTGAGCAGCCCGATCAGATAGAGGAACGATCCGGACGCCACCGTCGACACCATGCCCAGGGTCTTGCGGGTCGGCGAATCCTCATCGACCAGCTCGCCGACCACCCGCGCCCCGGCCACCACCAGCGCCGCCAGCACGAACACGATCGTCGCGTGCCCCATGGCGAACCAGAACC
Organism: Nocardia sp. NPDC059154; assembly: GCF_042755705.1. Classification (NCBI taxonomy): domain Bacteria; kingdom Bacillati; phylum Actinomycetota; class Actinomycetes; order Mycobacteriales; family Nocardiaceae; genus Nocardia; species Nocardia sp. NPDC059154. Next base: position 5,750 of record NZ_JBHZCS010000085.1, read on the forward strand.
CCACCGACTTGGGCCGCTGCCCATCGGCCATCAGCTTCCGGGTCGTATTGTCGATCGCCGCGATGTGGTCCGCGTCGAACGCGTGCCGCAGGCCGAACGCGTATGCGGTGAAACCCAATCCGACCCCGAACACCTGCGACCCGAGCTGATAGCTGTGCGGCGCCACCGCCCCGAACAACAGCCCGAACGCCACCACATGGATGGCCGCGACCACCCCGAGCAGCACCCCCGCCTCGATCCAGTCCCGCCGCGACCAGTCGTGCAGGACATGCCGCAACCGACGGCGCGCGGGGACAGCGGAATTCGAACCAGGATCGACAGACATGCGCGCGAAGACCTTCTCGGGGAACCCGCGTCCCCGCACGTAGGGCTGTGGCGATGTGAGGTCTGACTCCCGTACCGCCGCAGCGGCCCGGACACAGTGGCGCGACCGTCCCGGATTCCCACCGGGTTCCCACCATCGTCACAAAATGTTCGCCCGACTATACAGAGCAGCGCCAACGGCCCCGCCGGCCAGCGGTCCCGGACGATCACATGCCCGAATGACATCGGATTTGTGGTGGACCGTCTCCGGACGACCGGGGAACCACAGTGCAGGAGACCGGTCATGAGTACTTAAGTACGACAGATTCCCAGGTCCGGCATTCTTCATAACGTTGTGCTCATCAAGTTCACACCAGCAAGGAGAACCGACATGAGCGACATCAACGAACTCGTCCAGCGCTACCTCACCGCCTGGAACACCACCGACGCCTCGGCCCGCGCGGCCCTGGTCGCCGAACTGTTCACCGACGACGCCGAATACACCGACCCGCTGTGCTCGGTCCGCGGGCACGCCGGGCTGGATGCCACCATCGCCGCCGTCCAGGCCCAGTTCGCAGGACTGGAATTCAGCCTCGGTGCTCCGGTCGACGCGAACCACCACATCGCCCGCTTCACCTGGCACCTCGGCACTCCGGGCGCGGAGCCCCTCGTCGTCGGCTTCGATGTCGCCGCCCTCGCCGAGGACGGGCGCATCGAACGCGTCTACGGCTTCCTCGACAAGGTTCCCGCCGGGGCTTGATCGTTGCGCCGCAAGCAGTTCGGAGGCGCGGCGGTCGGCGATTGCCGGAACTTCAGCGAGGCCGGGTGGCCGCTCGATGCGGGCGGCCACCCGGCCGACGTCGATCAGCGGTAGGAACCGGCGCTCAGGTCGGCTGTTGCGCTGGGGCCCTGGGGGTTCCAGGAGAGGTCGGTGCGGGCGGCGTGGCCGGTGACGGATTGGCTGAGGGCCAAGGCTTCGGCGAAGGGAGCGCCGAGGGCGGCTTCGGCTTCGGCGAGGGGCCAGATCACCGGGTCGCCGGCGACACCGGCGGCCTGGGCCGCAGCGGTGGCGAGGTCGAGCACCGAGACGGCGGGCTCGGTGATGGCGTGCCAGATGGTGCCCGCCCGAGCCGATTCGACGACCTTCACGAAGAGGTCGGCCAGGTCGTCCACGTGAACGGTGGGCCATACGACAGTGGAGTCGGCGACGACGACCGGGGCCTTGTGCTTGCGGGCGAGATCGACCAGGAGAGCGGGGATTCCACCATTGCGGCCGTGCACGATGCCGGGGCGGATGACCGCGGCGCGAACGCCCGCATCGGCGAGGGCGAGAACCTGGCGTTCGATGACCGGGCGGTAGCCGACGATGGGAATGGCGTTGGTGGGCGCGGATTCGTCGGCGTCATCGGTCGCGCCGAGGACCCAGACGCCGCTGGTGTAGACGAAGGGCTTGCCGGTGCCGCGCAGCGGGTCGGTGAGGGCGGCGATGGCGGCGGCGTCCACATCCGCGTCTCCACTGGGGGTGGCGAGGTTGACCACGGCGTCGATATCGGGGGTGACGGCGGCGGTGAGGGATGCCGGATCGGCGAGATCGCCGGTGCGCGTCTCGAATCCGGCCTCGCCGTCCTTACCCGGCCGTACCAGTGCCACCACCTCGTGGCCCAGTCCGGTAAAGCGTTCGGCGACCGCGGAACCCAGGTAGCCGCCGGCCCCGATGATCAGTACTCGCATGAATCTTCTCCTCCATCTCGGCCACGCCGGCCGTCTTCACGACAGCCTCGTCGGCCGCACTGGTATTCCGCTGTCAGCAGGTACGTTCTCGACTACCAGCAAACAGCAAGTCAATTACCGGCGAACAGCACGCGATTCGCGTACGCGGTATCGAAATACTCCCGGGCTTCCGCGATTCGGCCGTCGGCGACGCGGAAGGCGATGACGACATCGTTGACATACTCCGCGCCCGCCACGGTGGTCGCGCGGGTGGTCCACTCTGCCACGGCGCGGTCCCCATCGACGATCACGCCACGCACCTCCTGGCTCATGGGTTTGGTGGTGTCGAAGCGCGCCAGCATGGCGGGCAGGAAGCCGTGGAAGATCTGATCCGGTCCGACCCAGGTGCCCGAGGTCGGCAGGTCCCCGGCCAGCGTCCAGGTGGCATCGGGCGCGAAGAACTCGCTGCGCCGCTCGACCGCCTCGCCGCCCTGCAGGGCGCGAATGTAGTTCTCGATCACCGTCCGGGTCTCGTCTGTGCTGCTCATGCCATTCAGTTCACTGGAAATCCCGAGCCCGACCAAGGGGCAGCTCACACACTCTGCGATAAAGAACGCTTATCGATGCAGGGTGCCGGACCCTCGATACGGGAAAGCGCCCGTGGCGTTCGGCCACGGGCGCTTTCACGCTCGGAGAGTCAGTCCTTGACCAGGGCGACGCCGGATGCGTCCAGGGCCTCGGGCGAATCCTCGACCGGCTCCGGCGATTCGGAGCGGTTGGGCAGCAGCACCGCCATCACGATGACGATCAGCGCCAGCGCCGCGGAGACCACGAACGCCAGCCGCATGCCGGACAGATGGGCGTCGAGCGGGTTGGCGCCGCCATCGGTCAGATGGGTGGCCCGCGACGTCATGACCGTCACCACCAGCGCGGTGCCGAAGGCGGCGGCCACCTGCTGCAGCGTGCCCAGCATGGAACTGCCGTGCGAGTACAGGTGCATCGGCAGCGCGCCCAGGCCCAGCGTGAACACCGGCGTGAAGGCGGCGGCCAGCGACACCATCAGCAGGATGTGCAGCGCCACCAGCGCCGGATACGGCGTGGTCAGCGAGAGCTGCGTGAAGCCGGCGAGGGCGGCGGTGATGCCGATCGCGCCCGGAATCACCAGGACGCGGCCGCCGAACCGGTCGAACAGCCGGCCCACGGTCGGACCGAGCAGACCCATGGCCAGACCGCCCGGCATGACCAGCAGACCAGTCTGCAGCGGGCTCAGGCCGCGCAGGTTCTGCAGGTACAGCGGCAGCAGGATCATCGAGCCCATCATGGCCAGGAAGGCCACGGCCATCAGGACCAGTGCCTTGGCGTAGGTGCCGGACAACAGGATTCGCAGATCCATCAGCGGGCTGCCGTTGCGATGCAGGTACACCTGACGGAACACGAAGATGGCGACCAGGGCCACGCCGCCGACGACGATCAGCGCCGGAGTCAGCGCGCTGCCCGCGCCGAACTTGCTCAGGCCGTACACCAGCCCGCCGAAGCCGAGGGCCGCGAACGCCACGCTGAACCAGTCGATCGAACCCGCTTGCGGCTCACCGACGTTCTCCAGTTTGCGCAGCCCGAACCAGGTCACCACCCCGGCGATGGGCAGCACCAGCGCGAACAGCCAGCGCCACGAACCGATCTGGAGCACCAGGCCGGAGATGACCGGGCCCATGGCCGGGGCGACCGAGATGGCCAGGGTGACATTGCCCATCACGCGGCCGCGGTCGTGCTCCGGGACGACCGTCATCAGGGTGGTCATGAGCAGCGGCATCATGACCGCGGTGCCGCCGGCCTGGACGACCCGGCCGATCAGCAGCACCGCGAACGACGGCGCGATCGCGGCCACCGCGGTGCCGAGGAGGAAGACACCCATCGCGAGGGAGTACGCGCGCCGGGTACTGACACGCTGCAGGAACCAGCCGGTCACCGGAATGACCGCCGCCATGGTGAGCATGAACGCCGTGGACACCCACTGCGCGGACCGCTCGGTCACGTGAAGATCCGTCATGAGCCGCGGAATCGCATTGATCATGATGGTCTCGTTCAAGATCACCGTGAAGGTCGCGAGCACCAGCAACCGGATGACCGTTGGCGTCCGCTGCTTGGTCGAGCTAGCGGATAGATCGGGCATCGGAAAACCTCCGGGGGTGTTCGTATTCGAGGGGGTGACACGGAATCGGCGAAGGTGCCGTCCGGGGCGTCATATCGATGCAGACGGGTACAGATCGCTCAACTCATCGGTCTCCGGTCAGTATTCCGGCGGGGTACGACAGAATTCATCCGATTATCGGGTGAACCGCGGCCCCATAGCATGCTGAAAGTGTGCTGTTACCAGCACTTATCGAACTCGGCAAAATTATCGAGTGAGGCAGGTCACGTTTTGGGGGGGATGCGAGCTCGGATCGGTCCCGGATCCGGAACCCGCCATGATGGAGGGGGATGCTCCGCCGCGATGGTGCGGTGCGGGGCGGGAGGGTGTGAGAACGACCGTGGCCGAACACATTCCGCAGCTGCGTGGACGTGAGCGCGAACAGCAGGCGCTCGACGCCCTGATCGAGGGTGCACGCGACGGGCGCAGCGCGGCGCTGGTGCTGCGTGGAGAACCCGGGATCGGCAAGACGGCGTTGCTCGGATACGCCGCCGCGCGGGCGGACGCCGTGCGGGTGCTGCGAGGCACCGGCGTCGAGGTCGAGGCCGAATTGCCGTTCGCCGGACTGCAATTGCTGCTGCGCCCCGCCCTGGACCGGCTGCCCGGCCTGCCGGAACCGCAGCGGGCGGCGCTGGCGGGCGCGCTCGGCCTCGGTCCCGGCGGGCGTGAGCCCATGCTCACCGGCCTGGCGGTGTTGTCGCTGCTCACGGATTATGCCGACGGCGCCGGACTGCTGGTCGTGGTCGACGACGCGCAGTGGCTGGACCGGGCCTCGCAGGACGCACTGCTGTTCGCGGCCCGGCGGCTGCAGGCCGAGGGCGTCGCCATGCTGTTCGGCGTCCGCGAGGGCGAGGGATCATTCGAGGCCGCCGGGCTGCCCGAGCAGCGATTGACCGGTCTGTCCCACGAGGCGGCGGCCCTGCTGGATGAGCATGCGCTCACCCCGGCCGTCCGCTACCGGCTGCTGGCCGAGGCGCGCGGCAATCCGCTGGCCCTGCGGGAACTGCCGCTGGCGATGGCCGCCGAATCGACGCCGGATCTCGCCGCGGGCGCGCTGCCCCTGACCGATCGGCTGCGGCTGGCCTTCCACGGCCGGATCAGTCGGCTGCCGGAGCCGACCCAGACCCTGCTGACCGTGCTGGCCACCGACGAATCCAACGAACCGGCCGTCGTGCTGCGTGCGGCGGCGAGCCTGGGAGCGGGCATCGATGATCTCGCTCCCGCCGAGGCTGCCGGACTGTTGCAGCGCGGGACCGGTGCCGACCTGTCGATCACGTTCCGCCATCCGCTGATTCGCGCGGCGGTGTACCAACGTGCCCCGATGGGACAGCGATTGGCGGTGCACCGGGCCCTGGCCGAGGCGCTGGACGCGCCCGAGCAGGCGGATCGGCGGGCCTGGCATCGCGCGGCGGCGGCCCTCGGTCCCGATGCCGAGGTGGCGGATGCCTTGGAGCGCAGCGCTGTTCGCGCGCGCGAACGCGGCGGGCACAAGGCGGCGGCCGCCGCCTACGATCGGGCGGCCCGGCTCAGCGATCGGCCGGAGGATCGGACGCGACGTCAGGCGCTGGCCGCCCAGGCGGCGCTGGAGTCGGGTGATCTGGAGCGGGCGGCCGAGCTGGCCCGGCGCACGGCACGCGAGGTGAGCTCGGAATCGTTGCGCGCCAGTCTTTCCCAGGTGCGAGCGCTGGCCCTCTTCTGGCAGGGCAAGTTTCCGGATGCGCACCGGCTGCTGATCGACGCGGCGACGAGCATCGCGGCCGCCGAACCCGCGCAGGCGGCGGACATGCTGGTGCAGGCCATGCACACCGGGTGGTATCTGGGCGAGGCCGATTTGCGGGAGGTCCTCGAACACCTTGCGGAGCTGCGGTTGCCGGATGCGCTGCCGGTGACCCCGGTGGTGCGGTTCATCGGCCGGCTGTTCGAGCGTGGCCCGGGCCAACCCTTGGCGCTGACGGATATTCTCGGCGAAATCCGTTCCCGGGGAGAGGTTTCCGACCAGGTGCTGTCGATCCTCTGCGGCTTTGCGCTCGCGCGCGGCCAGGACGGGCCCGCCTTCGATCTGGCCATGTCCCTGGAGGGCAAGCATCGCGCCGCCGGCGCCGCCGGGCGACTGCCGACCGTCCTCTTCTTCGCCGGCGAGGCCGATATCTTCACCGGCCGCCTGCGCGATGCGCGCACCGCGACGGTCGAGGCCCGCGACCTCGCCCGCGACACCGGTCAGCAGCAGTGGGTGCGCCAACTCAGCAGTGTGCTGGCGCATCTGGACGCACTGCGCGGCGATGAGGACGAGTGCCGGGCGCAGGCCGGGCTCGGCCTCACTGGGGATACCCCGGGAGCGATCGCGCCGGGCGCACCGTGGGCGCACTGGTCGCTGGGACTGCTCGACCTCGGGGCCGGGCGAGCGGAATCGGCGCTGTCGCGCTTCGAGCGATTGACGAAATCGCCTTTCGATCACCATATTTGCGCCACCCGGGCGGTGCCGGATCTGGTCGAGGCCGCGGTGCGGATCGGGGCCCCGGAGCGCGCCGCGGCGCCTTTCGCGAACTTCGCCGGCTGGGCGGAGTCGGTGGGACAGGGCTGGGCCGATGCCCTGGTGCTGCGCTGCCGCGCGCTACTGGACGACGAGAATGCCGAAGACCTGTACGCGAAGGCGCTCGAGCTGCACGACCGCGAGGCCCGTCCCATCGAATTCGCCCGTACCGCTCTGCTCTACGGCGAATGGCTGCGCCGCGCCCGCCGCAAGGCCGAGGCGCGCACCCGATTGCACGAGGCCCTCGAGGTCTTCGAACGGCTGGAACTGGACCCCTGGGCCAGGCGCGCCCGCCACGAGCTCACCGCGGCCGGCGCACCGGATTCCGATCCGGGTCCGTCGCGCAGTACCGCGACCGGCCTGACCCCGCAGGAATTGCAGATCGTCCGCCTCGCCGCGCAGGGACTGTCCAACCGCGACATCGCCGCGCAGCTGTTCCTGAGCCACCGCACCGTCGGCTACCACCTCTACAAGGCGTACCCGAAGCTCGGCGTCACCTCGCGGGGCGAGCTGAAGGATATTGCCGCACAACTTCATTGATCATCGTGACTGCCGGGTCAGGCCTTGATGAACTCGAGCAGGTCGTTGTCGAGCTGCTCGGCGTGGGTGACATAGAGCCCGTGCCCGGCGGCCTGGTACTCGCGGTAGGTCGCACCGGGCAGCAGCTCGGCGGTGCGGCGGCCGGTCATGTCGATCGGCGCCGAGAAGTCGGCGTCGCCGTGCACGATCAGCGCCGGAACGGTGATGCCGCGCACCGCTTCCCGGCTGTCGGCGTGGAAGACCGCCTCCTGAATCTTCAGCGTCGCCCACGGCGCGGTCGACAGGCACTGCCGGTAGGTGAGGTCCGACTGCTCGGGCGACACGTCGGTGCCGAACTGCTCGGCGAAGAACAGCTGCGACTGCCGGGCCAGCCACTTGGGCCGGTCGGTGCGGATGCGGTGCAGCATGTCCTCGAGCACCGCCACCGGAGCCCCGCCCGGGTTGTCGTCGGTGAGCTTCAGGAACGGCAGCATCGAGCTGACGAAAGCCACTCGCGCCACCCGGGATTCGCCGTGCCGGGCCAGGTAGCGGGCGATCTCCACGCCGCCGGTGGAATGCCCGACCAGGGTGGCCTCGGTCAGGTCCAGGTGGTCGAGCAGGGCCGCCAGATCGTCGACGGTGGTGTCGAGGTCGTAGCCACCGCGCGGCCGGTCGGAGCGACCGTGGCCGCGGCGGTCCAGCGAGATGCAGCGGTAGCCGAGGTCGGCGAAGAAGGGGATCTGGTACTCCCACATATCGGAAGCGAGCATGGCTCCGGCGACGAACACGATGGCCGGTCCGGTGCCGTAGTCCTCGTAGGCGAGCGTGGTGCCGTCGGTGGGTGTGGTGAGGAACATCGGAATCCCTTTGGCTCGGATCGCTGGTTCGAACTTGATGAACACCACGTTATGAAGATCCGCGTGACCGGGAATCTGTCGTACTTAAGTACTCGCGACCGGTCCCCGGCACGCGTCGACGGATGCGTTCGGCCACCCATTCCCACCATCGGCCGGAGCGTCGGCATACGATTGGCAAACCAGTCGGAAAAGGCCCGGTCAGCCGGATTCGACCGGGATACAGTCAGGAGTCACCAATGACCAAATTCCTGGTGATCTACAAGTCGGATCAGTCCGCTCGCGAGCGGATGGCCCAGACCACCCCCGAAGCCCAGGCGGCGGGCATGAAGGCCTGGATGGACTGGGCCGGTCGGGCGGGGTCGGCGATCGTCGATCTCGGGTCGCCGCTGGGACCCGGATCCTTCAATGCCGACGGCGGGATCGGCGGCTTCTCCATCCTGCAGGCCGACTCCAGCGAAGCACTCCAGGAGGTGCTGAAGGGCCATCCGCACACCGAATGGGGCGGCACCATCGACATCTACGAATTCCTGGCCATGCCGGGCATGTGACGACGGGAGTTAGTGCACGCCCTCCATGTGGCGGCTGATCCAGGGCGCGACGGCCCAGACGATCGCGCCGACGACCATGGCCACCAGGCCGGTGATGCCGAAGTACACCAGTTCGTGGGACGGGTCGTAGAACTTGGACAGCACGCCCGACATCGAGGTGCCGATGCCGACCGAGAAGAAGTACAGGGCCATCATCTGAGCGCGAAAAGCGTTGGGGGCCAGCTTCGTCGTGACCGAGAGACCGATCGGCGAGAGCATGAGCTCCGAGACCGCGAACGCGCCCAGGATGAAGAACACGATCACGAACGACACCGACTTGCCGTGGCTGCCCGCGAACAGGGTGAACAGCAGGAAGGCCGCGCCCATCCCGACCACGCCCAGCGAGAACTTGCGCGGGGTGCTCGGAGAGCGCATGCCCAGGCGGGTCCACATGATCGCGAACAGCGGCGACAGCGCGATGATCCACACCGGCTCCATGGAACCGATCCAGCTCGACGGCGCGGTCCAGCCGAAGATGGACCAGTTCATGCGGTCGTCGGAGTACACCGCCAACACGGTGAAGATCTGCTGGAACAGCGACCAGAACACCGCGTTCGCGATGAACAGCGGCATGTAGGCGCGCACCCGGGTGCGCTCGATCGGGGTCACCTTTTCGCTGGTGAGCATGATGGCGAAGTAGGCGATCGAGGCCACGACGATCACGAAGGTGGTGGCGTCGGGCAGGTTGGACAGAGTCACCAGCTTGGTGGCCCAGGCGAAGGCGACCAGCACGAGGATCGCGGCGAAGGCCGTCACAACCTTGGGAATCGCGGTGCGCGGCAACGGGTTCGGCACATCGCGGCCGTGCTCGCCCAGGTTCTTGCGGAAGATGACGTACTGGGTGAGGCCGATCGCCATACCGATGGCGGCCGCCCCGAAGCCGTAGTGGAAGCCGACGTGATCCTGCAGCAGGCCGGTGATCAGCGGACCGGCGAAGGCGCCCAGGTTGATACCCAGATAGAACAGCGTGAAGCCACCGTCCGCGCGCGGATCGTCCTTCTCGTAGAGGGTGCCCAGCAGCGACGAGGCATTCGCCTTCAGGCCACCCGATCCCAGCGCGACCAGCACCAGACCGACACCGACACCGGTCAGGCCGGGCAGGATGGCCAGCGCGATGTGGCCGGCCATGACCACGACGCCGCCATAGAAGACGGTGCGCTCCGAGCCGAGCAGCCGGTCCGCGATCCACGCGCCGAGCACGGTCGACAGATAGACCAGACCGCCGTAGGCGCCGACGATGCCGGTGGCGGTGGACTTGGCCATGCCGAGGCCGCCATCGGTGGCCGTGTAGTACAGGTAGTAGCCGAGAATCGTGAGCATTCCGTAGAACGAGAACCGTTCCCACAATTCGACGCCGAACAGATTCGCGATACCGATGGGGTGGCCGAACAGGGTCCGTTCAGTGGCCGGTTTCGCGTCGTGAGCTACTCCTGACATACCGGCGACCCTCCCATAAAAGGCAATCCGACAGCAACCTCAGATGTTAACCTGCGTCACAATTGCCAAGGGAATGTTCAGAATGCGCGCGGCCGAGGGACAAATGCCCCGCAGCCGCTTGATGAGTGGCCTGATCAGGCAATGGACAGTGCGATGCCATCCAGGATGTCGTGTTCGCTGACGATCAGCTCGCGAATCCCGGCCCGCCGCGCCAGCTCATCGGCAAGCACTTCGGCTATTACCGCGCCACCGCCGATCACATCCACCCGGCCCGGATGCATGGGCCCGAGCGCGGCACGTTCGTCGTGGTTCATGCCGATCAGCCGATCGCACACCTTGCGCAGGTCGGCCAGCGGCAGGCGGGTGAGATGCACACGGTCCGAATCGTATTCGGGCAGATCCAGCGACACCGCGGCGATCGTGGTCATGGTCCCGGCCACACCCACCCAGGTGTGCGCCCGCTCCACCGGCACCACGCCGAACGCCTGCGCCAGCCGCTCCGAGGCGAAGAAGCGCGCCGAGGCGACCTCCTCGCGGGTGGGCGGATTGCCGTGCAGGCAGCGCTCGGTGATGCGCACGCAACCGATATCGGCCGAGTACGCCGCGTGCACGCCGGACGCGTCGCCCAGCACCACCTCGGTCGACCCGCCGCCGAGATCCACCACCACGAAAGGCCCTGCGGCGCTGGACAGTTCGCCGACGGCACCGGCGAAGGACAGCCGCGCCTCCTCGTCGCCGCTGATGACCTCGGCCTGCGCCCCCGGCACCACCCGGCCCAGCTCGACGCCGGTCATGGTGAAGAAGTCCTCGCGGTTGGCGGCATCGCGCGTGGCGGAGGTGGCCACCATCCGCACCCGCGTCACACCGTGCTTCAGCATGAGGTCGACATAGTCGCCCAGCGCCACCCGAGTGCGTTCGATCGCTTCGGGATTCAGCGCACCCGTGGCGTCCACGCCCTGGCCCAGTCGCACGATCCGCATCTCCCGATGCACATCGGTCAGATGCGGCTTACCGTCGGCGTCGCGCGCGACATCGGCGATCAAGAGCCGGATCGAGTTGGTTCCACAGTCGACGCCCGCGATCCGCTCGTGCGCTTCCGCACCGGGGGCCGCACTCCGCGCGAACTCTGCGTTGCTCATCCCTGACCTCTGAATTCGACTGGTTCTGAACACATCTCGCCGAGCAGGCCACCCGGCCCTCGCGGCGGCGCGGCCGACTCCACGCCCTCGGCAGCCTACCCATCCCGCTGCCCGCTGCGGTCGATCGAACCTCACGAGAGCGGCTGAGCTCGCACCCTGCTCCGGATCGGTGCCCGCCCGCCGGACCGGCGCAAGCCAGTTGTTCATCCGGGCGCGGCCGGCTCATTCGCCGGCGGTCTCCGAATCGGTGCGGTACTCCTCGGATTTCGGCCAGTCCGCCGGAATGGCGGCGCCGCGCAGGCCGTGGTCGGCGGCCAGGGCGACGGCCTCGTCGCCGAGGGGGTTGAGGCCCGGGCCCTTGGCCAGGGAGTGTGCGATGAGAACGTGCAGGCACTTGACCCGGTCGGGCATGCCGCCGCCGGCGAAGTCGGTGCCGAGGTCCTCGATGGCATTGCGCTCGGACAGGTAGCTGTCGTACGCGGCGCGGTAGGCGGCGGCGAGTTCCGGGTCACGGGTGAGGCGTTCGGACATGTCGCGCATCAGCCCGGTGGTCTCCAGACGGCTCGCCTCGGCGGTCAGGCGCGGGTCCGTCAGGTAGTACAGGGTCGGGAAGGGGGTGCCGTCCGGGAGCTTGGGCGCGGTCTTGACCACCGCGGGCAGGCCGTCCGGAGTGCGGTAGGCGATGGCGAGCACGCCGCGCGGAGCCCGGCCCAGTTGCTCGGCGACGATCGCGAGATCGCGCTCGCCGGGGACGTTCTCGGCTGCGGTCACCTGGGTTGTCCTTCCTCGGTGGGGGCGGGCGGCGGGGGCGCCGGTGCGGTTGGCGGGGTGGGAGCCGGGGCGGCAACGGGCTGCGGCGAGGAAACGCTGTGCCACAGCTGCGTGTACCAGGGGTCGGGCTCCCGGGGTTTGGCGGGCTGGGTCGGGATGGCCGGCTGCTCGATCTCGGGGATCTGCACGATGTAGGGCGTGTCCCCCGGCATCACCAGCCGCAGGCGGTCCCGGGCCTCGGCCTTGATGTAGTTCGGATCCTGTTGCTGCGCACGGCGATCACGCAGGCTCACGACCTCCTCCTCCAGCTGGCGATGCTGAGCGGCCAGCTCGGAGGCGTCCGAGCGCTGCGTGAAGTAGGTGCGCAGCGGCACCGCCAGGGTCAGCGCGAGCCCCGCCAGCACGGCGGCCAGCAGCACCGCGCGACCGGTGGACAGGCCGAGGATCTTGCGTTCGTGCCGTTCGGATTTCGCGGCCGCCCTGGGGGCGGTGCGACGCTTGGGAGCCGACTTCCCGGAGGTCGTGCGGCTGCTGCTCGAGCTCGAAGATTTCGCGGCGGCACCGGATTTCGGGGCGGCGGCGGATTCGCTCCGCTTCCCGGCCGAGCCGGTCTTGGCGCGAGCGGAGCGCGACGGGCGCCGGTCACTTCGTCCTGCCGGACTAGTTCCGCGCGCCCGTCGCTCCGTCATCTCACACCTCGAAATTCAGTAGTAGTCCCAACTCTCGGGGTCCGGGTCGGGGCTCGAGCTACCGATTATTCAGCCTTCGAACGCGAATCGCGGGAAGGCGGCGTCACCGGCGTAGCGCGCCGAGTCGCCCAGGGCGTCCTCGATACGCAGCAGCTGGTTGTACTTGGCGACGCGCTCCGAGCGGGCCGGGGCGCCGGTCTTGATCTGGCCGGAGCCGACCGCCACCGCCAGGTCGGCGATGGTGGTGTCCTCGGTCTCGCCGGACCGGTGGCTCATCATGGTCTTGTAGCCGTTGCGGTGGGCCAGCTCGACCGCGTCCAGGGTCTCGGTCAGGGTGCCGATCTGGTTGACCTTCACCAGGAGTGCGTTGGCCGCGCCCTTGGCGATGCCCTCCTCCAGGCGGTCCGGGTTGGTGACGAACAGGTCGTCGCCGACGAGCTGCACCTTGTCGCCGATCTGGTCGGTCAGGGAGACCCAGCCGTCCCAGTCGTCCTCGGACAGCGGGTCCTCGATCGAGACGATCGGGTAGTTGCCGAGCAGGCCGGCGTAGAACTGGGCCATCTCGGCGGCGGTGTGCAGCTTGCCCTCGAACTTGTAACCCTCACCGGTGGTGTAGAACTCGGTGGCGGCCACGTCGAGCGCGAGCGCGATCTCGCTGCCCAGCTTGAAACCGGCCTTCTCGATCGCCGAGGCGATCAGGTCCAGGGCGGCACGGGTATTCGCGACCGACGGCGCGAAACCGCCCTCGTCGCCCAGACCGGTGGACAGGCCCTGGGACTTGAGCACCGACTTCAGGGTGTGGTAGACCTCCGCGCCCCAGCGCAGCGACTCCTTGAAGGTGGCCGCGCCGATCGGGGCGATCATGAACTCCTGGACGTCGACGCCGGAGTCGGCGTGCGCGCCACCGTTGAGGATGTTCATCATCGGCACCGGCAGGACGTGGGCGTTCGGGCCGCCGACGTAGCGGAACAGCTCCAGGCCCGAGGACTCGGCGGCCGCGCGGGCCACCGCGAGCGAAACACCCAGCAGGGCGTTGGCGCCCAGACGCGACTTGTCCGGGGTGCCGTCCAGATCCAGCAGGGTCTGGTCGACGGTGCGCTGCTCGACGGCGTCGAGACCGATCACGGCCGGGGCGATCTCGTCGAGGACGCCCTCGACGGCCTTCTGCACGCCCTTGCCCTGGTAGCGGTCGCCACCGTCACGCAGCTCGACGGCCTCGTGCTCACCGGTGGACGCGCCGGAGGGCACGGCCGCGCGGGTGAGGGTGCCGTCGTCGAGAGCGATCTCGACCTCGACAGTGGGGTTGCCACGCGAATCCAGGATCTCGCGAGCTCCGACCTGTTCGATGATGGCCACGAAACGACACTCCTTCGGCTGCTGACTCGGCAGGTCGCACGGCGAACCCGTGCGCTGACGAGCCTACTGTGCCGGGATCGCGCCGCCGCATCCCCCCATCGGCGCGCCCGCAAGATATACCGGCCCGGCAATGCGACACGCTCTTTCGATCTTGGTGTCGGGCCGGAAGCGGGTTCAGACCCTGCGGCCCACGCTGTAGGCGGCCGCACGGTAGCGGACGGTGTTCATATAACTGGTGGATTGGTTGTAGGTGAGCAGCGCCTGCTGCCAGCCGGGTGCGCCGGTGAGGTCGCCGCCCATGGCGCAGAGATAGCGCGCGGCGGTGAGGGCCGCATCGTCGATATTGTCCGGATCGATCTTGCCGTCGCCATTGGCGTCCACACCCCAGCGCTGCCAGGTCTCCGGGATGAACTGGAACGGGCCCATCGCCCGGACGTACACCGGATTCGCCTCGGTGGAGCTCACGTCCAGAATCCGCGCGCGCCCGGGCGAACCATCCAGTGGCAGTCCGCGTATGGGCGGCGACACCGTCCCGTCATCGGCGATGTGCGATCCGCCGTGCGTGCCGTGCCGGCTCTCCACACTCGCGATGCCCGCCAGCGTGGTCCAGCCGATCCCGCACTCCGGCTTGGACCGCGCCATCACCGCCGCCGCGTATCCGTAGGCCTCCAGGGCCAGCACCGGAATGCCGGTCGGCCCGTGCTGTCCCTCCGCCCAGTCCCGCAGCTGAATCGCGGTGCGCCCCGGCGCATCCAGGTCGATCGGCGGCAGCGGTGCGCCCGCGCCCGGTGGCATGTCGTCCGGGACGGGCGTGAGATTGCTTGTCCCGCAACCGGTCAGCAATACCAGCGCGGCAGCCGTGCCCAGCAGGCCGGCGCGGGTCAGCGGGGCCCGGAGGCCGGCCATTCGGATACGCACCCCATTCATCATCCAGATGGATCGGCGTGGAGGCGAACACCGTGAACACGGTTCGCCCGGGTCGCCGGTAACGATCGTGTTCGACCGGCCTCCGCGCGGGAATCCCATACCCATCCGCTATTTCCACGACACACCCTTAGGTAAGGCTTGCCAAAATTCCGCGGGGGTAATAGCGTCTTTCGCCGAGCCAAGATCACCATGCCACCGCCCAGCCAGGAAGGCCCTTCCGTTGGTGAAAAGCGTTCTCCCCGAACGTAGTCAGCTCCACCCAGCTCAGCTCGAACGACGCGACCTGTCCGAATCCGCAGCCCGGGCAGTGCGCCACGTCGCCGCCGAGATCGCCGTCACAGTCGGGCGCTGCCCGGAGATCGCGACCACCCTCTCCCACCCGGTCCTGCTGCGCCACATCGACGCCAAGTACGGACGGCTGCCCGACGCCGTGCACGAGGCCATGCGGCCACCCGCCACCGCGGCGGGCGTGGCGGTCATCAGCCGGCTTCCCGTCGACGACGAGGAATTCGGCCCGACGCCGTACAACTGGCAGGAGGCGACCGAACTGGCCGGAACCCGGACACCGCGGTCCGGCTCCTTCCAGCTCGATATCGCCATGCTGCTGCTCGCGCGGTGCGCCGGTGAACCCTTCGGCTGGGAGGGCCAGCAGGCGGGGCGGCTGGTGAACAACATCGTGCCCACGCCCGGCCACGAACACGAGCAGTCGGGCGCCAGCAGCACCGCACTGCTCAGCCCGCACACCGAGGACGCCTTCCACCCGGACCGGGCCAACCTGCTGATGCTCGGCTGCCTGCGCAATCCCGATCGGGTCGCGACCACCGTGTCCTCGATCCGGAACGCGGAACTCGATGCGGCGCAGCGGAAGATCCTGAGCACGGCGCGACTGCCGATCCTGCCGGACGTCTCCTACGGCAGCGCCTTCGGCGACGCCCCGGCGCCGCCGATCGCCACCCTCGGCGACGACGCGGGCGGGACCACACTGCGTTTCGACCCGGCGTACACCCCGCTCGACCGTGCCGACGACGAATTTCGCAGCGCCTACCGGCATTTGACCAGCGAACTCGAAAGAGTGTGCCTCGCCGCGGCTTTGGCGCCGGGAGAACTGCTCCTGGTGGACAATGACGTGGTGGTGCACGGGCGGGTGCCGTTCACCCCCCGCTACGACGGCACCGACCGCTGGCTCAAGCGGGTCAATATTCGCCTGCCCCAACGCCGCCGCGACGCCGAGGCCGGGGAGGACGGCTACGGTCAGCGCTTGGTGGCACCGTTCCGCACGACCCGAGGACAGAACACGTGAACTGCCGCCCCACCCCGCTCCGCGTACTCAGCCGCAGCGACCTGGCCGACGTCCCGATCTCCCCGGCCGAGGTGGTGCGGGCCGTCGAAGACGCGTATCTCGCACTGGCGGGCGGCGATTCGGACAACCCCCGCAAACTCAGCGTCGCCCATCCCGACGGATGGTCGGTGGCCTACGCCATGCTGGGACGCGACGGGCGGCGCCGGGTGGTGGCCATGAAGACCAGCTACAAATTCGACCCGCACCACGACAGGTCGAACAAGCGGTATTTCACGACGATCTCGCTCTACGACGACGCCACCGGGAACCCGATCGCGCTGATGGACTGCGCCCGCGTCGGCGCTCTGCGCACACCCGCGGTCTCGGCACTGCTGGTTCGCGAATGCGCACGGCCGGGAGCACGCAGTGTCCTGCTGATCGGCACCGGCACCCAGGGCCGCAATGCGCTACCCCATCTACTAGCGGCGAATCCGCAGCTGAACCGACTCATGCTCTACGGCACTCACCCGGAAGGATTGGAAGCGGTGTATCAGCAACTGCTGCACCATCATCCGCACGCCGAACTCGACATCATGAGCGACCCGTACGCGGCGGCGCGCGAAGCGGACATCATTCTCGCCACCGCCGGGCCCGGCACTCAGGTGGCCATCGAGGCCAAGGATCTGGCACCCGGGGCGACCGTGGTACTCGTCGGCTACGGCCTGGCGCCCTCCACCCTCGTCGAGGCCGATCGCGTAATCGCCACCAGCGCAGAACAAATGGCTTTGACCGGAACCGATATGGCGGGTCCCGACGGCCGACTACGCAGGGTCGACGCCGAGCTACCCCAGATTCTCGACCGTCGGGCGGCGGGCCGGACAACCGACGACGAACGAGTTTTCGTTTACAACAGCGGATTGGTGCTCACCGATATCGCCGTCGCGCACGCGCTGGCCAACCGCGCCATCGCCGAGGGGCGGGGCACCGAAGTATCGCTCTGGGACTGAATCAGTGTCGCTCTGGGACATCAGTGTCGCTCTGGGACATCAGTGTCGCTCTGGGACTGAATCGCCGACTTGATCCGCTGGATTCACGGCAAAAATTCGCCCGTAAAGGTTATTTCGGACATTGATCCAGCCGATAACCGATTGAGTCCAACATTTCGCACAAACTCTCATGCAGGTTGGCTATCGCTGCCATCAGCCGGGGACCGGGGTCGGGGGTCCACTGCGGGGATGGCCGATGGCCACCTACCGCACCCGAAAGGAAGAATGTCCGCCTCCGTAGAGACCGTGATCGTTCCCCCCGGCACAGCCGACATCACGGCCGCGCCGATGCCGGCCCACCGCCCCGACTGGGAGGAGCAGCTACTCGCCGACACGAAGCTGCTGCGGGAGATGGCCGAAACGATCGGTGGACCATTCCACGTCATGTATCCGGACCGGATCGTCGCGAATATTCGAGCCTTCCAGCGGGTCTTCACCCGCGCCGATGTCGCGGGTGCGATCTACTACGGGAAGAAGGCCAACAAGGCAGCGTGTGTCGTCCGCGCCTGCGCCGAAGCCGGTTCCGGCATCGACGTCGCCAGCGTCGGCGAACTGAAGGCGGCCATGACCGGAGGCATCCAGGGATGCGACCTGATGGTGACCGGCCCCGCGAAGTCGAACCAGCTCCTGGAGCTGGCCACCCGGGCCGGGGCCCTGATCGCCGTCGACGATCTCGATGAGCTCGCACGCCTGTGCGCAATCGGCATCAGCAGCCGGGTACTCCTGCGGGTCCTGCCACCGGGTTCGGACAGCCGCCTCGGAATGACGTCCGATGAAGTAGACCTCGCGCTGACCTTCGTCGACACTAGCTCGATTCGACTGGAAGGCTTCAGCTTTCACCTCAGCGGCTATGAAGTCGCACCGCGCGCCGAGCTGGCCCTGGCGCTGATCGAGCGTTGCTGCGAAGCCCGCGGCCTCGGCCATCCCATCACCACCATCTCCATCGGCGGCGGGTTCGGCGTCGATTATGTCCCAGCGCGGGCGTGGGAAGCCTTCCTCGGCGGCGTCAACCCGTGGTGGTTCCACCGCGACCGCGCGCCGGACTCCTACTATCCCTACCACTGCCCGGTCCCCGGCCCAGCGATGCTGGCGGCCATTCTGGAGCATCAGGATCTGGCAAAGCTTTTGCGCCGACACGGAATTCGACTGGCTATCGAACCCGGACGAGCCCTGCTCGACAGTGCAGGTAGCACCGTATTCGGAATCCAGGGCGTGAAAGTCAGGACCGCACATGAAGTCCCGTACCTCATCGTCACCGCGAACGGCACCAGTCTCAGCCTCTCCGAACAATGGTTCGACAGTGAATATCTGCCTGATCCCGTTCTGTGGCCGCGAAGTGCGGGAAACCCCACCCCGACCTGCGTCGGCGGATCCTCCTGCCTCGAAGAAGACATGCTGAGCTGGCGTCGTATCCCACTCCCCCGCCCGGCGACCACGGACGATCTGCTCATCTACCCGAATACGGCCGGTTATCAGATGGACAGCAATGAGTCGTCATTCCACGACTTGCCCATACCGCCGAAGATAGTGTTGCGAAGCTCGCCGGATGGACGACAATTCGATTGGACCTTCGACACCGACGGTTTCCCAATCTGAACGGTTTCGCGCTCACCGCCCGCTACCCGCTCCATCGACTTTCCCGAGGAGAAGTACTCGATGCCGGTTATTGTCAGGCGAGTGTCCGAGCTCATCGGACGGACACCGCTATTCGAGCTGGCCGTCAGCCCCGAGACCGGGACCCGGCTGCTGCTGAAGCTCGAAACCATGAACCCGACGGGCACCGCCAAAATTCGGATGGCCCGGGCCATGGTGCTGGACGCGGAACAGCGCGGACAGCTGCTGCCGGGAGGCCATATCATCGAATCGACCTCCGGGAATACGGGTTTGGGATTGGCCGTGGTGGCACGGGAACGCGGGTATCGGTTCACGGCCGTGGTGGACCACCACGCGTGCCCGGCGAAGTTGAATGCCATGCGGGCGATGGGAACCGAGCTCGAATTCGTCTCCGACGACGGCGACGACGGCCTCTCGACCTCGGCGCGGGAAGAACGCGCAGCGCAGATGGCGCAGGAGGAGGGGCCCGGCGCCTACTTTCCCGCTCAGCACGACAACCTCGCCAATGGCGTCGGGTACCACGCGCTGGCCGAGGAACTGCTCGAGGACCTCGAGCGGATCGACATTCTGGTCGGCGCGGTGGGCACCGGGGGTTCGCTGTTCGGTACGGCTCGCGGGCTGCGCGACCACGGGTGCGCGCCACGGTTGGTCGGCGTGGAGCCCGAGGGGTCGATCGCCTTCGGCGGTCCGGCCCACGACTATTGGCAGTCGGGCACCGGAACGCCGCTCGGCGCCACCCCCGGAATCCATGTGGACCAGGATCTCCACCTGATCGAGGAGCGCGATCGGGTGAAGGTCTCGGACGTCGACGCGTTCGCCACCGCCCGAGCGCTGGCCGCCACCGCGGGGCTGCTGATCGGCGGTTCCTCCGGTAGTTCGGTGTACGCGGCCATGACCCGGCTCGAGGAGTACCCGGATTTCTCCACCGTGGTCGTCATCATCAATGATGACGGGGAGAAGTACCTGGACACCGTTTTCGACGCCGCCTGGATGAGCGACCGAGACCTGATCGATCTGGAACGCGAGACCAAGGTAGTGGAGCTGCTGAAGACCTACACACCGCCCAGCCGTCCGGACCCCGGCGAACTCACCGTGCGTCGTCACCTCCATCGTGCGTTGCCGGACAATTTCGCCGTCGAGAAGGGACTCACCGGCGCGAATCTCGAGGACTACGCCGACGCGAAGGTGCCGCAGGCCAACCTGATTCACCTGCTGCGCCAGGTCGACATGCCGCCGCACGAAATCGGCGAGCTGCTGGCGAGCGGCAATGACAACGACGTCCACCTGGCCCTCGAGAAGCACCGGCAGCGGCTGGTCGACCAGCGCGCGATGGTCGATCAGCTGCTCGCGACCATGCGGGGCTCGGCGTCCGGGCGGCCGGCCACCCACACCATTCTGGTGCCCGATCCGGCGCCCACCGATGCGGACGGGGCTGCCACGAAATGATCGGGGCGCTCCGGCAATCCGATGGGCGGGCGCTGACTTCGCTTGCCACGCCCATCGCTTTGACCCAGCTGGCTCAGGTTGCGGTGTCCACCACGAATATTGCGTTGATGGGGACGCTCGGCGTGCGGGAGGTGGCCGCGGGCGGGTTGGCGCTGGTGTTGTTCAACCAGATTCGGACCATGTGTGTGGGGTTGATTACCGGGACGGGTAATCAGGTGGCGACGGTGGTGAGCCGGGCCGAGAAGCAGGGGCGGGGAGCCGAGGCGGAGGTTCGGGAGGTGGTGCGGTCGAGCTTCCTGATCGCGACCGTCGCCGGATTGCTAGGCGGCGCACTGCTCATCGGGCTGGGGTGGGTGCTGCGATGGCTGGGGCAGGATGCACAGGTACTCGCGGAGGCGCGGCCGATGATGGTCGCGCTGGCGCCGGGGTTGGTGCCGTGCCTGTGGTTCCAGGTGTTGCGGCAGTACACCGTCGGGATGCAGCGGCCGCAGGCTCTGCTGCTGGTGACACTGGGGTCGGTGGTGCTGAATCTGGTGCTGGCGCTGACGTTCATGCACGGCTGGGCCGGGCTGCCCGCGCTGGGGCTGACCGGGGTCGGCGTGGCGACCTCGCTGGTTTTCCTGATCACCTACGGGGTGTTCTGGGCGATGGTGCGGCGGGATCCGAAACTCGGTGCGACACTGCCGGTTCGGATATGGCCGGTGCATGCGGCGACGGTGTGGGAGGAGTTGCGGCTGGGGACGCCGATCGCGCTGACCTACGGGTCGGAGGCGGGCATGTTCTCGGTGCTGGCGCTGGCGATGGGGAGTCTGGGGGCGGCGGCGCTGGCGGCGCACAATGTCGTCTATCAGATCGTGTACATCGTGTTCCAGGTGGCGATCGGGCTCTCGCACGGGGCGTCGATCCTGGTGAGCAAGGCGGTGGCGCGGGACGAGTTCGCGCATGCGCGGTCGGTGGCGTGGCTGGCGCTGCGGTGCGTGGCAGTGGTCGCCGGGGTCACGGGTGTCGCGTATGTGCTGGCGCCGGACTGGGTGCTGCGTCCGCTCCTGGCCGACAGTGATTCGGCCACGGTGGCACTGGCGCACACGCTGCTGCTGATCGCCATCGTCCTGCAGTTCTTCGACGCCGCCCAGAACATCGGGGTCGGGCTGCTGCGCGGACTCAAGGACACCAAGGGCGGGTTCCGGCTCTCCCTCGTCGGGTACTGGGGTGTGGGATTGCCCACGGCGCTGCTGCTCGCGTTCCCCGCGCACCTGGGCGCGGCGGGCGTGTGGTGGGGTCTGACCACCGGTCTGGCCACCACCGCTGCCCTGATGCTGCGTCGCTTCTTCACCCTGCTGCATGTACAGGAGCAGGCGAATCAGCGAGTGCTGGCCGGTAGCCTCGGGCATTAGCCCGACACCCAAATCTCACCTTCCCGCAAGCATGTCGTCACTGGGCGCGGGCAACCTGAAAGAAACGGGCTTCGCTATTCTGGCGACGAATTCGGCAAGCGCAGTCGACAGGGTCGGCAAGCCCAGGGCGCACACCACTGACAATGCCGGGGAGGATGTCCGTGCACATCTCGCGAGTCGCCGAGTATCCGAGGGCAGATCATGTCCTGTTCCATTTCAGCGACACCCATCTGATCGCCGCCGACACCGAGCTCTACGGTGCGGTCGACGCCGAGGCGCGGCTGACCGCGCTGCTCGGGCAGGCCGAGGCCAGCCGCATCGCGCCGACCGCCATCGTCTTCACCGGCGACCTCGCCGACCAGGGCGAGCCGGGCGCGTACCGCAAGCTGCGGGATCTGGTGGAGCCGTGGGCCGAACGGATCGGCGCGCCCGTGGTGTGGGTCGCCGGCAACCACGACGACCGCGCGGCCCTGCGCGAGGAACTCCTCGACGCGGTGCCTTCGAACGACGCGGCTTCCGGCGCACCGTTCGACGCGGTCCACATGTTCGACGGGTTGCGCGTCATCGCCCTCGACACCACCGTCCCCGGCCACCACTGGGGCGAGATCACCGACGACCAATTGGCCTGGCTGCGTGAGGTTCTCGCCGAACCCGCCCCCTTCGGCACCGTCCTCGCCATGCACCACCCGCCCATCCCCTGCGTCCAGGACCTGGCTGTCCTGGTCGAACTACGCGACCAGCGCCGCCTCGCCGACGTCCTCGACGGCACCGACGTCCGCGCCATTCTGGCTGGGCACCTGCACCTTTCGAGCACCGCCACCTTCGCCGGCATCCCGGTCTCAGTGGCCTCGGCCACCTGCTACAGCCAGGACATGGCCGCGGCCGAGGGCGGCCAACGCGGCCGCGACGGCGCCCAAGCCTTCAATTACGTCCACATCTACCCCGACACCATCGTCCACTCGGTAGTCCCCATCGGCCACGGCCCCACCGTCGGCAACCCCGCCGACCCCGAACAAGCAGCGACCAGGCTCGCCGACGCCGGCATTGTCATCCCACCGGCGGCCCGCATCCCACACGTCCTCCGCCGCCGGACCGAGGCCCCCGAATCCGACGGCGAAACGGTCCTCTGACCGTTCAGGGAGATTTCGGTGCTGCCTATCGCCGGAATCGCTTCGGCCGCTGACTATCCGCTGCCGCTGGGCTCAACCTCAAGCGGTGGTCCCGCGCCGACTCGCGATCTGATAGACGTTGCCGAACGGGTCACGCACCATGGCTCGGCGGTCACCATACGGCGTGTCGAGCGGTGCCTCCACGGTGACTGCACCCGAGGTCAGCGCCCGCTGATATGTGGCGGCGACGTCATCGACATAGACGTACAGAAAGGCTGGAAACACCTCGCGTTCGCCAGATGCCGACACCATAACCAGCGAGTCGCCGATCCGGACCTCGGTCGGTCGATTCGGCTCGACGTCGCCGACTGCTTCGAACACCGTCCGCAGGAACTCGACCGCGGCAAGCTGGTCATCGACCACCATGCGTGGTGTCACTGAATGAAACCCTGGCGGAAGAGCAGAAGCCTTGGCCATGCAGAGAGTCTCGCATGCCACCGTGAGCCACGGTGCAAGGTCAGCAGAACACGTTCACAGACTGGAGGAGCGGCCGAACGATCCCTGAAGCGCGAGCCGATCGAAAAGGGTCGCTTATCCAATGACCGGTGTGTTCGAGGCTGAGCCTCCGGCTTCGGGTCGACTTCTCCGATCACACTGTCACCGAGCCGCTTTGGCTTCGGACCAAACCAGAAATCATCGTCGGCAATCCGTCACCGCATCACTAAATGATCATCGCGTGCTCTATCGGGGATCATCAGCGCCCCCTTCCGGCTACAACCCGTTCTAGCCTGGTCAGGATTGCCGTTGACCGCACCGCTCCCGCTACTGATTGTGGCGGAATTCCATTGGGAGACAAGATGTCTCGCATGGCGACGGTTGTGTGGGCAACCCGACGATGGATTGGGACATCGAATGAAATTCCGCAGCATCACCGTGGCCGCCGTACTGGTTGCCGGCGCGCTGACCGCCGACCTGGGGACCGTGCATGCCGAGCCAGCCGCCCCGGCCGATCCTGGGATCAAGTACTCACTCAAAGTGGTCGACAAGACCGTCGTCGCCACGTTGCGGGGCGCGAGGTTCGCGCTGAGCGAGCAGGACGGCGCGACGTCCGACGCTCCGAAGACCCAGGTGGCCAACATCAAGGACGATAGCGGTGCGACGGTACTGTCGATGCCGCTCGATTACCGAATCGGGGACGTTCGGGTTCCGGTCAAAGCGGTCACGAAGAACGACGACACCGTTCTGGAGATCACACCGAAAAGGCCTGAAGGAGTACAGATCTCCAACCAGCAGCTCGCGCTCGAACCAATTGCCTCGCCCACAGAGGACCAGCGAGCGTTGAACGAATTCAGCAGCAAGCTGTCGGTCGCCGGTCAAGTCGGCGCATTGGTCGGCGGGATAATCGGTTTCGTCGTCGGTTGCGTCGCCAGCATCGCGATCGGCTGCATCCCCGGCGGTGTTGCCGGGGTACCGGCAGGCGGAATCATCGGTGGCCTGGTGGCGGGCGGCCCGACGTTGATCGCCGCGGGCATCGACCTGCTGAATACCTGGCAGGCCGCACCGGGCACCTCCAAATGGGCCGATCCACAGCCTCAACCCGCCCCGCAGAACTGACCTGCACCTCACCGGCCGGCCGCCCAGCGGCAGCCGATCAACCTGCGGGCAGACCGACCTGTTCGCGCTCGAGCCTGTCACGAAGCTGCGAAAGGGCTTGCGCGACAGCCGATAAAGAAGAACCCGTGATGGTGCTGCCGAACAACTCGGTCAGCCGCTGGGAGAATCGGTCGAGGAAATCCGCGCGGGATTCCGAGCGCTGATGGCCCGGATGAACGTGCCGACCGAGATACGTACCCGAACAATGGCACTCGGCACCCGGCCTGCCGTGCTCGCCGAACCGATCGAGCCCGCGCGCCCGGGACCATCCTGTACTTCCATGGTGGCGGCTTCATCTACGGCTCACCCGACGGTGATGTCACTGACCGCGAACCTGGTGACCCGCACCGGTTTCCGTGCCTTTTCGGTGGACTACCGGCTGGCGCCCGAGCACCCCTTCCCGGCCGCGATCGACGACACCCTGAGCGCCACAGGAGTCGTCCCCGATTACCCTCCCGGGCCTGCTGATTCGCGTCGTTGTTGGATCAAATCCTGGCCGCGACCCGACCCTGACACCAGTCTCCAGCTAGCCGAACGCGGGACGTTTGTCCGCAGTAATCCTTTGCTACACGCGGCACTTCGGGGTCTCGGTAGTAATCGCCGAAAAGCCGACGAAGTTCGGGCAGCCGACCGGAGTCATCCCATCCGGCTGGTGAACTGGTTCAGGTCGAAATAATCTCGCCAGGCGCTGATCCTGCCGTCCCTGACCTCGAAGGTCCCCATGACCGGGAGCTCGAAAGACCTGTCGGGGAGCGTGAAGACGTCCACGCGCTCGGTCATCACGACCGGACCACTGGCTGCGATGTTGACGATGCGGAAGTCGATGCCCATGATGCCTGGCGGGCCAGGGCGGATGAACGAGGCGATGTAGTCGGCGATCGCTTCCCTGCCAGTGACCGGTGCCATCGGGATGTTGTGGTAGACCGCGTCGTCTGTGAAGAATGCGGCGAGGTCACTGACCCCGGCATCGTCGGACCACGCCGCGCAGAACCTGCGCACCACCTCGATCGGGCTCTCCATCGGGCTCCCTCCTGCGCAATGATCAGATCATATGTCACGCCCTCCCCGCCTCCATGGCCCCAACCGCCGAACGCACTGAATGCCGCATACCGCGCTGACCGAACCGGCCAGCATGGGCGGCGGAAGATCAACCGGCCATGCCCATCTGACGTCGACCGAACGTCCGCAACTGCGGATTACAGGGCATCCGCAGCGGTGTACACGATTTCGGCTGCACCGATGACTTTCGGGTGAATGCGTCGTCGATATCTCTGGATATATACCGACAGAGAGGAGTCCAGGCATGACGAGACCGTTTCGGGATGGCATGACGTCGGTGCGGGCGAATGGTGTGGATCTGGGTATCGAGAGCTTCGGGCGCGAGGACGATCCGCTGGTCCTGCTGGCCGGCGGCACAACGATGTTGTCCTGGCCCGACGCGCTGTGCGAGCGGCTCGCGTCGGGCGGGCGGCGCGTGGTCCGCTACGACCTGCGCGACTCCGGCGCGTCGACGACCCTCGACCCGGAGAATCCGGCATACGACCTACGGGATCTCGTGGCCGACGCGGCCGCGCTGGTCGAGGTGCTCGGCGCCGGGACCGCCCATCTCGGTGGAGTCGGCGTCGGTGGGATGGTCGCTCAGGTCGCCGCGCTGGACCACCCGGACGTGTTCTCCGCCCTGACCCTCGCCGGCACTCGGCCGGTGGCGCCGGGCCCGGTGGACGAGGACCTGCCGGAACACGACCTCGCGGTCATGGGCGCGCTGTTCTCCCGCCCGCTGCCGGACTGGACCGACCGGGACGCTGTCGCGGCGTTCGCCGCCTCCGGGGCCGAGCCGCTGGGCAACGATCCGGAGGAAGCGCAGGCGACGGCGGCCCGAATCTGGGATCGAACGGCGTCGAGCGATCCCGCGGTGCATCAGGCGAACCAGCTCGGAATGGTGTTCTCCCGGATCGACTGCGCCCCGCGCTGGCGGGAGCGGCTCGGTGAGCTCGACGTGCCCACGCTCGTGGTGCACGGTCGCGCCGATCCGTTCTTCCCGGTCGGCAACGGCGGGGTCCTCGCCGCCGAAATCCCTGGGGCGCGACTGCTCGTCCTCGACGACATGGGCACCGCCCTGCGCAACGCCGCGGCCGACCAGGTCGCTGCCGCCATGCTCGCCCTGTAACCGCCCGGCTGGGAGGCATCCTGAGTCGGCGGAATCGCTCTATACCGCTTCCCGCGCTGTTGGAGGGCCGGCAGCGAGACCGGCTGCGGCCCAGGGCATCCCCTTCTGCCGAGTTCGGGGCGTTTGCACGGGCGTGTACACGATCTTGGCGGCACCGATGAATATCGGGTGGATCCATCGTCGATACCTCTGGACATACCGAAAACACATGGAGGCACTGGCATGCGGAAGTTGATTCTGGGTTTTTACGTCTCGCTCGACGGTAAAAGCGCTGACGCGGACAACGGAATCCGGGACGTCATGATGAGCGTCGACGACCCCGAGCAGGAGCAGTACTTTGTCAACCAGCTGTGGGAGGCTGGGGCCTTCCTCATGGGCCGCAACAGCTACGAGATCATGGCCGGATACTGGCCCACCTCCGACCACCCGTCCGCCGAGGCCATGAACGAGATCCCCAAGGTCGTGTTCTCCCGCACCCTGAAATCCGCCGATGACTGGCCCGAGACCCGGATCGCCAGCGGTGACACGACCGAGGAGATCGCCAAGCTCAAGGCCGAGCCCGGCAAGGACCTCGTCGCCGTCGGCGGCACCGAGTTCATGCACTCCCTGATCAAGCTCGGCGTGGTCGACGAGTACCGGCTGTGGGTGCTGCCCGCCGCCACGGGCAAGGGCGCGCCGCTGTTCCCCGAGCTGGATCAGCCCGTGAATTTGCGCTTGGTGAAAAGCACGGCCTTCCCGTCCGGAATCCTCGAGCTGGTGTACGCGCCAGCCGACAAGTAGGACCCAGCAATTGAGCCGGCTTGCGTCCCTATTTCGCTGACACGGTGTTACGTTCGCGGGCGCATCATCCGATAGCCAGGTACAGCAACGTCATTCGCGGTGCTGACGGTATAGGCGATCCGAATCACGTTGTGGTGGTTGTGATCAGATGTGGAGGGACCGATGACAGCCCTGAAGACCACCACCGCAGCGCTGCTCGCGGTCGGCACACTGGCACTGGCGGGATGTGGGCCCGACAACACCGGTGCCTCCCCGTCGACTGTCACCGTGTCCGAAACCGCAACTGCGACAGCCACCGCATCCGACGGCGGCACACCTGCCCCGGGCACCACCACTTCCGCAGACACCGGCGGTAGGCCGACCGGCCCCGCGCTGTGCCGCGCTGCCGATCTGAAGCTGTCCAAGGGCCGGTCCGACGGAGCAGCGGGTAGCGCGTACACCCCGCTCATCTTCACGAACGCCGGAATGCATCCCTGCACCCTGACCGGATTCCCCGGAGTCTCGTTCGCCAACAGCCGCACCGGCGACCCGATCGGAGCCCCTGCCGATCGAGACAAGCCGAAGCCGACGGTCACCCTGGGGATCAACGAGAAGGCCTCCGCCGTACTCCGCATCACCGATGCCGGGAATTACGGCGACAAGTGCCACAAGGTCACTGCCGCCGGCCTGCGAATCTACCCGCCGGACAACACGGAGTCGTTCTTCCTGACCTGGGAGATAAGCGCCTGTACCAACACCGATGTCCACCTGCTGGAGATCTCGTCGCTCGTACCGGGCGAGACCGGGAACTGACCTCCAGTTATAGACGGCTGGGTCATTCCCTTGGGATACCGGTGGTGGTTCGCTGTTCCAGGTAGATCAGGATTGCCCGGACGCGTTGGCTGTGGGCGGGATCTTTGTGGCGCCCGCATGGCACCTAGGCCGACCGGGGCCGGAGTTTTGGGTTGGTCAGGTGGTGCTCTGGTTCTTGACGACCGGTTCCTGAAACTCGGTAACCCAGTCGTCGAGGTTCGCGGGGCATTCCAGGTTGGTTTCCCTGGGGTAGCCGGTCGAGCGGTAGCCGTTGACATCGATCCAGCGACCCAGGGTTTGGAAACCCCGTAACCATCATCGAGTGGACCCGCCGCCACCGTCAGCGCCCAACACCCTCGGGCACGATCCCGGACCGGAAGATGCGCGTCGGGATGCCAGCTCGTTGCGCCAAATCGGCAGTATGGCTGGCACCGGCCGAACCGTCGCGAATGAAGGCCAGGCACACATCGGCGCCCAACTGCACCAACTCTGCGTTCCGCTGAAAGCCCGCGCTCCGACCGAACTGCTTCCAATCCGCCGGATGCCGTTCAACCTGCCCACCCCAATGAGTCCAGCACGCCTCGCACAGCGCGTCGGCACCGGTCGGACAAGCCCCCGACACGAGAACGGCATCCGGATCCCACACCTCGGCCAACGCATCCCGAATGACGCGCCGGTCCCCCCATGACCGTGAGCCGGTCACCAGAACCCGTCTTCCCACGCCGCGCAGACCTCCCTCGAATCAGCCGCTGCCACCTCGCCGCCCACTCTGCCAGCAGGTCCCGACACCCCTCACCGACAGCGCCTCATACCCGAATCCCGGGCAGATGTTGCGTCCGCAGCGGCGCGATACATGGCCGTGCGCTGTAGACCGGGGGCGGGGGTCTACCCAATCACCCCGGCGCACGATATTAGCCGCATCCCGCGCTGATCGAACCGGCCGGCGCGGGGCAGGCGACCTTCAGGTGGCCGTATCGATTCGAGGCCGACCGAACACACCGCTGCATGACGATGACCGTGCAGCGCTCCTTGCTCGGAGACCGACTTGGCTACTCTGCGGCCTTTCGGTGCTCGATTGTGTAATGAGCTGTTGCCCAGGCGTTTCGAGCTCGTCGGCAGTCATCCCGTCAAGAGAACCACGTCCGGGATCCCAGTCGTCGGCCGGCCCGCGACCTGTGGGTTCGTGCAGAAAGTTGGGATCGGTAGGAGGCGCGCGCGGCGTCTACTTACCCCATGACATCTTCTCAACCTCCCGCGAACCAACCGCAGTCCGCCGGCTTGGACAAAAAGACCAGTGCGATCCTGTCGTACGCGCTGGGGTGGCTCACCGGAATCATCTTCCTATTTGTGGGAAAGAATGATCCCGATGTGAAATTCCATGCCTCGCAATCGATCGTCTTCTTCGGGGCGGTCTCGGTGGTCAACATCGTGCTGAGCATCGTCGGCTCGCTCCTCGGAGTCGTGGGGATCATCTTCAGCCTCGCCGGACTCGCAGTCGCGGTCTTCGCGGTCGTCGTCTGGATCATGGCCATGGTCCAGGCGAACAACACCGGCGGTGTCCGCGCGGAGCTTCCCATTGTCGGAAAATTCACTGCCCCCTATGCCGATCAGTTGGCCAGCTCGGTCAAGTAGCGGACAACAGTCCGAAGATCAACGGCCCGAGGCTATCTCGGGCCGTTAGCGTCCGCGCGGAACGTCCGGAACTGCCTGCGGGTTCGGGCGGTCATCGCAACACCTCATCGAGTGCTTGTGATGGGTTACGGGGCAGGCAAAGATCAACTGGCCGTGCCGATCCGGGGCTGACGGAACGTACGCAACTGCCGACGACCGGGCGTTGCCCTTCGGTCGTCCTGTGATTCACCTGTCGGATTTGGGTCCGGGCATCGCGGGCATCAATCGTGGCGCTGGTGGCAGCGATGCAGACGTGGGCGAAGTTCGGAACGCTTGGATCATGAGGGCGGCGAAGCGGCGGGAGGCCGCGATTCGTGCTGCCGGTGTGCTGGCCTGGATGCCGTTGTTGGCCATGATCATGAGGACGAGGTCGTCCAGGACGATGTCGGGGCGTAGGCGGCCGGTGTCCTTGGCGCGGCGGATCAGTTCGGCGGCGCCTGTGAGCGCGGCGGTGCGGATCGCGGTGAAGTCCATGGCGTGTGGGTAGGTGGACATGAAGGCTGCGGTGAAGCCGTGGTCGCGTGCTTGCAGCTCACAGAGTTTCTCGAGGGTGAGGCAGAAGCCGTGCCAGGGATCGGGGTCGGCGAGCCCTTCGTCCACGAGGGTCTGGCAGGCGAGCATCTGATCGGTGAACGCCTCGGCGACCAGCATCTGTTTGGTCGGGAAATGGCGGTAGAGGGTGGCGGGGCCGACCTCGGCGCGGCGGGCGATGGTCCGCATCGGCACCTCCAGGCCGTCGGTGACGAATACCGCGCGAGCCGCGTCGAGGATGCGTTCGCGGTTGTCGCGGGCGTCGGAGCGCAGGGTGTGAGGCAAACGAGCGGTCACCACTCTCACTTTAGCTAAACGGACAGGGGCGTCCGTTACGGTCCGTTGGTCTGTCCGATCGAACAGAGCACGGAGAAACCAATGCATGCAGTGATGGTCCCAGCGTTCGGAGGTCCCGAAGTCCTCGCGGTGGTCGAGCTCCCCGACCCGAATCCGGCCGCCGGGCAGGTGTCGATCACGACCGAGGCGATCGGTGTCGGCGGTGTCGACGCCCTGATCCGAAGTGGCGCGCTGGCCGCCTACGGAGCCACGCCCGGTCGCATCCCTGGCCAAGAGGTCGCGGGCACCGTGACCGAGGTCGGCGAGGGTGTCGACACGGCGTGGATCGGTCAGCGCGTGTGGGCGTTCACCGGTGAGGACGGCGGCTACACCGAGCGCGCCGTCGCCTCGGCCGAGACGCTCGTCCCCCTCCCGGAGATGGTCGTGGCCTTCAGGAAGTCGATGTCGTTCGCGACCTTCAGCGCCGACACCGTGCCCGCACCCGACCGACGCGCCGCGACCGCCGAACTGTTCGCCGCCGCGGCCAGCGGCGAGCTGGAAGCGGTTGTGCACGAGACGCTTTCACTGGAACAAGCTGTGCTGGCGCACCAGAAAATGGAAGCTGGCGAGGTGTTCGGGAGAATCGTGCTCACACCATCGGCGAGATAGGCGACACCGCCTCTCACCGCAATATCAACGCACGCACATCAACGTAAGTCGTTTTGTGTCAAGTGGTTTGGTAGTGCCGCATAGAGTTTCCGGATGATCCGCAGGCACGGCCGCTGCCCACCGCATCGACAGTGAAGGCGATGTGCGCATCCTCGAATCCGAGCCAGCGCTTCGTTAGCGGAAACCACGCCTTGTAGGTCGTTTCCTTGGCACAGAACAGAACCCGGTCCGTGTGCAATCCAGAGTGGTTGGCCTGCAACCACTCTCGCTCCTGCCGGGCTCCGATGAATTCTCGGCGCCGGCAGTGCGCGCTCATGTCGAATGGAGGATGTGCATAGGCAGTATTCCGTTGCCCCACTTCTGCCGTTAATTGATCGATAGAATGCCGCTGAGCTGGTCAATCAACGAAAGGAGCGCATGATGTCGACGAAGTGTTTCATCGAAGGCGGACCAGATGACATGCCCACGCGAATCGTCCCGATCACGCCGCCCGGTTTCGAGGTGAAGATCGAGCGTCGTGCCGGCTACGAACATTACAAAAGCACCCCAAGGTTCACAGATACCGTCGAGGGGCGGCTGCCTGTGTA
Source organism: Nocardia sp. NPDC059154 (assembly GCF_042755705.1). Lineage (NCBI taxonomy): Bacteria > Bacillati > Actinomycetota > Actinomycetes > Mycobacteriales > Nocardiaceae > Nocardia > Nocardia sp. NPDC059154. Next base: position 37,777 of record NZ_JBHZCS010000085.1, read on the forward strand.
CGAGTGGTTCGAACGAACCGAGATTGCCGAGTAGATATAACCGTCGCAACCGTTTGCTCACTCGAGGCGTGAGCAAACGGTCGGTCGTGGGGCTGCTCAGTCGGTGATGTGGTCGAAGTCGATGAGCAGGTGCTGGGGGCCGCGGAAGATTTGGCTTCGCCGATAGGGTGGCGGGTCGACGACCAGGCGGGGTGTGGCGACGCGGCGTAGGAAGGTTTCCAGCGCCAGGTTGACTTCCAGTCGTGCGAGCGGGCCGCCCAGGCAGGTGTGGATGCCGCTGCCCCAGCCGAAGTGTTCGTTGTCGGGGCGGTGGAGGTCGAAGCGGTTCGGGTTGGCAAAGCGGTTCGGGTCGCGGTTGGCGGCGGCGTAGACCAGGTGCACCGAGGCCCCTTTCGGGATGACGGTGCCTGCGATGTCGATATCGGCGGTGGCGCTGCGGCTGGGGAAGAACTGCACCGCCGCCTGCAGCCGCTGGACCTCTTCGATCGCGCGTGGGAGCAGCTCCGGTCGGCTGCGGACCTGGTCGTAGGACCCGGGGTTGCGCAGCAGCGTCATCACACAGTTGGTGATGGTGTTGACCGTCGAGTCATGACCGGCGACCAGCAGCAGCACCGCATTGGACAACACCTGTTCGGCAGGCATCGGACCATCGGGGCCCTGGTCGTGAATCAGTTTGGACAACAATCCCTGCCCGGGCTCGCGTTGGAGCTGCTCGATCAGGCCGGCCAGGTAGTCCATGAGCGCGTCACGGCTTGCGCGGGACTTCTCGGCGCGGGCCCTGCCCTGCTCGGTGGTCGCATCCGGGCCCAGATCTATGCCGGTCAACATGTCGCGGATCCAGGCATGGAACATGGGTTCGTCTGCGAGCGGGACCCCGAGGATCTTGCAGATCACCATCACCGGCACCGGGTAGGCGTAATCGTCGACCACATCCAGCCTGGTCCTGCCGCTGGCCTCGATGCCGTCGAGCAGTTGGTTGCACAGTCGCACGATGTCGGGCTCCATGCCGGGGATGACATCGGGTGAATGCGGTGAGATGAAGTGGCGCATCACCTGCCGGCGCGCCCGATCGTGCTCGGGGGGATCGGAGACGATGATGCTCGGCCGGCGACCGTAGGCCTGCATGTCCTCGGCACCGGGCTCCGAGTCGGCGCCTGACGTCAGGGTGGCTCCCAGCGGGCTGCGGCTGATATCGGAGCTGACCCGGGGGTCGTGCGCCAGCGTCAGTAGTTCCTCATACCCGGTCACCACGTACAGGTTGTCGGCAACTCGCGCCACGGGGGTCTGGCGCAGTTGGTCGAAGAACGGGTACGGGTCGGCGCGGTGTTCGTATTTCATCGCCTCCGCCCAGGCGCTCGCTGCGGTCATGCTGGCTCCCTTGGTCAGTGGAACTCGGCGCCTCGTGAGGTGGGGTCGTGACCGGTCAGCACCACATCGGGAATCTCGGTCAGTACTCGTGGATCGGGGAAGCGGGCCGGCATCGGTGCTGGGTCAGGCGCTTGGTCGTAGCCCGGCGGCGGTGGTGGGAACGGTGCCGAGCGCTCGATCATCGCCGCGTAGTACGGCAGCCACTTGCCATGGTTGAACGTCACCGCCCCGACGATGCGGCCGCGGTGGCCGTAGGCCGCGGCGAAGCGATAATCCTCGGGAGACCCCTGGGTGAACACGATCTCATCGCCGAACGAGCACACCCCCACACCCTTGATGTTCACCCCGAATTGGCCCGACCAGAACGAGGGCAGCGGCAAGTGCGGTCGCCGCTCGGTCTCCAGGTTGATCATGTTGTTCGCGGCGACCTGCGCCCCGCACACCGCGTTGTCCCAGTGCTCCATCGAAATGAACTGATACCCGTACAGCACGTGTGGCTGACGCGCGACGTCCCCGGCCACGAAGATGTTGTCGGTCACCACCCCGTTGATGTCGAACGCGCGACAGCCCGCATCGCAGCCGACTCCCCAGAAACCAGCGGCCAACCCGGCACCTGCCAGCCACTCGACGTTGCGGATCGACCCCAACGACGCCACCACCACATCGACATCGAGCGTGGTCCCATCCGACAGCCGGGCCCGGCGCACATGCCCGCCGGCATCGCCGTCGAGGGCTTCCACGGACACGCCGGTGCGCAGGTCCACGCCGGCGCCGCGCTGCATCCGGGCGGCGATGTCGCCGATCACCCCGCCCAGCGGCCCCACCAGCGGCCCGCCTCCGCGCTCGGCGACGGTCACCGGCAACCCCAGCTTGCAGCACACCGAAGCCATCTCGGAGCCGACAAACCCCGAGCCGACGACGAGAACCCGCTTCGGGCTCGAATGCAGTGCTGCCTGCAGCCGGGCCGCGTCATCGCAGGTGCGCACCGTGAACACCCCCTGCAGGGCCCCCTCGGCCGGGTTGAACCACGGCCGTGCCCGAACGCCGGTGGCGATGAGCAGCCGGTCATAGGGCACCGTGTCTCCGGTGGCCAGCAAGACTTGTTTGTTCACCCGGTCCAAACCGGTCGCGGCCACACCCAGCCGCCACTGCGCGTCGATGGCCCGCATACGGGGAAGCTTGGTGTGATCGGCGCGAACCCAGCCCTCGAGGACTTGCTTGGACAACGGCGGGCGGTCGTACGGTTCGTGGGTCTCGTCACCGACCAGGGTCAAAGACCCGTGGAAGCCCTTGTCCCGCAAAGCCTCCGCGGCGCGAAGCCCGGCCAGCGACGCCCCCACGATCACGATCCGACCCTCGGCCCGAAACGCCCTGACCAGGTCCGCGGCCAGCGACGCGGTGCTCATGCCACCGGCTCCGGCCCGTCGGGAGTAACAGGCTCCGGCCCGTCGGGTGTATAGGTCTCCACGACGATCGCCTGGACCGGGCACGCCGCCGCCGCTCTCGAGACGCGCTGGCGCTGCGTGTCATCAGGGTTGGGGTCATACGCCAGCGCCTCCTCACCCAGCATTTCGAGCACATCCGGTGCCAGCGGAACGCACTGCGCATACCCCTGACACCGATTCAGATCAACCACGATGCGCATTCCCTCAGCTCCTCATCCGAACCTTGTCCCGATGTGGTCACCCCCTGCGAAACCGCTGCGTGCCGGAGACGCGCGCACGCCCGCAAGGGCCGACGTGAACTCCCAGAAGACGATCACGCCCCGAAGCACTGGCGCCGGGCGGGCACCTCACAAAGGATTCGTAGCACCCAGTACAAAGGATTCGTAGGCCCGACTTCGACGATCCGGTCATTCGCCGGCGGTACACGCTCATGCCAGCCGAAACGTCCGCTTCTGGCGCCGCTCCCCGCACGGTTCGAAGCCGCCAACCGCCGCGACTCGAAGATCAACGGCGCCGAGATGACCTCGGTCCGTTGGCGTCGACGGAACGTCCGCAAGTGCCGCATACCGCGCTGACTGAACCGGCCCGCGCGAGGCACTGGCGGCCGGAACCTGTTGCGGTGCAGAACATCCGAAACTGATTTCAGTGCACGTCTTCAATGCGAGGGCGACAAGCGCGAGCGGTCGGCGTAGGTGCACAATTCGGTTCGTGACGGACGTACCGCGATTTCTCGATGGCGCACGCGTGCTGGCAACAGCAGACATCCGCGGTGCGACACCATCTGGACGCACAAGGCACGAGGTGGACGGTCTCGTCGTCAATGACTTCGTAGGACTGGCGATAGCGCGGTACGACGCGAGCCCTGAGGTGTACTTGTTCTATTGCGACGGGGAGTGGAATGTCATCACCGACACCTGCCACCACAGTATTGCCGGGGCGCGCGAGCAAGCCTCCGACGAGTTCGGTCCGGTCGAGTTCGTCGAATCCCCATTCGCCACCGGCTGAAACAGCCAACCTGTCCCGAACGGTTGTATGGACCGAGTCAATGCCTGCGGGGGTACCAATCCGGTGCTGGTTCGACCGACTGCAGTAGGCCCCAGTCGAGGTATGCGAAGTAGGTCTGTCGGTGCTCGGTGTCGGGATCGTTTGCCGTGAAGCCGATCACGTCTCCGACGCTGCCGAATCCATCGACGTAGTCGACCGGGTCCAAGCTGCAATCCTGTAGACATGCCGCCGACCGAACCGACCAGCGCCTCACCGCGAAAGATCAACGGGCCGCTGGCATTCCGGGCGGCTGATCAACCGCCGGCAGTGCACGCTATTGCCGAGTTTCGGACGACCGGTGTAATCCCGCACAATCCGCTGTAGAACAGCGATTTCCGGGCTGTTGCGAAATGGTGTGGGTGCGTGGTGGCGGGGTGCTCGGTGTATTGCGTGCCTGTTTTGAGGAGGGGACGGCCCCCGACGGGC
>NZ_JBHZCS010000086.1:0-9465 GCF_042755705.1 Nocardia sp. NPDC059154
CCCCCAGACCGGTGACGATCTCGTAGTGGACGCTCACCTCGTCGTCGGACAGCCACCCGCGCGCATGCGAGATGTGCGCGGCCACCAGCATTCCCAGCGCAATCGCGGTGCCGTGCGGCAGACCCGCCGCGCCGCGCACGCGATGATCGCAGATCTCGATGGCGTGGCCGACGGTGTGACCGTATTCGAGGACCAGCCCCGCGCCGCGCTCGTACGTGTCGTCCCGGGTGACCGCGGATTTCGCGGCAATGCTGGCGTCCAGCAGCCACAGCAGCGAATCCGGTGCGGTCATGTTCCCGATCACCGCCCGCAACCCGGCCAATGCGGACGGGTCGATCGCGAGGCAGTTCTTCGCCATTTCGCACAGGCCCGAACGCAATTCACGCTCGGGCAGGGTGGTGAAGAACTCGACGTCGGTGAATACCGCCTCGGGCGCGTAATAGGTGCCCAGATGGTTCTTGCCCACTCCGCTGTTGATGGCCTGCTTGAGCGAGAGCACCGAATCCATCGCCGCGATGGTCGTGGTCGGCACGTGCACCAGCCGCACACCCCGGAACAGCAGATTCGCCATCAGCCCCGCCAGATTGCCGGGCACGCCACCCCCGAAGGACACCACCACCGACCGTCGCGTGATGCCCGCGCGCAAAGCGGTTTCCAGGTGGCCGGACAGGCAGGTCAGCGTTTTCATGGACTCGCCGGAGGGATGCGAAAGGATCAGGGACGGAATCGATCCGGCCAGCCGGTCGATATCACGGCGGTAGCGGGACAGCACCTCGTCGTCGGTGACGAATACCAGCCGGTCCGCGCCCAGCGCGGCGATGGCCGCACCGATCTCGGTGATGCAGTGGCGACCGAAATAATAGGGAAACGATCGTTCCCCGATCACTATCGGGCGCGACCGCAGCCCCGATTCGTCGCCCGACAATGAATTACTGGCCATTTCCGGTGCCGCTCCTCGCTATTCGCCGATACCCCCATCGACTCCCCGGCCGGCGCCGCTGCCGTCCCTCGCACGGCCAATATCGAATGCGAGCTCCCCGCTTGGCAACCGCTCGGATACCCCAGTCATGAGCAGGCGAATTCGCGAGCACCACTGCGCGAAACAGGTTTCCGCAGCGCGACCACCGGCGGTGGTACCGCCGCATCCTGGCACCCCGGCTCGTCGTTCCACCGCACCCGTCGGCGGGCGGGCACCTAGGGTGGAGCCACGCTGATCTGTTCGAGGGGATGCCGTTGGCCGACAACGAATTCGGGCTGCCGAGCGCCGAGGGGCTGCGCGCGCCCACACTGGCCGAGTTCGTGCGCGAGCGGCGCGCACGGGCCACCGGCCGGCATCCGGCGGGCCTGACCCGCAAGCAGCTGGCCGAGGCCACCCACGCCAGCCTGGGCTATATCGCCAAGATCGAACAGGGTGAGGCGCTCAATCCCGGCCCGGCCATTCTGGATTCGCTGGCGGCGGTGCTGGAGCTGGATGTGGCCGAGCGCATCCACCTCTACCACCTGGCCCAGCAGCGCCCGGCCGCCTCGTCCGCGCGGGCGCTGCGCGTCGGGGATCCGGCGGTGGGCGCGGTGCGCACCATTCTCGACGCGCTGCTGCCGCATCTGGCGGCGGCCCTCGACGACGGCTGGCATGTGGTGGCGTGCAACAGCGCCTTCGACGCGGCGCTGCCGGGATTGTCGCGACACGGCCACGTGCTGCGGTGGATGTTCACCGACCCGCGGGCACGCCTCGTGGTCGAGGAGTGGGAGCGCGAGGCCCAGTTGATGGTCGGGCGTTTCCGCGCCTACGCCGCCGGGTCCCGCGGCCGCGACGAGATCGACCAGCTGCTACGGGAACTGGGCGAGCAACCCGACTTCCGGCGGCTGTGGACCGCGGGACATGTGCACATCGGCCGCCACGACCCCACCTTCACGCTGCGCGATCCGCGCACCGCCACCGTGTTCGACGTGCGGGTGCAGCGCTATCGCGGGACCGCGCCGGGTCCGGCGCACCAGCTGTTCCTCGGACTGGTCGAGACCTGATCAGGACGGCAGGGCGGCGAGGAACTCCCGCAGCAGCGCGTTGACCTCGCCGGGGTGGGTGAGGTTCGGTGTCATGGCGGCCCCGGCGATGGTGTGCACCGGGGCCGGACTGCCCAGCGCCGCAGCCAGTTCCGCGACCTCCTCGGCGCTGGTGGCCTGATCGGCCAGCCCGCGGATCACCAGTGCCGGACAGTCGATGTCACCGAGCAGCTCGTGCACCGAGTCACGGTTGACCAGGCATTCGCCCGCCAACCGCATCCGATTGCGCGGGGCGGTGGCCCACTTCGCCCGCCACGGCTGCTGATCGGCGGCGGTGCCCCCGATCATGAGCGAGCACACCATTCTGATGGTGGGCCCCGGGGTCGCGCTGCTCGCCCACATGTCGAGCACCTCGCGGTACCCGGCACGCCGCTGCGGCGTCATGGCCGCCGCACTCGACCCGATCACGATCAGCCCCGCCACCCGCGGCCGCGCCAGCAGCGCCATGCGCACGGCCGTGAACCCGCCGTGCGCGACCCCGCCCACCACGACGCGCTCGAGACCCAGCTCGTCCACCACCACCCAGGCGTCACGGGCGAGATCCCAGTAGCTGAACGGGATTTCGTCGTCCTCGCCGGCCCCGTGGCCGCGCGAGTCGATGGCGATGATCCGGTAGTCGGGCGCGAGCGCGTCCATCTGCGGGGCGAACATCTCCTGGTCCATGAACAGGCTGTGTCCGAACACCACCGCCGGCCCCGGCCCGCCGGTATCGGTGTAGTGGATCTTGACCGATCCGCGGCTCGCAAACGGCATTCCGAAACTCTTTCGCTTCACCCGGCAGGAAGCGCTCACCGTAGCGCAGATTCCAGCTCGGATGGATGGCGTTGCGAGATGCGTCACGCGAGCGGCCCGGCCGGGCCTTTCACCACGAATGATGTTCTGCCCGTGGAAAATACGGCTAGACGCGCGGCTCCAACAGGTACTCGACCAGGGTGATGAGCGATTGCAGGCACGGATTGCGGTCCCGGGCGTCGAGCCGCAGCAGCGGCGTGCCCTGGTCGAGGTCGAGCGCATCGCGGACCTCGTCGAGCGGATGCTTGGGCGCGCCCTCGAAGTCGTTGACGGCCACCGCGAACGGCACACCGCGCTCCTCGAGGATGGACAGCGATTCGTCGGCCTTCTCCAGCCGGCGCGTATCGACCAGCACCAGCGCGCCCAGCGCACCGACGGCCAGGTCCTCCCAGATCGGCACGAACCGGCGCTGGCCAGGCGTGCCGAACAGGTACAGCGCCAGCCGCGGATTCAGGGTGATGCGGCCGAAGTCCATGGCCACCGTGGTGGTGGTCTTGCCCGGCAGCCCGGCCATATCGTCGACGCCGACGCTGGCCTCGGTGATCGTCTCCTCGGTGCGCAGCGGCCGGATCTCCGACACGCTGCCCACGAACGTGGTCTTCCCGACGCCGAAGTTCCCCGCCACCAGCAACTTTACGGTGCGGGTGACGGTCTCCGGCACATAGTCGACGACGCGCTCATGCGGAGAGAGCGCGGAGTCCATCGAGTACCTCCTCCAAAAGGGCTTTGCCCGGCAGCGCTTCCACCGGGGTCGGGACGGCCAGATGACCGCTGTCCAGTAGGTCCGCCACCAGGATCTTCACGACCGAGGGCGGCAGGTCCAGATAGGCCGCCAACTCGGCCAGCGTCAGCACGCCGCGGCGGGCGAGCTGGATGATGCGGCGGGCGTCGGCCGACGCGCCGGGGGCCGGATCGGCCACCGCGACAACCAGACTGACCAGATCCAGCACCCGCGTGGGGCGCGATCGGCCGCCGGTGCGCACATACGCCCGGACCAGATCGGGGTCGCGCCGCGGCCGGCTCATGAGCGCGGCAGATCCGCCCTGGTCCGCGACATACTGCCGAGCTCACGCCCGACCCGCAGGGCCAGTTCGTTCATCCGGTGCGCGACCAGGCTGACATCCACGTCCTGGGTGGTCGAAACACCCAGGAGCGCACCGGCTCCGGCGGCGGTGATGAAGATCATGCCGTCGGCGTACTCGGTCATGTTCTGGCGCACCGCATTGTCGGAGGTGCCGCCGCAGAACTCGGCGAGCGCCTTGCCCAGTGCCCGCAGGCCGGAGGCGGCCGCGGCGAAACGCTCGGCGTCGTCGATGCTCACGCCCCCGGTGTGCGCGATGCGCAGGCCATCCTCCGATAGCAGGACGGCGAACCGGACCCCCGGCGCTTCGAGATCGTCGAGCAACCAGGCCAGCCGGTTGGTGTCACTGACGGCGGTCGCGGGCGTACCGGTCACGATGTCATCCCTTCGGAGTGCTCGAACGCGGCCGCTCGACCGCGCTGGGAGCCGCTGTGCCAGGCAGCGGCGATATCGGGTCGCGCGGATGTCTCATCCACGACGACCGGGCGCACGGGTGCCGCCACCGACACCGACGCCGAGCGACGGCGCCGCTTGGGCAGACCGCCGGGAGTGAGTTCCTGAGGCACCGAATCCATGGCCACCACCGTGGGTTCCGGGTCGGGTGCCGGAATCCGGGCGGGCGCCGGCACGGGGGTCGGGGCGGCAACGGCCACGGGTGTCGGGGCGGGCGCGGCCAGCAGGGTCTCCGGAATGAAGACCATGGCGCGCATGCCGCCGTACATATTCGGGCCGTCGATGTAGACGGAGAAGCCGTAGCGGCGCGCGAGTGCGGCCACGCCGGGGAACCCGACGCGCGGGGTCGGGCCCAGCGCGTGGATGTCGACGAGCTGGTCGCCCGCGAGGACGCGGCGGGTCTCCTCGAGCTGCTCGGGGTTCATCCGCACACCGGCGTCGTCGATGATCACCGTGATGCCGTGGTGACCCTCCTGGAAACCGATGTCCACGTACGAGGTCGGCGGCGAGTAGCGCAGCGCGTTGTCGAGCAGGGTCGCGACGGTGTGCACCAGCGGTTCCACCGCGCGGCTCACGACCGGGCGGTCCAGCTCGGTGGCGCGCACCCGGGTGTAGTCGCGGACTCGGCCGGTGGCGCCGCCCACCACGTCGGTGAGAGTCTGCTGCGGCCAGCGACGGCCGGGCAGACCACCACAGACGATCACATAGGACTGCGCCTGGCGGATCATCTGCTGCACGGAATGGTCGATGCGGGTGAGCGTTTCGAAGGTCTCGTCGTTGCGGTGCTGACGCAGCGCGGCGCTGAGCACCTGGCTGACGTCCGCGCCCAGGCTCACCACCGAGGCGCCGAAGGCGCGCACCGCGGCCGAGGTGGCCTCGCGGGCGGAGCCCTCCACCTGGGCGCGGGCGGTGTCGGCGGCCTCGGCGACCGCGCTGCGCGAGGCCTCCCCGGCCTGCGCGACGGCGACGCGGGCGGCCTCCTCGGCCTGGGCGATGGCCAGCTGGGCCACCTCCTCGGCCTGGGCCACCGCGGTCTCACGCTCGGATTCGGCCTGCGCCACCGCGAGCTGCGTTTCGGTCTCGGCTTCGCGCCGGACCCGGTCGCGGGTCTCGACGGCCACCTTCTGCAGCTCCTCGCCGCAGCGGGCGGTCCACTGCCACACCAGCTCCGCGATGCGCGACTGCTCGAGCACGATCGGCAGATCCACGGTGGGGTTGTCGGGGTCCGAGCGTCGCACGGCGGCACCGATGGCGGGCACGACGTTCTCGGTCAGGTTCACGATCATGTCCTCGACCGCTACGTCACGGTTGGCCTGCTCGGCGCGCAGGGCAGCAACCCGCCCGCGTTCGGCGCGCATGGCACGCCACAGAAACAGCAGCCCGACCACGGCGAATACTAGCGCGGCAGCGAGAACCCAGGAAAGCAGCACGGCGTTGTCTTGATTCATCAATTCTCTTGTCGTCCGGCCGATCCTGAAATCGGCGGAGCCACCATAGCAGAATCCTCTGTCTCCCCTAACCTTTCGGTATCTCCGGGCAAACCGCAACCCGGAGCCCGTGCAGCTCACAGCATTTCACCGCGATTTGCCCCCCGAAGCCCCGATGCGGAAGGACCCGGTCACCCGGGCGATCCGAACCCGAGGTCCACGGCCCGACAATTGGTCACTCGACCACCAACCCGGATTCCATGCTGTCCCCGCCCCTCACCTGCGCCCCCGCCCCTGCCTGCACGCCGGCAACCTCCCGGTTCCCGCAGCAAAACACCGCGTGGCACCCGGTGGAGACCGCTCCAGCAAATCGTCTCCACCGGATGCCACGCGGCAACCGGCACTGCTCGCGCGGGCCTCAGCCGGCGGTGGCCACCGTCGTGGCAGTGACCGCATCGGCGATCCAGGGAACGACCGCCGCGCGCACATCGATCCGCCGGGGCAGCAAGCCGTTGGCGGTCAGCAGGTCCGCCGCGCGCTGTTGCTCATCGAGGAACTCCGCGGTCACCGGACCGACGCCGAAGGGCCGGCCACGCAGGGCCGCCTCCCAGGCATCGAGGTCGGCGGTGCCGCCGCGGGCGACGATATCGTCGACGAAGTACTGTGCGGCCGCGCGCGGGTTCTCGGCGATCCACGCGTCGGATTCCTGCAGGGCGGCGATGATCGCCTCCAGTTCCGCACGGTGCTGCTCGGCGAACCCGCGGCGGGTGAACCACAGTGACGGGTGGCTGAACACCGACTCGGTGTCGACGAGAGTGTGCAGTTCGGTGGTGGCCTCGAGCGCCGCCAGCGCCGGGTAGGCGCCGACCCAGGCGTCGAGTTCACCGGTGCGCAGCAGGTTTCCACCATCGTGGATATCGGTGTCGACCGGTTCGATATCGGCCCAGCCGAGGCCGACGCGGTCCAGGGCGAACAGCAGCAGGGTGGTCTGCCAGGAGCCATGGGCGATGCCCACCCGCTTGCCCTTCAGGTCCGCGACGGTCTCGATGCCGCTCCCGGCCGGGGCGACCAGGCGGCCGTTCTCGATGCGCGGGCCGGAAATGCCGACGTAGACGATGTCGCGATCGTTGCCCAGGGCGGTGATCGGCGGGGTGAAGCCGGTGCCGATGAAGTCGTAGCCGCCCTCGGCGAACAGCCAGTCCGAATGCTGGGACGGCAGGGCGGCTTTCACGTCGACTGGTGCGGGCTTGGGCAGTGCCCGCAGATCGACCCATTCCACCTCGGGCAGAGCGCGTTCGAGGATGCCGCGGTGGCGCAGGACGAACAGGGAGTTGTTGTGCGGGAAGTACCCGACGCGGATGCTCATGAAATCTCCTGGTGAATGCGGGTTTTCGGGGATGTGGTCGCGGTGGTCAGCTGGTGGCGGCGAGAGTGGCGGCCGGGCCGGGTACGGTGAGGCGGGAGCGGCCGAGCAGCGGCAGCACCTCCTCACCGACCCGGTACGCCTCTTCCAGGTGCGGGTTCCCGGCCAGGATGAACGCGTCCACGCCCAGGTCGATGAGTTCGTCGAGGCGCTGGGCGACCTGCTCGTAGCTGCCGACCAGGCCGAAGGCCGGGCCGCCGCGAATCAGGCTGAACCCGCACCAGACATTGGGCTGGACCTCCAGATCCCGGTAGCCGGCAATGGTTTCGGGGACCCAGCCCTGGATGCGGGCCGCACCCACCGAATCGCCCTGGGCGGCGCGGTTGGCGGCGTCCCGATCGACGAAGGCCCAGCCCTTCTCGATCTCGGCCCAGGCGGCCTCCGCGGTGTGGCGCGCCACGATGTCGATGCGGACGGCGAACTTCGGTGTGCGGCCGGTGCATTCGGCGTGTGCGCGCACGCCGTCGAATTTGGCGCGCAGGTCGGCGAAGGGCTCGAGCCAGGACAGGTAGTAGTCGGCGTGGTGGCCCGCGGCCTGCACGGCGGCGGGTGAGGAGCCGGAGAAGTACACCTCCGGGAACGGTTGCCCGGCCAGGGCGGGCGGCAGTGCCGCGCCCTCGGTGCGGAAGAAGCGGCCCTCGTGGTCGAGGGGTTCGCCGTCCCATACTCCGCGCAGCACCTCGAGGAATTCGCTGGTGCGGGCGTAGCGGTCGTCGTGGGAAACCTTGTCGCCCCACCACAGTTGGGCCGGTCCCCCGCCGCCGCTGATGATGTTGTAGACCAGCCGCCCGCCGGTGGCGCGCTGCAGGCTGGCCGACATCCGCGCGGCCTGCACCGGGTGCAGGAATCCGGGCTGGAAGGCGACCATGAACCGGTAGGTGGTGGTCTCGCGGGCCAGGGCGGCGGCCACCGCCCACGGGTCCTCGGTGATGGGGAACGACGGCAGCAGGCCACCGAGGAACCCGGCCGATTCCGAGGCGCGGGCGACGGCCGCGGCGTGATCGAGGTAGCTGTAGCCGTCGAGTTCGCCCGCGCGCACGGCCGGGGCGATATTGCCGGGACCGTAGCCGCCCGCGTGGCCGCGGTTGTAGCGGCGCGGGGTGCGCAGCGAGGCGTGATCGCCCTCCATGCCGATGCGCCAATAGATGTCGATGGTCATGCGGTGGCCTCCTTCAGGGTGCGGCCGGTCGGGTCGGCCAGGAACAGCAGGTGTTCCCCGGCGCGGTAGACCTCCTCGAGGTGCGGGTGCCCGGACAGCACCACGGTGTCGACGCCGGCCGTGGCGTACGCCCGCAATCGCCGCGCCACCTGCTCGTAGCTGCCGACCAAGCCGATGGCCTGCGGATATCCCAGCTGGGTGAAGCCCGCCCAGCGCCCGTCACCGAGGTCCAGCGCCTCCGCACCCGGCCCGTCCGGATTCAGTTCGCGCCATTGCCTTTCGACCCGGGCCCACGCCTCGGTCTCGGTCTCGCGGGCGATGACGGGCACCTCGACGCCCGCGCGCACGGTGCGCCCGGCCGCGGCGGACAGGGCCCGCAGTTCGGCGAGGGACGCATCGAGGCCCTGTGGCGTCTCGGTGAAGACGTGCACATCGCCGTGACGTGCCGAAAGTTCCAGCGCCGCGTTCGAATCCCCGCTCAGGTACACCGCCGGGAAGGGCAGGCCGGACAGGATCCCCCGGAATCCGCCGTCGATGACGTCGTAGTACTCCCCCGCGTAGTCGAACCCGGTGCCGCGGAATCCGGCCGCGGGCACCGGGTTCTCGTTCCAGACACCGCGCGCCACGGTGAGGAATTCCGCTGCGCGCGCGTACCGATCGTCCCCGGTGACGCGGTCACCGCGCTGTCGCGCGTCGTCGGCGTCGGTGTCCACCGCCAGCCGCCAGCCCAGTCGCCCCGCCGAGAACCGTTGCAGGGACGCCGAAACCTTCGCTGCGTAGACCGGTGTCCCGAAGCCGGGATGGAAGTCGACGACGACGCGCGCGTGCCGTGTGGCCCGCAGCGCCGCACCCGCCACGATCCACGACTCTTCGCCTGCCGGGTCGTAGGGCGCGAGTACCCCGTCCAGACCGGACAACTCGGCGGCGTGCACCACCTGGTGCAGGTCGTCGAACGGCCCGAACAGCCCGGCCCGGACATCGGTCACGGCAGGATTCACCGAGCGGCCCTCGACGCTCGCCGAGCCGCCTACCTCGTCCCGACCAGCGGCGACCACACCGAGAACGGGTG
>NZ_JBHZCS010000086.1:9475-41826 GCF_042755705.1 Nocardia sp. NPDC059154
CCTCCCTCGCCCCAACAGACGAAAACCCCACAGAGACTTTTTCCTCTCCCTTCCTCGGTTCCCCCCCCGATACCGTTGCGCCCGGCACGATTCCGCTCGGCATCGACGGCGGGGATCGGACTGCCGCCCCGGCCGCGGTGCCGCAGCCCCTCATCGGCGCGGCGGCCATCACCACGGCTGGGCAGCCGCCACAGGTATTCGGTCATGCCCGCACCTCCGCGGCGGCGCTGGTCGATCTGCGCGCGCCGCGCTTGTGGCGCGCGGCGAGGTCGGCGGGAGCCGTTGAGCGCCAATGGGGTTCGGTCATGCCGCGGCCTGTCCGGCGGCGACGAGGGCGCGCGCCTGCTCGAGGGGTTCGGGGGCGATCCAGGAGCCGAGGTCGAAGTCGGCGGCGAGGAAGCCGTGGGTGTAGAGGAACTGCTGCTGGACGGCGAGCAGCTCGAGGCGCTCGTCGGACAGCGAGGGGTGCAGGCCGATGTTGAAGTCCGTGCCGTAGGCGGCGGTGACACCCTCGGGGCCGGACAGGGTTTCGCGTTGCAGGACCTCGGCGACGTCGTCGCGGTGGGTGGTGGCCCAGTCGGCGGCGCGCAGAGTCTGGGCGAGGAAGCCGATCACCACGTCGGGGCGGGTGTCGAGCAGGTGCTGGTGGACGGTCAGCGGGCGGGGTGTGCCGTTGTTGACGCGTAGCCGCTTGGACTCGGTGGCGTCGAGGTCGACCGCGATCCGCAGCCCGTGTTGCTGGGCGACCTCCTGTGCGCGTGCGCCTTTGACGTAGATGGCGTCCACGGCGCCGTCGAGCAGTTCCGCCACACCCCAGGTGAGGCTCCGGTCGCGCTGCTGGATCTCGGTACGCACCTGGGGATTCGATTCCACGCCGAGCTCGATGACGCGCACGTCGGCCAGCGTCAGGCCGCCCAGGCGCAGGGCACTGGCGAAACCGTGCAGCGCCATCGCGCGCGGGAAGCTGCGCGCCCGGTCCCGCGCCCAGGCCGGAATGCCGACGCGCAGCCCGGCCAGCTCGGCGGCGGAGGTGACCGGCGAATCCGGGCCCACCACAATGGCTTGTGCCTCGTCGATCCAGGTCAGGCCGATGAGCCGGGTCGGCGAGCCCTGGGCGCGGGCGGCCAGGGCGGGCACATTGCCGCCCTCGCGGATGAGGCCGGGCAGATCGTGGTCGAAGTGGCGGATCGCGAGTTCGGGTGCGGCGTCCTGGAGGACGCCGAAGGCCAGTCCGTTGTGTTCGGCGGTGTCGCCGAGCCAGCCGAGGCTGTGGGCGAGGCCGCTGGCGGTGGGGACCGGGCAGCGGGTGTACCAGAGGGTGTCGGTCATGAAGTGCTCCTGGGGTTTTCGGTGTCCGGACGGTCGACGCCGAGCTGGGCGAGGAAGGCGGCCCGGTAGCGCAGGGCGGCCGGATCGGTGCGGTCGCGCGGTCGCGGCAGGTCGACGGCCTGATCCACGGCGAAGCGGCCGCGGTCGAGGATGAGCACCCGATCGGCCAGCCGTACCGCCTCGTCCACGTCGTGGGTGACCATGAGCACCGCCGGGCGGTGGCGGGCCACCAGGTCACCGACCAGGTCCTGCATGCGCAGGCGGGTGAGGGCGTCGAGTGCGGCGAACGGCTCGTCGAGCAGCAGCAGATCGGGTTCGCGGACGAGCGCCCGGGCCAGGGCGGCCCGCTGGGCCTCCCCGCCGGAGAGCGTGGCGGGCCATTGGCGGGCCCTGCCGGCGAGCTGGACCTCGGCCAGCGCGCGCAGCCCGGCTTCGCGGGTCGCGCGCGAACGGCGCTGCCCGATGGTCACATTCGCCAGCACCCGCTTGGACGGGACCAGGCGCGGCTCCTGGTAGACGGTGGTGCGGGCGGACGGGACCAGCACCTCGCCGGCGTCGGGCTGCTCGAGTCCGGTCAGCAGGCGCAGCAGGGTGGTCTTGCCGGTGCCGCTGGGGCCCAGCAGCACCACGAACTCGCCGCGGCGGATGGTCAGGTCGACACCGTCGAGGATCACCTTCTCGCCGAAGGCTTTCCGCAGTCCGGTGATCGAGACCGCCAGTGGCGATGCGGTGTCGGGCGGGGTGGTCGTCGCGTGCGGGGTCGTCATCGCATAGCCACCTGTCGCCGCCACGGCATGGCCAGCCGTTCGACCAGCCGCACCGCGCCGTCGAAAACCAGTCCGAGCAGCGCGTACAGGACCACGCACAGCACCATGTAGTCGGTGCGGTTGTATTCCTGGGCGAGGGTCACCAGATAGCCGACGCCCTCGGTGGTGCCCACCTGTTCGGCGGCGATGAGGCCGGTGATGCTGATGGACAGGCACACTCGCAGGGCCATGAGCACCCCCGGCAGCGCGGCGGGCAGGATCACCTCGGCGACCAGCCGGACTCCGGTGAGCCCGAAGCCGCGCGCGGCCTCCACCATCTTGCGGTCCACATTGCGGACGCCGAGGTAGGTGTAGGCGTACATCGGGGCGACCGTCGCGACGGCGATCAGCAGCACCTTGTACAGCTCGTCGATGCCGAACCAGGCGATGAACAAGGGCACCAGCGCCAGGAACGGCACCGCGCGCACGATCTGCAGGGTCGAATCCACCAGTTCCTCACCGAGACTCGACAATCCGGCCAGCAGGCCCAGCGCCATGCCGACCGTCACACCGAGTGCGACGCCGAGCGCGGCGCGCGTGAACGACGCCAGCGCGAACTCCGTCAGCTGGCCGTTGCGGGCCAGCTCGAGCAGCGCCGACCACACCTTGGGCGGACCGGCGAGTACCTGCGGCGACAATGCCCCGGTGGCCGACCCGATCCACCAGGCGGCGATGATCAGCGCGGGCAGCACGAATCGCAGCGGCAGCGAAACCCATGCGGGCCTGCGCCGTTCGACGCGCGCCCGGGGCGGGGCCAATCCGGATATATCCGCGCCCGGGTTCGGGGCGGCCGCGGTCGCACGCCCGGCCGCGTTGTCACCGATCGCGTCCGAGGCGGGATCGGCTGCGGCCGAATGGTTCTCGTTCTCGGTCGTGCTGGGTGGATCGTCGTCGATACCCGAGACCTGCTGCGGGGCGGGCGCGGCGGAAGTGGCCATGTCAGCGTCCCGGCTGCAGCCCGGCCAGCTGGTCCGGGGTGAGTTTGGACTTCAGGTCGTAGAAGATGTCGGCGGCGGTGATGTCGCGGGAGATGACGCCGTTGTCGCGGAAGAGCTTGACGATGGTGGCGAGGTCGGCGGCGTCGCTGTCGGTCGGGAGATGCGGCACGGTCGCATCGCCGCCCAGGCGGATGGCGTCGGTCAGGCGCGGGCCGCTCAGCGCGCGGGGACCGGTCTTGTCGAAGACGTTCTGGAAGTCGGCGGGATTGCCACGCTGCCGGGTGGTGAGCTGCTGCACCGTCTGCAGGAATTTCGCGGCGATGTCGGGGTGCTTGTCGGCGACCTCGGTGCGGAACACGAACACCGTGTTGTCCTTGGATCCGATGGACTGCTCGGTGGCGATCTCGACGCCGCCGTTGGCCTTGGCCTCCTGATAGGGCACCAGGAACGAGGCCCACGCGTCGACCTTGCCGGTGGCGAAGGCGGTGGCGGCGTCCTTCTGCTGCAAGGGGACTCGCGTCACCTTGTCGGCGGGCACCCCGGCCTGTGCGAGGGCCTGCAGCAGGATGTATTCGCCCTTGCCCGTCGGATTCACCGCGACCCGCTTGCCGGCCAGATCGGCGACGGAGTGGATGCCCGAGTTCGGGGTGGCCAGGATGCCGCTCTGATCCTTGCCCGCCGGATCGGAGACCGACACGATGCGCACGGCGACATCCTTGGACAGCGCGCCCACCACCGGACTGAAGGCGGCGTCGGAGACGTCGAGCTCCCTGGTGTTGAACAGCTTCAGCATGGAGCTGAAACCCGGTGTGGTGGTGACCCATTCGATGCGAGCGTGCAGTGGCGCGAGCGCCCTGTCGAAGGTGCCGTCGCGTTTGCCGACGGCCAGTGGCCCGGCATTGCCCGGGTCGACGACCTTGAGCACCACCTCACCGGAACCGGTGTCGGTCGAGCCGGAGCCACACGCGGCGAGCATGGCAACGACGGGAGCCAGGACGAGGGCGTGACGCCAACGGTGTGGCCGGCGCGTGCGGAACATGGTGGGCACCTCTTCGATTCGGAACGGTCCAGCGATGCCCTGGGACAGTAGGGATCCCACGCGACCGGAGCGAGGTAATCCATTCCGAGGATTGGAAGGGTTGACAGGCCTCCACCGAAGGACTTATGGCCATTTGCCTTTCGGCTTTCCAAATACTGGAAAGCTCGGGTCTACCGGACCGGCACGCCGTGCTACCGTCCCAACCGTGGAAGCCTCCGGAGTGCAGACCGTCGCCCGTGCCCTGTCGGTCCTCGACTGCTTCCGCGACGGTGCGGAGCGCGGCGTCTCGGAGGTCGCACGACAGCAGGGACTGGCGGTCAGCACCACCCACCGGCTGCTCACCGCGCTGGTGCAGGCCGGATTCCTGGACAAGAGCGAGGATTCCGGCCGCTACCGCATGGGCGGCGCACTGGCCGGGTACGGTCAGATCGCCTATCGCCAGCACCGCATCTACCTGGCCGAACCCGCGCTCGAACAGCTCGCCGCCACCACCGGCGCCAGCGTCTCGATCGCCTTGCGCCACAGCATCCACGCCGTGCTGCTGGCCACCAGCCGCTGGCGCGACACCGACGGCCATCGGCTCCAGGGCGTCCGGCTGCCGCTGCATGCCAGCGCGCTCGGCAAGACCCTGCTGGCATGGAACGACGCCGGCGACGACGAGCTGGCCGCGCTGCCCTACGACGAGGGCACCGCCCGATCCGTCTCCACCCCGGCCGAACTCCGGCGCGAGCTGGTCCGCACCCGCGAACGCGGCTACGCCTACAACGACGAGGAGCTCGATCCGGGCTTCCGCACGCTGGCCGTCCCCATCCTGACGCCCGGCGCGCCCTGCCGGTTCGCGCTGGGGCTGCGTGGAACGACCACGCTCATGATTCCCGAACGGCTCCCGTTCCTGGTCGATCTGGCCAAGATCACCGCCGCCGACATCGCCGCCCGGTTCGCCGCCGACGGCTGACCCCGGATACACCGATCCATCTGGCAATCAATGGATTTCATTCGAGTTCCGATTGGTCGACGGCGGGCGCGGCTGACACGATGGGCGGCATGCGTGCACAGCGGCTCGGGAATGGTTTGACGGTGTCGGCGATCGGCCTGGGGTGCATGGGGTTCTCCCAGGGGTACGGGGCAGCCGACGACGCGGAGTCCGCCGCGGCCATCCGGGACGCGGTGGAGGCGGGAATCACCGTCTTCGATACGGCGATGAGCTATGGGCGCGGGCACAACGAGCGGCTGGTCGGGCAGGCGCTGGCGGGGACGGACGCCCTGGTGGCCACCAAGTTCGGGATCGTGCGGACCGAGACCGGCGTGGGACTCGACGGCAGGCCCGAGCATGTTCGCGGGTACTGCGAAGAATCGCTGCAGCGGCTCGGGCGCGACGCGATCGACCTGTACTACCTGCACCGGATCGACCCGGAGGTGCCGGTGGCCGAGACCGTCGGAGCCATGGCGGAATTGGTGAAGGCCGGCAAGGTGCGGCACCTGGGCATCTCCGAGGCCACCCCGCAGCAACTACGGGAGGCGGTGGCGGAGCATCCGATCGCGGCGGTGCAGTTCGAATGGTCGATGCTGTGGCGCGCGCCCGAGCGCGATATCGTCCCGGTGGCACGCGAACTCGGGGTCGGGATCGTGCCCTACAGCCCACTCGGCCGCGGATTGCTCACTGCCACACTGGATTCGACTACGGTCGCCGACAGCGACTTCCGGCGCAACGACCCGCGCTTCCAGGGCGAGCATCTCGACGAGAACCTCGCACAGGTGGCGGCGCTGCGGGACCTGGCCGCGCGCCTGGGCATCTCGGCCGGGCAGCTGGCGCTGGCCTGGCTGCTGGCCCAGGGACCGGACATCGTGCCGATTCCCGGCAGCCGCCGTGCGGCGCGCATTCTGGAGAATGCCGCGGCCGCCGCGGTCGAGCTCAGTGCCGAGGATCTCGCCGAGCTCGACAAGCTGGTCCCGCCCGAAGGCTGGTCGGGTGACCGCACCTCCTTCGCGGTCCCCTCGACCACGCGTAACCCCTAGTCGGCTCCGGCCGGCCGGTACAGCAGGGTCATCAGGCTCAAACCGGCCAGGCCGCCGAGGATCTGGGCCGCGGCGAACGCGGGCACCGAGGCCGGGGCGATGCCGGTGAAGGAGTCGGAGAGCATGCGGCCCACGGTGAGTGCGGGGTTGGCGAAGGAACCCGAACTGGTGAACCAGATGGCCGAGCCGAGGTAGGCTGCCACGGCTGCGGCGCTCGCACCGCGGCCGTGGCGGGCTGCCGCGAAGCCCACGGCGATCAGGCCGGCGGCGGCGAGGAGTTCGCCGAGCAGGTGGCCGCCGGTGACGCGATGGTGGGTCGCGATCTGCAGTGGAGTGCGGTCGAACATGGCGTTGGCCAGCAAGGCGCCGACGATCGCGCCCGCGCACTGTGCGACCACATAGGCTCCCAGCTCCCGGGTGCCGAGCCCGGTGCGCTGCCGCCGTCCGCCCAGCCAATCCGCCAGTGACACCACGGGATTGAAGTGGGCGCCCGAGATCGGGCCGAACGCCAGGATCAGCACGGCCAGGCCGAAGGCGCTGGCGGTGGAGTTCTCCAGCAGCTGCAGTCCGAGATCGCCGGGTGAGAGCTGTTCGGCCGCGATCCCGGAGCCGATCACGACCGCCGCCAGCGCCGCGGTTCCGGCGAACTCGGCCACCGACCGCCGCGCCAGCGACAGTCCGGCCTCGGCGGGCACAGTGTCGAGGGCGGGATCGATCAGCGGACGTTCGTGGTTCGGCACCCGGACACAGTGACAGACCGGCGCTCGCGCAGGACCGCGTCGCCGCAAGATATCTCGTATATCAGGCGCGGCCGGGTTCGGCGATCAATCGACCCCGCCGCCGCCCACCTCGGGCAGACCCTCGGTGACGCGCAGGCGATCGGCCATGGCGGTCAGCAGGTTCTGGGACTCCTCGCTCAGATCGAAGGCCCGCGTGGACAGTTTGCGCAGGCCGTGGAACTGCAGCCGGCCGATCAATTCGGAGTCCCGGTCGGCAGCGGTGGTATAGGCGTTGTCGGCGAAATAGGCCGACCGGACCCGGAAGAAGCGGGCCAGGGCGGCGATCGTCTCGCGCGAGGGATCGGTGCGCACACCCGAGCGCAGCTGGCTCAGATAGGGCTTGGAGATGGGGTGGCCCCACGCGGTCAGCTGGGCGGCCACCTCGGCGTTGGTGTGCGGGCGCTCGCCCGGGGCGGGCACGACCTCGAAGAGCCTGTTGAGGCGGGCCGCGAATCCGGACGCGGGCGCGGGGACGGTGGTCGGGGTGACGTGCAGTTCGGCGGCACGGTGCGGGATGCGGGCGTAGAGCCGTTGCAGCGCGGGCTCGTTCAGCGAGGACCGCTCGAGCAGTTCGGCGACGCGGGCCACCGGGTCCGGGGCGTGGTCGGGGCTCATTCGGCGGCCTCCTTGCGGTCGAGGCCGGTCATCCAGCCGTGGTCGCCTTTCAATCGGGCCCAGCGCTGTTCGACCGCCTTCACGGACGGGAAGTCGAACAGGTGCTGGATTTCACGGCCGGTCAGGCCCATGGCATTGCCCCACACCAGCCCGCGGTCGCGGTCGCCGAGCCCGGCCAGGCGGCTGCGGAAGGCCAGCCGGTCCACCACCGCACCGGCCACGTCCTCGGTGGAGGCCAGCACCTCCATCAGGTCCGGGCCGTCCTCGGTCACGATGGCCACCGAGGCCGCGGCCTGGAACTGATAGAGGTCGCCGGTGCGGCGGCTGCGGCGGAAGTGCTCGACGAAGGCCAGTACACACGCGCCGATGAAGTAGCTGCCCAGGCCGAGGCCGCCGTCGGCATTCCAGCCGTCCCCGTCGCGGGCATTGCGGCGGAAGCGCTCCAGCGCGCGGGTGATGGTCTCCTGCACGAAGTCCTCGGCGAAGCGGGTCTCCACCAGCAGTCGTTCCTGCGCGGTCGGGCGCAGCGGCATGCGCTTCTGCTCGGCCACCGAGAAAATCCAGCCGGTGCGCACCCATGGCCCCAGCACCGCCAATGCGTGGCGAACCAGACTGTCCGCCAGCAGTTTCCAGGCCGGCCCCTCGAATCCGGCCTTGCGGACCAGCTCGAACAGCTCGTGCTCGGCAGCGCATCTCTCGGAATCGGTCATGTCGTCGGTGTCCTCACCCAGCACCTCCTGATCTCTGACGAACACGTTATAGGTGTGGCAAACCCGCCGCCCCTCTTTCAGCTAATGACCAGTATCCGCGAGCGTGTAAATCGTTCCTTGACACAAGCTTTCACGTAAAGGCAGCATTTACATATGACTGATCCCCGACACAGAGACCCCGCCGACGAACGCGCGGTCCTGGCAAAACTGTTGTCCACCAATGCCGAATTCGTCGCCGAGGTGCTGCGGCCCGGCGACGGCAAGCCCGCGCCGTCGGTCATGGCGGCGCTGCGCGCAGCCCGCAGCCTCGACGGCGTCGTCGACGACGTGCTGCGCTCCCTGGTCCGCCAGGCCCGCGAGGAGGGCCGCACCTGGGCCGAGATCGGCGAAATCTTCGGCACCTCACGCCAAGCCGCGTTCCAGCGCTTCGGCGGGCCCGCCGCGGGCATCCAGATCCCGCCCGTCCCGCCCGCGGGCATCCAGATCCCGCCGGTGCCGCCGGTCCCTCCCATGCCCGAGATGCCACATCTGCCTCCCATGCCGGAGCCGCCCGACTGGGCGAAAATGCCCGGCATGCCGAAGATTCCGGGCCGGCCCTTCGGCGGACCCGGGCAACCGGGCGGTCCGGACCACCCGCAGCACCGCGGCCCCGGCCGGCCGGGCTGGGGCCCGAATCCGCACGGCGACCAGCCCGCCGAGTGAGCGTCGACACACACCGGGATTCCGTCCCGAGCAGTCCGCGTTCGTCATCGTGCGCGCGGATCCGGACCGGACTATTCGGTCGAACCCCGGGTTGTGTGGGCGCGCATCGGCAATAATGCCGGACGCCTGCCCGATTCGCTGCCCGCCGAATGAGGAGCCCATGCGCATGCACTCCCGCCGCCATGCCGTTGCCATCCTGGCCGCCGCCACCGCCTTGTTCGCGACCGGCGCTCCGGCCGGTGCGGTACCCGCGACAGCGGACCTGCCCGCACTCGGCGCCGACTTCCACTGGGGTGTGGCCGCGGCGGGGTTCCAGAACGAAGGCCATGCGCCCGACAGCAATTGGCGCCGGTACGTGGACACCCACCCGGATTACGACCGCTCCGGCGACAGCGTCGACTTCTACGACCGGTATGCCTCCGATATCGCGCTGGCCGCGAATCTGGGCGTCGACACCTACCGGCTCAGCATCGAATGGGCGCGGGTGCAGCCGCAGCCGGGGGCGTGGGACGCGGACGGATTCGCCTTCTACGACAGGGTGATCGCGGCCATCCGGGCCGCCGGGATGCGGCCGATGATCACCCTCGACCACTGGGTGTATCCGGGGTGGGAAGCCGATCGCGGCGGGTGGGCGAATCCGGGCATGGTCGAGGACTGGCTGGCGAACATGCGCACGGTGGTCGACCGCTACGCCGGCGCCGATCCGATGTGGGTCACCATCAACGAGCCCTTCGCCTACATCATGAACGAGGTCCGCAACGGCGGGCTGCCCGCCGCCGACGTGCCGGCCATGCAGGCCCGACTCGCGCAGGCGCACAACAGCATCTACGACTACATCCATGCCCGTCAGGCCGACGCCATGGTGACCAGCAATGTCGCCTACGTGCCCGCCGCGGACCCGATCGTCAACGGCGCCATGCTCGATGCGATCGCCGCCAAGCTGGATTTCGTCGGCATCGACTACTACTACGGTCTGTCGCCCGACACGGCCGCCGAGTACACCAACTTCGCCTCCTCGGCGCTGTGGAAGCTGCCGCTGCAAGCCGACGGCCTGTATTACACGCTGCGCCACTTCGCCCACCGCTTCCCCGGCAAGCCGCTCTACATCGTGGAGAACGGCATGCCCACCGAGAACGGTGCGCCCCGGGCCGACGGCTACACCCGCACCGACGACCTGCGCGACACCGTCTACTGGCTGCAGCGCGCCAAGGCCGACGGCATGAACGTCATCGGCTACAACTACTGGAGTCTCACCGACAACTACGAGTGGGGTTCCTACACACCACGTTTCGGCCTCTACACCGTCGACGTGCTCACCGATCCGAGCCTGACGCGCCGCCCCACCGACGCCGTGGACGCCTACCGCGCCATCACCCACGACTCCGGCGTGCCCGCCGGCTACCTGCCGACCCGCCCGCCCGCGACCTGCTCGCTGGTGGACGCCCTCGACAGCTGCGCCGACCCGGTCACCCTGCCCCGTTGACTCCGCAACACGCTCGGCAGCCGGCTGGTTGCACCGGACTGTGACTCCCCCTCGTGGAACTGCTTGGGCCACAGGCCGGTACGACTCGAAACGGTAGGCGTCCACCGACCGGCACCCACACCGCAGATCGCGCGCAGGCAGGTAAAGTGGCTGGTGACGGCCCCGAACGGGTTTTCCGGACCGGAAAACCGGACACCGATCGGGGCTCGGGGAGACCGGTCGCACAGCGCGACACGCCCGCCGCTGCCCCGAAATTCAGTTAACCGGCAGCTACGCTCCGATTCGGGACATTCCGACCACCCGTCGCGGAGGAGGAGCGCCGATGCGCAGACGACTGCACCGCCTCGTCCTGGCCGGGCTCGCGGCCGCCGCGATGCTGCTCCCGGTGGCGAGCGTCGCCCACGCCACCCCGGCCACGCCCCCGCCCGCGGCCGCGGCCGGCGCGCGCGGCAGCCTGGGCCCGGACTTCCTGTGGGGCGTGGCCGCATCGGGATTCCAGTCCGAGGGGCATGCGCCCGACAGCAACTGGATGCACTACATCGACGCCAATCCCGGCTGGGACCGCTACCGCGACTCCATCGACTTCCGGTCCCGCTACCCCGGCGACGTCGCCCTGGCCGCGAGCCTGGGGTCGAAGGTGTTCCGCATCGGCATCGAATGGGCGCGGCTGCAGCCCGAGCCCGGGGTCTGGGACGAGGACGGGTTCGCCTTCTACGACCGGCTCGTCGACGACATCGTGGCCAACGGCATGGAACCCATGCTGACACTGGACCATTGGGTGTATCCGGGCTGGGAGGCCGAGCGCGGCGGCTGGCGTAATCCGGGCATGGTGGACGATTGGCTGGCCAATGCCCGCAAGGTGGTCGACCGCTACGCCTCGCGAAATCCGGTGTGGGTCACGGTGAACGAGCCGGTCGCCTACATCATGCACGAGGTGCGCCAGAACGACACCGACGCCGACCAGATGCTCGACAAGGTCGCCCAGGTGCACAACCAGATCTACGACTACATCCACCAGGTGCAGCCCAAGGCACTGGTCACCAGCAATGTCGGGTACGTGGCCGGTTCGGAGTCGCAGGTCAACGGCCCGCTCATGGACCGCATCGGCGACAAGCTCGACTTCATCGGCGTGGACTACTATTTCGGCCTCGAGCCGCCCAAGACCAATGCCGTCAACCTGCCCGACGGTGCGGCCGCCCCGCCGCCCGGGATGTGGGAGCTGCCCATCCGGCCCGAGGGCATCTACTATGCGCTGCAACACTATTCGCAGAAATTCCCGGGCAAGCCGCTGTGGGTGGTGGAGAACGGGATGCCCACCGAGAACGGCAAACCCCGCGCCGACGGCTACACCCGCTCGGATCACCTGCGCGACACCGTCTACTGGCTGCAGCGGGCCAAGGCCGACGGCATGAACCTCGTCGGCTACAACTATTGGAGTCTCACCGACAACTACGAGTGGGGTTCCTACACACCACGTTTCGGCCTCTACACCGTCGACGTGCTCACCGATCCGAGCCTGACCCGCAAGCCCACCGACGCCGTGGGCACCTACCGCCAGATCATCACCGCGGGCGGCGTGCCCGCCGGCTACGAGCCGGTGCGCTTCCCCTCGGACTGCCACCTGGTGGATCCGCCCGCCAGCTGCGACTCCCCCGTCACCGTCCCGAGCGTGGCCCCGGCCCCCGCGCCCTGACACAGCCGCCGCGGCGGGGTTCAGCGGTCGAGTTCACGCACCGCACGTTCGATCTCCTCCACCAGGGTGACCCCGCCGACCTCCCGGGCCGCGGCCCGGAACCGGTCGCGGAAGCGATCGAGATCCAGGTCCACGCCCTCGCCGCTGTACTCCGCGCCCGCGGCCTCGCGGATGACGCGGACCATCTCGTCGGCCAGGGTGGCGATATGGGTGCGGATCAGCTTGCGCAGCACGCCCGACAGGGCGATGTCGGTGCCGACGTCGTAGAGGATGAGCGCTCCGGTGAGCATGGCCGGTTCGGGCACCCGCCAGCGCTCGCCGACGCGCTCGAGGTAGCCCGCGGCGAGCAGATCGTCGAGGATCTCGGGGCGGCGATCGCCGAGCAATTCGGTCAGGGCCTCGTCGTCGAGGATCGTGCCGGTGTCGGCCTCGGCGCTGTAGCGCGGATCGAAGACCTCACGCCAGTCGCCGTCGCCGGGTACCTCGGCCTCGAACACCTCGCGGATCGCGTCCAGGCGCAGCCCGCGCGCCTGCATGGCGGTGATGGCGTGCAGCCGTTCGAGGTGTTCGGGACCGTAGACCGCTTCCTTGCCGGCCCGGCCGGGCCTGGGCAGCACGCCGACCGAGTGGTAGTACCGGATGGTGCGGGCGGCCACTCCGCTGAGTTCGGCGAGTTGCAGACGGCTGTATCGATCCACCCGAACAGCATAGATACCGCTACCGGCGAACGTTGACAGTTACAACTGTCCGCATTAGCGTAACCGCCGCCACACTGTCGACGACGACATAGGGAGAATCCATGACCCAACGCGACACCGATTTCGACGTGCTCATCGTCGGGTCAGGATTCGGCGGCAGTGTGAGCGCACTGCGCCTCACCGAGAAGGGTTACACCGTCGGTGTACTCGAGGCCGGTCAGCGATTCGCCGACGACCAGCTCCCCGACACCAGCTGGGACCTGCGCAAGTTCCTGTGGGCGCCGAAGCTGGGCTGCTTCGGGATTCAGCGCATCCACCCGCTGCGCGATGTCCTCATCCTCGCGGGCGCGGGCGTGGGCGGGGGCTCACTGAACTACGCCAACACCCTCTACGTGCCCCCGGCCCCGTTCTTCCAGGACCCGCAGTGGCGCGAGATCACCGACTGGCACGACGAACTCATGCCCTACTACGACCAGGCGCGCAAGATGCTCGGCGTGGTCACCAACCCGCACATGACCCCCGCCGACGAGGTTTTCAAGCAGGTCGCCGAGGACATGGGCGTGGGCGACACCTTCGTCCAGACCCCGGTCGGCGTGTTCTTCGGCGAGGCGGGCAAGACCGTGCCCGACCCGTTCTTCGGCGGCGCGGGCCCGGACCGCACCGGCTGCATCGAATGCGGCGAGTGCATGACCGGCTGCCGCCACAACGCCAAGAACACCCTGGTCAAGAACTACCTGTACCTGGCGGAAAAGGGTGGCGCCCAGGTCTTCCCGATGACCACGGTCACCACCGTGCGCCCGCTGCCCGACGGCACCTGGGACGTGGAGACCGAGCGCACCGGCGCCTGGCTGCGCAAACAGCCCAAGACCTACACCGCCAAGCACGTGGTGCTGGCCGCCGGCACCCGCGGCACCCAGCAGCTGCTGTTCGCCATGCGGGACAAGGGCGTGCTGCCGCAGCTCTCGCCGCGGCTGGGCGTGCTGACCCGCACCAACTCCGAGTCCATCGTGGGCGCGGCCACCCGCAAGGTGAACCCGGATGTGGACTTCACCCGCGGCGTGGCCATCACCTCCTCGATCCACCCCACCCCCGACACCCACATCGAGCCGGTCCGCTACGGCAAGGGCTCGAACTCGATGGGCCTGCTGCAAACGCTCATGGTCGACGGCGGCGGCAAGATCCCGCGCTGGCTGCGGTTCCTGTGGACGGTGCTGCTGCACCCGCTGACGCTGCTGCAGTTCCTGTCGGTGCGCAACTGGAGCGAGCGCACCATCATCTCGCTGGTCATGCAGCATCTGGACAACTCCATCACCACCTACACCAAGCGCGGCATGTTCGGGCGCAAGCTGACCTCCAAACAGGGCCACGGCGAACCGAATCCGACCTGGATCCCGGTCGGCAACCAGGTCACCCGCGCCGTCGCGGACAAGATCGGCGGTGTCGCCGGCGGTTCCTGGGGTGAGGTGTTCAATATCCCGCTGACCGCCCACTTCCTGGGCGGCGCGGCGATCGGCGCGGACGCCGACCACGGTGTCATCGACCCCTACCACCGCGTCTACGGCTATCCGACCCTGAGCGTGGTCGACGGTGCGGCGGTCTCGGCGAACCTGGGCGTGAACCCGTCGCTGACCATCACCGCGCAGGCCGAGCGCGCGGCGGCGCTGTGGCCCAACAAGGGCGAGGCCGACACCCGCCCGTCGCAGGCCGCGGGCTACGCCCGTATTGCACCCGTTGCACCGGTGCAGCCGATGGTCCCGGCGTCCGCCCCGGCGGCGCTGGTGCTGCCCATCGTCGAGATCCGCAGCGGCGGGACCGAATCCACCCCCGCCTGATCCACACCGGCTACAGCGCAGGCCCGTCGATCGTTTCCGATCGGCGGGCCTGTGACGTTGCGCTGGTCAGCGCTGTAACACCGCGCTGGTCAGCGGGCGTGGATGTGGGCCATCGGGGAGGTGGGCGGCGGGACGTCGCCGACGGGGGCGCGGAATTCCTGCAGCGCGGCAAGCACATCCACGTGGCGAGCGGCGTAGCAGCGCACCTGCGGCAGGGCGTGGGCGACCTCGCTGCGCTCGAGCGGCTCGGCGTCGATGTAGCCGACCTGGTCCAGGCCCACGCCCAGGGTTTCGGCGATGCGGGTGATGGCCGCGGACTTGCGGCCCCAGCCGACCTCGACGGCGGCGAAACGCTCGGCCACGCCGTGGCGGCGCAATTGCTCTACCGTCCAGGCCCATTCGCCGCGGGAGGCGACGGCGTGCATGACGCCGCGCTCGTTGAGGATGCGCAGCGAGCGCGCGGCCTCGGCGCGCAGCGCGCCTGCGGTGGAGTCGGAGACCACCCCGTCCCACAGGGTGTTGTCGCACTCCCACACAAGCAATTTCACAGTCGCGGCGTTCATTGTTCCCCTGCCAGTCAGCAACCATCCGGTACCAAGGGTGCCGGACGGTCCTCTCTTTCACGAACCGCCCTGCGCGTGACATCGTAGGTGCTGTCTGGGCCAATGCACCAGCGCGGGCGGATTCGGAACGCCGAAGTTCCTATCTACTCGCGAGTACGGTATGTGCGTAATCACCGCTGGTAGCGTCGGATCCAGGCCCGACGGATCGGAAGAAAGGGGCGAATGCCCATGCGGCGGCGCTGGAAGCTCGCGGGTGGCCCACCTGTGCTCGCGCTCGCACTGGTACTGACCGGTTGCGGGGCGGCCGAGGATTCGCCGCCGGTGGTGGTGAGTTCGCTGACGCTGGCGCCGCACCCCTCCACGGTCGCCGGTTCCCCGCCCACCGCCTCCTCCCAGGCCACCGACACACCCCAGCCCACCGGTTCGTCCGCGCCGATCGCGAATCCGTCGCCGACCACGCCCGGGGTGCCGGCGGTGGATCCGTTCCCGGATCAGCCGCTCATCGACCACACCCAATGGTCCGACGATTCCGACGGCCGGCGGTTGCGGGTCTATCCGACCCAGGCCGGGCGCTCCGACACCTTCCCCGCCGCGCTCGGGCGGGCCTGGCAGGAGGTGCTCACCTCCGTGCCCGACGCCGATTCCCCCGGCATGTACGACCAGTTCCGCTGCCACTGGGAGTGGGCACGGGTGGTCCAACCGGACAAGACCAGCTGGAATCTCGAACCGTGGCGTCCCGCGGTGGGGTATGACGCGACCGTGGCGGCCCTGTGCAATCCGGGCGGACCCGACCGCTGAGCGGTCGTTCGATGCGGTAACGAAGCCGTACCGACGAAAGCGGTTGCCCGCGAGAACCTTCGAGCGCACCGGCAAATGTGCGTATCGTTGGTGACGTCCAGCGCGAACTCCTGGGAGGGAGGGTTCCGGTGCACGCCTCTGCAGCCGCGACCTCTACGCCCACGCCGCCCGCCGCCGCCCGGGGACCGGCGCGCTCGCCCCTGCGCAGGCTCTTCCCCGCGCTGACCGAAACCTCCGACGTCTACCTCGATTCGGCGTCCACCACCCAGAAGCCACTGCCGGTGATCGGCGCGGTGCACCGCTATCACAGTGAACGCACCGCCAATGCCGGACGCGGCACCTACCCGTGGGCGAGCAGCCTGACCCATCGCATCGAGACGGTGCGCGAGCGGATGGCCGAATTCATCGGGGCCGCACCGGATGAGGTGGTGTTCACCGGCGGATCCACGGCCGGTCTCAATGCGGTGGCGCTCGCGTGGGGACTGACCACGCTGCGCGACGGCGACGAAATCCTCTACAGCCCACGCGATCACGCCTCGAACGTGTATCCGTGGCATCACCTGCGGCGGCTGCTGGGCGGGTTCGGGCGCACGATCCGGCTGGTGCCCTACCGGGTCACCGAGCTGGGCGAGGCCGATGTCGAGGATGTGGCCGCGCGGATCACCCCGCGCACCCGGCTGATCACCGTGGGGCATCTGCATCACGTGTTCGGGGCGCTGACCACCCTCGAGGAGTTGCGCGGGCGCATCGATCCGGCGATCGCGCTGTGTTTCGACTGCAGCCAGTCCGGCGGGCATCTGCCGGTGCGGGTGGCGGAGCTGGACGCGGATTTCGCGGTGTTCTCCGCGCACAAGATGTTCGGGGCGCCCGGGACCGGCGTGCTGTACTGCCGCCGCCGGCGCCACGATGAACTGACACCGTTTCTACCGGGCGGCAATTCGGCGGTGTCGCTGGGTGATTCGGGGTTGCTGGCCGGTTCGATGCCGCAGTTGCTGGAAGGCGGCACCCACAATATCCCCGGCATCCTCGCGCTCGGCGCGGCCCTCGAGGTGCTCGACGACCTGGGCCTGGATGCCGTCGCGGCCCACAATCGGGCGCTGACGCAGCGGCTGATCGCGGGCCTGCGCCCGATACCGGGCGTGGAGTTCCTGCCGGGTCCGGCGCACGCGCCGTGCGAAACCGGCTACGGGATCGTGTCTTTCACCCTGGACGGGATCAGCGCCACCGATCTCGGGTTCGTGCTGAGCGAGCTCGGGTTCCTGGTGCGCACCGGTGCGCACTGTGTGCCCGCCGACGATGTGCCGATGAACGAGAACTCGGTGCGGGTCAGCACCCACGTCTACAACACCGTCGACGAGATCGACCGGTTCACCGAGTGTGTCGCCACGATTGCCGAGGAGGTCTCTTGACCATGTCCGGCCCCGAACCCCGTTACGACCGGCGTGCCGCCTCCCGGGTGCTGGCCGCGCTGGCCCGGCCCGGCCTGGGCGCGCCCCCGGTGCTGCCGCCGCCGCGAAGCATCGAATACACGTGCGCGGCACTGCAATCGGAACCGGGCTCGCACCTGACGCTGTCGCAGCGGCTGTACCTGGAACGGTTCATGCGCCCGTGCCGCGCCGACCAGGTGACCAGCGCGACCCATCGCATCGCCTGGACCGACAGCGACGGGATCCCCAATACCGGGCACTACCGGGTGGGCGGTCTGGGCGCGATCGTGCCCATCGCCATGCGCGAGACGGTGCTGACGCTGTGGCACGCGCTGCAGGCCGATACCGCACTGGCCCGGCGCATCTCGGAGCTGACGCCGCGCGACGAGGCGGTACTCGAGGGCACCACCACCGACCACGAGCCGTTCGAGATCTTCCGGGTGGGCATCGAAGCGGCGGGGCGAGCGCTGGCCCAGCACGCGCTGCTGGCGCGGTGGACGCCGTATCGGACGCCGGCCGAATTCGCGGTCGGCATGCGGGATTCGGGCATCTACGGCGCGGTGGCGACACGCTGGTACTGGGAGCTGCAGGCCTCGAGCTACCGGCGCGGCATGATCGCGGTGACGCTGACCACCCAACCCGATGGGACCGTACGGTATTCGGCCGAGACGGTGGCGACGCTGCGCGCGATGAAGGACATGACCATCGAGGACGCGCACCGGGTCATACGCCGCGCCACCCACACCGAGGGCTTGAGCGTGGCCGAGGCCATCACGAAATACCACGACGAGCTGGATCTGATCTCGCGCCAGTACGCGCTGCTGCCGCCCGGGACGCGCCCGGCGTGCCTGGCGGCCATGCCGCATCAGCTCGACGGGGAGCACTACAGCATCCTGCCGGTGGTGATCGACACGTTCACCGATGTGTTCACCCGCATCGTGGACCGGGTCACCGTCGCCGAGGTGGCGGCGGACACCGGTTCGGACACCGCGGAACTCGCCGCCGAGGACCAGGTGTTCTATGTGCCCGACATGACCTGCAAGCACTGCATCCGCACCATCACCGGAGTGCTGGAGTCGATGAGCGTGGGCGTGCAGGACATCGACCTGAACAGCAAGCGGGTGGTCGCGGAGTTCCGCAGCCCCCGCAACCGCCATCGCGTGTTCGAGGCCTTGCGCGACAGCGGCTACAACCCGACCGCGGTCACACCCGCGACCACCGAATCCGCCGTATGACGGCTGCCGCACCGCCGGGACTGCCGGCGAAGATGCATGCGCTGGTGCGGGAGTTCGTGGCTGCGCCGCACGCGGTGGCCGACGCGGTGGCCGAGTTCGGGTCGCCCGCGCATCTGGTGTTTCCGCAGGTGTTCGCGGAGAACCTGGAGCGGCTGCGCGCGGAGCTGGCCGCCCGGGTGCCGGGTTTCCGGATCTGCTACGCGCACAAGGTGAATCAGTCGCGGGCGTTCGTGGAGGCGGCGCGGGCGGCGGGCGCCGGGATCGATGTGGCCTCGGCGGCAGAGCTCGACAGTGCGCTGAAGGCGGGGTTCGAGCCGGAGCGGATCGAGGTGACCGGACCCAAGGGTGAGGGGTTCGTGCGGGAGCTGGTGGGCAGCGGGGTGACGATCAACGTGGACAATGCGTGGGAGCTGGAACGCATTGCGGCGCTGGCGCCGGCGCGGGTGCCGGTGCTGGTGCGGGTGTGCGGGTTCGCGGGGACGCCGGTCAGCCGGTTCGGGGTGCCGCTGCATCGCGTCGATGCCGTGCTGGCGCTGCTGGCGGCGCAGCGGGAGCGGATCGAGTTCCGCGGGTTCGCCTTCCACCTGGATTCGGGGGAACCGGCCGAGCGGGTGCGGGCGGTGGAGAGCTGCCTGGCGTTGACCGAACGCGCCTACGGGTACGGGCTCGCGCCGTCGGTGCTGAATATCGGGGGCGGGTTCCGGCAGGTGTTCACCGCGGACGCGGATGCGTTCGATGCGTATGTGCACGCGTTGCGGGAATCGCTGGTGGGGCGTGGTGAGCCGATGACGTGGGGCGGCAACACCTTCGGGTTCCATCTCGAGGACGGCGCGGTGCACGGAACACCGGTTTTTCACAAATACGCCAACATTGTGAGTGCCGACCGGATGCTGGCAGATCTGCTGGATACGGGGCTGGAATCCCACGGGGGCCGCACTTTTGCACAGCTGGCTGGGGAGAACTCGATCGAGATCTGGCTGGAGCCGGGCAAGGCGCTGGTCGATCATGCCGGAATCACGGTGGCGCGGGTGGAATTCGTGAAGGAGACCGCGGACGGCAGCACGCTGGTGAATCTGGATCTGAGTCGCGACACCGTCACCCCGGCCGATCAGGAGGTGATGGTGGACCCGATCCTGGTCCCCGCCCGCGATTCGGCCGGCACGAATTCCGGTGCGGTGGGGGTGTTCCTGGCCGGGCGTTTGTGCCTGGAGCGGGATCTGATCACCAATCACAAGGTCTGGCTGCCGCGGCTGGCCGCTCCCGGGGATTTCGTCGTCTTCCCCAATACTGCTGCCTACCACATGGATTTGTCGGCAGCGCGTGCGTCCATGCATCCGGTGCCGCCGAAACTGGCGGTGGTGCAGCGGTCCGGGACGTTTTCGGTGGGCCGCGACGTTGATTGGCACGAGGTGCACTGATGCGCTACGACCACATCACCGAGCTGATCGGCAATACCCCACTGCTGCGGCTGGATCCGGCCGTGCACGGGCTCGCGCACGTGGAGCTGTACGCGAAACTGGAGTTCTACAACCCGTTCGGGTCGGTGAAGGACCGGGTGGCGTGGGGCATGATCCGCGACGACCTGGACGACATCGTCGCGCAGAAGAAGACGTTGATCGAGGCCTCGAGCGGCAATACCGCCAAGGCGCTGCGCATTCTGGCGGCCATGCGCGGGATCGGGTTGCGGGCGGTGACCAATCGGATCAGGGTCGCCGAGGTGCGGGAGCTGTTGCAGTTGCTGGGCACCGACATCGAGGAGCTGCCCGGTTTGTCGGAGTGCCCGGATCCGACCGCGCCCAACGACGTGTACTCGGTCATCGAATCGACCATGGCGCGCACGCCCGGGGGCTGGTATCACCCGTCGCAGTACACCAGCGAGAAGAACATCGAAGCGCACCATCACGGGACCGGGCGGGAGATCCACGAGGATCTGGCGCGTGACGGCATCACCCGGGTCGACTATCTGGTCGGCGGGCTGGGCACGACCGGGTCGACGCGCGGCACGGCGACGTTTCTGCGCAAACACAATCCGGAGTTGAAGACGATCGCGGTGGTGTCGGAGCGCTCCGATTTCATTCCCGGTATCCGCTCGGAGACCGAGATGTGGGATGTGGGCCTGTTCCAGCCCGATTTCTACGACCGCATCATGGCGGTCGAGGCCGGGCGCGCGGTCGACGCGACGCTCGAACTGGCCACGGCCCACGGCGTGCTCGCCGGACCCACCAGCGGCGCGACCTACGCCGCGGCCCTCGAGTTCCTCGGGACCCTGGAACAGCCCGCCGCCCAGGCCGATCCGCTCGTCGCGGTGGTCATCGTCTGCGACCGCCTGGAACCGTATCTGTCCTACATCCGCAAACGCCGCCCGGAACTGTTCGGCAAACCCGGGCGCGCACCGGCCCCGACCGCGGCCGAATTGTCGGCCACCCCGGTGCTGTCCCCCGATGAGCTCGAGCGGCTCGACCGCACGGCCCGCCCGACCGTCGTCGATACCCGGGGCGCGATGGCCTACCGGATCGCGCATGTGCCGGGCGCGGTGAACATCCGCGACGATCACCTCGACGACATGCTCATCCAGGGCGTCCCGTTCTCGCGTTCGCGCCCCGTGGTTTTCGTCTGCCCGGTCGGTGAGGTGTCGCGGCGCTTCGCGGCCCTGGCCCGCCGCGCCGGGTACGACGCGCACAGCCTCGCGGGCGGCATCACCGCGTGGCGGGATGCGGGCAAACCCATGGAATCCGCGCCGCGACCCGAATGAGCTACGGGGCAGCCGCTTCTCGGGCGGTCCCGACCGGTGCGGACGTGCGCCGTGTTCGCAAGCCGAGGGCGACGAGGACGGCGATGACGAGGGCGTTGACCTCGAGCTGCACGGCCCAGTCGCCCACGGTCGACCGACCGGGGTTCGCTTCGGTGCCCGCGAGCGCGTCGCAGGCCTGGATCATGGCCGCGGCCAGCACACCCGCGCACACCGCGAATCGGTGCATATCGGTCCATTGCGGGGCTGCGGACCAGCGCTGCAGCGACGTCACGGCGGTGACCGCCACGACGAAGGCGACGAGATACATCGCCCAGGCCGGGATTTCGCGCAGCCCGGGGATCGGGTGACCGAACAGGATCGCCGGGCCGCCGCCCAGAATCAGGATGTGCGTCGAGAGCCACAGTGTCGCGAGCACCGCGGCGACCACACCGGCCGACCACGGCGGCGGCGCGTAGCGCCGCACGTTCCGCACCCGGCCCGCACGCGGGCGGGTGAGGGCGGCGGCGACCAGTGCGAGGGCGAGCACGGCCGGGATCGCCACCAGCGGCAGCGGCGGCGTGAGGTGGCGTCCGAGCACGCCGCGTTCGACGAGATACGCGCAGCCGTACCAGGTGATGGGCAGACCGATGATCCAGACGACGCCGCCGGTCCACGCCGCGGACCGGCTCAGCCAGGGTTCGGTCCGCCGATCGGGGAACATCAGCTCGGTCAGCTGGGTGGCCACCAGGAATCCGCCGACCGCTTCCACGCTGAACGCCCACAGCAGGAACATCGCGTTGACGCCGAACGGGCTGCCGCCGTAGGTGAGTGGCCAGTAGACGTGATGGATGGAGGTCTGGCAGAGCACGAACTCCTCGAGCAGCGACCAGGCCGTCGCGAGGCCCAGCAGGGCGGGCCAGCCCAGGCTGCGGGTGCGCACGGCTGCGCGCGCCAATACCGCGGCGCCGCCGTACATCAGCATGAATCCGGGGAGTTTGGTGACCAGGTTGGCGCTGGGGACCGGCAGGATCTCGGGGATGAGCGCGGCCCACAGCAGCAGGGTGAGCACCGGCGCCCAATCTCCGCGTGGCTCAGTGCCTTCTCCGCGTGCCCCGGTGGGTTCTCGGTGTGGCCCAGTGTGTTCTCCGGGCCGCGCGGTGCGTGCGACGACGACGAGCCAGCCGCCCAGCAGTGCCGCCTCGAGGGCGGCCGCCAGT
The DNA here is from genome assembly GCF_042755705.1 of Nocardia sp. NPDC059154. Lineage (NCBI taxonomy): Bacteria > Bacillati > Actinomycetota > Actinomycetes > Mycobacteriales > Nocardiaceae > Nocardia > Nocardia sp. NPDC059154. Next base: position 32,087 of record NZ_JBHZCS010000086.1, read on the forward strand.
GGCCAGTAGTGATCGATGTCCACGTGCATCGGTCCCCCGCCCGCGAATCGTGTTGAGCAACAGGGTAACCGGGATCGGGTCGCGCGCAGGTGCGAAGTCGGTGAACTCGTGGAATCTGCACTTCGGCGTGCGGGGCGCTAAGGTGCCGGGGGTCGAATTCACCAGCGTTGCCAGGAGTTTCACCATCAGCATCGAGCCAGCCGCCGGTCCGGACACCGACCTGCGCATCACTCTGACCGTCTGTCATGCCGCCACCGTCGTGTGTTTCTCGGCGGGTGTCGTCTCCATCCTGATCGGTGCCTATACCGATGCCGGGACGGTGTTCAACCTCGTCGGTGTGGTGCTGTGGCTGGTGGCGCTGGCCGCCCGGTTCGGGGTCTTCGCGATCACCCGGTCGCGGTCCGGGCACGCGGAGTAGCTCCGGTCGCCCGGCGCGGTGGATCCGGCCGGGTCCGTGCACGCCGATGGCGGGCGGGGTTGTTCGCTGGTGGCGAGCCGATGCCGGAATCGGTTATGGCGGCTGGCACGATGATCTCGTGGAGTGGGCGTTCGGACTCGTATTGCTGGTGTCGGTGGCGGTCGCATTGGCGGCCGGTGCGCGCCGGCTGGGGCTGGGTGAGCCGTTCGTGCTCACCGTCGCCGGGGTGATCGGCTCGTATCTGCCGCTGGTGCCGGAGTTCGATGTCGCACCCGAGCTGGTGTTGCTGGGGTTGCTGCCGCCGCTGCTGTACACGACGGCGATCCGCACGTCGCTGGTGGACTTCCGGCCGAAGAAGACCACGATCACCCTGCTGTCGGTGGGATTGGTGCTGTTCACCGCGTTCGCGGTGGGCGGGGTGGTGTATTGGCTGTTGCCGGTGCCGTTCTCGGCGGCGGTGGCGATCGGCGCGATCGTGGCCCCGCCCGATGCGGTGGCGGCCACGGCGGTGGCGCGCCGGGTCGGGATGCCGCGCCGGATCGTGACGCTGCTCGAGGGTGAGTCGCTGTTCAACGACGCGACCGCGCTGGTGACCCTGCGCACCGCGGTGGCCGCCATGGCCGGCAGCGTGACGATGTGGGAGGCGGGCGCGAGTTTCGTCGGCGCGGCCGGTGGTGGCGCGCTCATCGGCGGGGTGGCGGCGATGGTGCTGGCGTTCCTGCGCCGGCGCATCAGCGATCCGGTGCTGGACACGAGCGTGTCGCTGCTGGCGCCGTGGATCGCGTACCTGCCCGCCGAAGGGGTGCACGCCTCGGGTGTGATCGCAGTGGTGACCTGCGGCCTGATCCTGGGTCACGGCGCCCCGCAATGGCAGAGCGCGGCCTCGCGCATCGCCGAGCACACCAACTGGCGCACCATCCAATTCCTGCTCGAGAGCGCGGTTTTCCTGCTGATCGGCCTGCAGGTGCGGCATCTGGTCGAGGATGCCTGGCACAGCGGGCTGTCGCATTCGACACTGCTGTGGACCTGTGCGGCGGTGCTGGTGACGGTGATCGTGGTGCGCCCGGTGTGGGTGTTCCCGGCGACCTACGCGGCCTGGCGGGTCGAAGGGCGGCGGCAGGGAAAACCCAAGCCGGAGTGGACCGGTCCGGCGGTGGTGGCGTGGGCGGGCATGCGCGGGGTGGTGACGCTGGCCGCGGCGCTGCTGCTGCCCGGCGATACCCCGGAGCTGGCGACGCTGCGGCTGCTGGCGGTCGTGGTGGTGGGCGGAACGCTGCTGCTGCAAGGCGTGTCGCTGCCGTGGCTGGTGCGGGTGCTGCGGTTGCGCGGGCCCAGCAAGGCCGAAGACCTGCTGCAGGAAGCGAATCTGCTGCAACAGGCCACGGTCGCGGGACTCAAGGCGCTCGAGGAGAACATCGCCCCCGAAACCCCGCCGGACGTAGTCGACGCCCTGCGCAACCGCGTGGTAGTGCGCGCCCAGGCGGCGTGGGAGTTGCTGGGCCGCTCCGAATCCCAGCGCGTTACCCCCAGCGGCGAGTACCGGCGCCTGCGCCTGGCCATGCTCACCGCCGAACGCGAAGCCGTGCTGCGCATTCGTGATTCGGGCCAGGTCGATCAGGAGGTCCTGCAGGCGGTCATGGCCACCCTCGACATCGAGGAGTCCACCATCGACCGGGTCGCCGAGGCCGACGAGGACGATGGCACCCCCCTGAGCTCCCCCGTCACCGCCGGCGCCTGCGAGCACCTGCGTGAGGCCCCCTGCGTCCGCACTCCCGACACCCCCGACGCCTGCGGTGAATGCCTCGACGAGGGCCTGGTCTGGGTCCACCTGCGCATGTGCCTGGACTGCGGCCACGTCGCCTGCTGCGACTCCTCCCCCGGCAATCACGCCACCAAGCACTTCGACAACACCGGTCACCCGGTCATGCGCAGCGTAGAACCCGGTGAATCCTGGCGCTGGTGCTACCTGGACGAGCTGCTGGGCTGACCGCGAGGTCGACGGCGGGATGGGCGGCCGAAGGCCAAGGGCACGAACAACATCAGTGCGATCGCCTGTGTGGCGAGGGTGAACACGACGACCGCGGTCACCGAATGACCGTAGAGCACACCGATCAGGGTGGAGCCGGCCAGCCAGGCCAGACCGTAGACGGCGGTGAACACGCCGTATCCGGTGCCGCGGCGCGCGGCGGGGACCATGTCGGCGACCGCGGCGCGCAGGGTGGATTCGTGAATGCCCATCGCCGCGCCCCACACGACCGCTCCCGCCCACACCGGACCGGCATGGGTCGAGAACGACAGCAGCGGCACCACCGCCGACAGCGGCAGCGCAATCACCAGCCCCCGCAACCCGATCCGGTCGTAGAGGTGTCCCGAGGCGAGTGCGGCCAGTGCCGCCGCACCCATGGCGGCGGCGTAGGTGACCGGGATCACGCTGTCGGGGAGCACGTGGCGGGCCTGCAGGTGGAACGACAGCACCCCGAACGTGGCGAACCCGGCCATCGAGGTCGCGGTGAACGCCGCGTAGAGCCAGAATCGGCCCGGTAAGCGGCCATCGGCTCGCACGGTGGTCCCGGCGTCGTGATGGTCGGTTTCGTAGGCCGCCGGCCGGGGCACCGCGCGCCGCAGCCAGGCCAGGGTGAGCAGCGCCAACGCGCCGGGAATGGCGAGTACCGCGAATCCGAGCCGGAAGCCGGAGAGCGCGATCATGCCTGCGACCAGCAGCGGTCCCAGCAGCGCCCCGGATTGGTCGAGTGCCTCGTGCAGCGCGAACGCCCTTCCGCGCCCGATGCCCGAGCCGGCGGCCTGGGCGAGCATGGTGTCGCGTGCCGGGGCGCGCACGGCCTTGCCGAACCGTTCGGCGACCACCAGCCCCGCGGCGGGCCACAGCCAGGTCGCCAGCGCCAGCAGCGGCACCGACACCACCGTCAGCGCATACCCGGCGATCGACAATGCCCAGTGCCGGCCGGTGCGGTCGGACAACGGGCCGGTCACCAAGCGGAACACCAGCGCGACCGCCTCCCCGGCCCCGGTGACGAAGCCGACCAGTGCCGCCGAGGCGCCCAGGGTGCCCAGATACGGGCCGGTGATCGACCGCGCCCCCTCGTAGACGACGTCGGCGAGCATGCTCACCACACCGAACGCCATCACGAACCGCAGCGGCGACAACCGATTCACCCCGGCCGCTCGATCCGCCGGCCCGCACTCGATCCCATCCGCCATGACCGACAGTCTCCCCTGTCGGCGGCCTTCGGCCCGGGTGGTCGCGAGCGGGTCGTTGCGAAATGGATGGTCGGCGCATCGGGCGGGACGTCGCAGCATTCGGCCAGGGCGGCGGCGAGGCGGTGACCGGCCCCAGCAGGGGGCGGTCGATCGTCTTCGTGCGCAACGCTCTTCGCAGCACCGGACCCGGAATGCCCTGTCGGCTACCGGCCGCCCTTGACTTTCCCATCAGGAAAGTGGACGCTTACTTTCCAAGTAGGAAAGTGAGGGGTCGGCATGGACGGCATTACTCCGGATCAGGCCCGGGCGGCGCTGGATGCGGCGGGGCGGGCGCGGCGGCAGGTGGCCGAGGAGGTCGGGCTGCCGCGGGGGTACTGGTGGGGAATGGGTTGCGGCTGGGTGGTTTTGGGGGTGATCGGGGATTTCGGGCCGGGCTGGCTCACGGCAGTTGCGACGCTGATGTTCGGCGCGGGGCATTCGGCGCTGGCGTCGCGATTGCTGGACGGGCGCCATCGCACCGGCCGGGTCCAGGTCAGCGCGGAGGTCGCCGGGCGGCGCACTCCGCTGGTCGTGATCACCATGCTGCTGGCCCTGGTCGCGCTGACCGTGGTGGCGGCCCTGCTGCTGGCCGCCGACGGGGCCGGGCATCCGCGGACCTGGTCGGCGGTGTTGATCGCGGCTGTCATCGGGTTCGGCGGGCCGGAGCTGCTGCGGATGGGGCGTCGCTGGGTGCGCGCATGAGCGTGGCCCGCTTCGACGAATTGATCCATCCGAGTACGCGATTGAATCTGGTCGCGACATTGGCCGCCGCGGATTGGGCGGAGTTCGCCTTCCTCAAGGAGCGGCTGAATCTGTCGGATTCGGCGTTGTCGAAGCAGCTGGCGACACTGGAGGACGCCGGGTATGTCGCGACCGAACGCCGTCTCGAGGGCAGCCGACGCAGGGTTCGGGCCCGCCTGACCCGGGCCGGGCGCGACGCCTTCGACGGCCACATCGCAGCGCTGCGGGAGATCGTCGCCGCGGCGATGCCACCGCAGACTCCCGCCGGCTAGGCGCTACCGGCCGGGCCAGGTGTGCGCGGTCAGTCGGTGATTCGCCATTCGTTGCGGTCGGCCATGGCGCGCGCCGACCAGCGGATGGCGTAGCCGATCATGAAGCAGGGCAGCGAGGTAAGCACGAATACCGCCGTCGCGACCACGAATCCGCTGACCAGCCCCATGATCAGCGACTGCCAGCCGGGATCGCAGCGGCTGGTGAATCCGCTGACCGCGGCGCAGTCACCGAAGGTGGCCTGCCCGTAGAGGCGCGCCCACAGCGTGATCGCGGCCCAGATCGACAGGGCCAGCAGCACATTGGCGATGTACCAGCAGCGCACCAGTTTCCGGACGAAGATCAGTGCGCCGAGTTGCCCGGCGTCGAGACCGTCGGCGACGTCCTCGTTGATTCCCAGATGCCGTCCCCAGCTGGAAGGCTCGGGGACCTCGGCGACGACGGGTTTGCTGGCGTACCGGGTTGCGGTCATACAGGTCGATCCTTCTGCACCTCGAACAGTCCACGGGCACAGGTTGATTCGCGGTGCCGCCCCGAACTGAAGACAAATCCGGGTCGATCATTGCAGCACCGGCCGGTTCATGGTTTTTTTGTGGAGGAGTTGGGGGCAACCACTGTTGTGATACGGGGGAGTTGTCGTGGTTTCGAATTGAGGGGCGGGGGCACCGAGTCCGGGATCGGGGGGGCCCTCGCCGCCGCCGTTTCGCGGCGCCGCCTGATGCGGAGACGCGGGTGCGAGCTCGGGGAAGAGACTCGCGGGCATCCGGTGCCGTGGGCGTCTGCGCGTGTCCGCCCGGGCACGATTCGGACGACAAGAACGGTAGCGACACGGTAGCTGCATCGCTCGGTGAGCGCGAGAATTAGGGGATCGTTAGGGGCATAGGACTTTTCGGGCCGATCGGATGCAGCTGGACGATAACCGCTGATCATGAGGCCGCGACTGCCACCCGGATGGTCGGGAACGAGTAGTCCGATACGCGCGTGCCGGGGGTCCTGGACGCCGACACTGGTGGAATGCGCCATTGGCGCGAAAGATCCCATTGCTCTGTTCATCTGGGGAGATGATCGACGATGATCCGGTCACGGAAGTCGGCCCTCACCGCATTCACCACCTTCGCCGCCGCAGCCGCGGCGCTCGTGCTCGCCGCGCCGCAGGCGTCGGCGTACGTCACCAGCGTCAGCGTGTCCAGCGGGTCGAGTATCGGTCTCGGCGGCGGTGGCTACGGCACCAACTGCTCGTACACGGTCACCGTGAACGGCAGCCCGTACGAATACGTCTGGCTCTACGACAGCAACACCGCCACCTTCGGCCAGCAGCAGTTCAGCCTCGGCAGCGGCGGTACCGGGACCTCCAGCTGGACGCCGACCTCGACCGGGGTGCACTACATCCAGGCCTGGACCTACAACGGCTCGCAGTGGGCGTTGGTGACGGTCAACACCGGCATCAACCTCGGCAGCGCCTGCGTGGTCACCGGCTAGCGGCGCGGGTCCGGTCCGCGCGAGTACCCGGTGGTCCGGTGCCGGGTGTGCGATCGCATCCGGCACCCGGCCAATGGATTCGGCCCTGTGCGCCGATCAATCACGCGGGAGCGGGTAGTCGCGGTGATCGGACCAGATGCCGGCCACCGCGCGGACGGTCGGGCACGGCCACGCCGCCGGTTCCTGGCCGCCACGGGAGTCGGGCTGCCGGCACACCGAGCAATGGCCGCCCGTGTCGGGGGTGTGCTGGCCGAGGATCAGCCGCAGCGCCGCCTGGTGCCGCAACAGTTCCTTCGGGGTCGGTGCGCCGGGCAGGAACACCGACGACGGGGCGGTGCGGCTGCCGCGGCGGCGCACGTAACGCACCCATTCGTATTTGATCTCGCGGCCGGTGTCCTGGAAGTCGCGCTCGAGTTTCAGAGCGAATTCGGCGGCTTCCTGCTGCTTGTCGAGGCGGCCCGCGATGAACGCGCTGATATCCATCCCACCCACGGTAGTCGGCACTGTCGAGATCGCCGCGAATCCGCCCGCCGGTGCCGGGTGTGCGAGACCGCCCGGCACCGGGCATTACTCTTGACCCGGTGCACACCGAGCAGCCTCCCTCCGACGCCGAGCCCCGTATCTGGGGTGGAACGACCCTCACCGAACGCCGTGAGGCGCGCCGGGCGGCGTTGCTCGAGGCCGCACTGGACCTGATCGGCGAGTCCGGGGCGGGTGCGGTGACCATGCGCGCGGTGTGCCGGCGCGCCAACCTGACCGACCGCTACTTCTACGAATCCTTCGCCAGCCGAGACGAACTGCTCGATGTGCTCTACCGCCAGATCGCCGAGGAGTTCCTGGATCCGATGACGGCCTTCGCGGTCGCCGACGATCCGGACCGGGATCGCGCGCTGTCGGAGACGCTGGTGGCGAAGGTGCTCGAGGATCCGCGCAAGTCGCGGCTGTTTCTGGTGGAGCCGTATTCCTCGACGGGGCTGGGGCAGACGACGATCGCGGTGATGCCCGCGTTCACCCGGTTGATCCAGGATCACCTGTTCGCCCATATCGAGGATCCGGTGCGGCGGCGGCTGGCGGCGGTCACCATGGCCAGCGGTAATGCGGGCATGTTCTCGGCATGGCTCAATGGCACGCTGCGCGCCACGCGCGAGCAGATCGTCGACCATCTGGTGGAGACCATCGACGCCTATCGCGGCGTGTATCGCGGCTGACCCGGGCGGTTGGCCCCGCCCGGATCCGCTTGCGGCGCAGCGGGTTCGGTTCGGCCGGTCAGGCGGCCGGTACCGCGGCGTGGACGCGGTCCAGTGATCGGCGCAGTATGCGCACCCAGGGTGACCATCGGGCCGGTTCGGCGGGTGGGTGCCCCATTTCCGTCGCGGCGCGATCGAGCAGTTCCTCGAGCACCGCGTCGTGCAGCCAGCGAATGGCGAGACTCCACAGCAGCCGGCCCCGCGTCGCGCGGGCCCGCGCGACGACGAGATGCCTCATCACGCAACCCCGTTCGCCGCGATCGATGATCTCGAAGGTGTGCGTGCCGGCGAAGGGCATGCCCGGCGCGAAGGTGAACTCGACGGCGCGGCCGGGTTCGTACGCGGTGCAGACGTAGCGGATGCTGCCGTGCCCGCCGTCGGCGCCCACCTGCAGCGGCCGGTCCAGGATCAGGGCCGGCCAGTGCTCGCCGGGCCAGAGCGGATTGCCCGGCTCGGCCACCGCATCGAGCAGGGCACCGGCCTGCTGCGCCGACACCGGCAGTTCTCGCTGGTGAATGTTCCAGATCATCGACTCACCCGTTCCGTACGGTACCGTATGTTCTGATTCCATACGGTACCGTACGGAGCTATGGCGGAGAAGAGGCGACGGCTCAGCCGTGACGATTGGGTCGCGGCCGCGCTGGCGGCGCTCGGTGAGGGCGGCGTGGGCGCGGTCGCCATCGAACCCCTGGCCGCGCGGCTGGGCGCGACCAAGGGCAGCGCCTACTGGCATTTCGCGAATCGGGACGAGTTGCTGGCGGCGGCCCTGCAGCGCTGGGAACACGAGGAGACCGATGCGGTGATCGCGCTGGTGTCGGCCGAACCGGATCCGGCGGTCGGGCTGCGGACGCTGCTGGGCGCCGCGCTGGCGCATCCGCAGGAGAAGCTCGCGGTGCTGCTGGCCGGGGCGACGGATCCGCTGGTGGAGCCGGTGCTGACCCGGGTCACCGTGCGCCGTATCGAGTATCTGGCCGAACTGTTCACCCGGCTCGGTTTCCCCGCCCCGGTGGCGAAACATCGTGCGGCACTGGCATATTCGGCGTATCTGGGCACGGGCCAGCTGTGGCGGACGATGCGTGGCACGCTACCGGCCGACCAGGCGGCCTGGGAGTCCTACGTCGACGAGATCTGGCGGGTGCTGACCGCCCCGGGTCCGACCGGGCACGGACCGGCACCGGAGAGCGCGGCGTCGCCGCGAGATTCGGGCTAGGCGCTCAGGGCCGCACCGCGGCCGTGGGTGAGCACCAGGTCGAGCAGCCCGGGGAAGCGGGCCTCGAGGTCCTCGGTACGCAGCCGGTTGAGACGGCGGGTGCCCTCGTCGCGCTGGCGGATGACGCCGGCTTCGCGCAGGGTTCTGAAGTGCCCGCTCTGGGTGGATTTGCTGATCGGCAGGTCGAAGGTGGTGCAGGCCAGTTCGCCGTTCTCGGCGGCGGCCAGGCGGGTGACGATGGTGAGCCGGACGGGGTCGGCGAGGGCGGCCAGCACGGTGGCGAACCGCAGTTCGTCGCGGGCGGGGTGAACCAGTTCGGTCGCGGTTCGGCTTGCCATGGCGTCCAGGCTAGTCCACATGTTCACAGAATCCGAACATCCTGTTATGTTCGGAATTATCGAACATGTTTGTGCCGGGAGGACGCCATGACCGTCGAGCAATCCACCGCAGCCGCCGAAGACGCTGCCGCCCCGCAGGATTCACCGCCCGGGAGCAGTGCGCGGTTCTGGGGCACCGCCTACACGCTGCTGATCCTGTTGACCGGCACGAATGTGGCCACACCGCGGTATCACGGCTATGCGCATCGGTTCGGGTTCTCACCGCTGGTGATGACGCTGGTGTTCGCGGTCTACATGGGGGTGCTGATACCCGCGCTGCTGATCGCCGGTCCGGCCTCGGATGCGCTGGGGCGGCGCCGGATTCTGCTGCCCGCGCTGGCGCTGGCGGCGCTGGGCACGCTGGGTTTCGCGCTGGCCACCGATGTGGTCTGGTTGTTCGCGGCCCGCATCCTGCAGGGGCTGGCGGTCGGGGCGGCCTCGGGCGCGCTGACCGAGCTGGAGCCGCACGGTGACCGCCGCCGCGCGGCCCTGGTGTCGGCGGTGGCCTCGGCGGGCGGGATGGGCCTGGGCCCCGTACTGGGAGCTGTTCTGGCGCAATATCTTCCGGCTCCGTACGTGACGCCGTTCGTGGTGGAGCTGGCGCTGCTGGTCCCGGCCGCGGTGGCGGTGGCGGCGCTGCCCGAGACCGCGACGGTCACCCGGTGGCGGCCGCGGCGCCCGAGTATCCCGGCCGGGATGGGTGCGGTCTTCGCGGCCGCGGGCACGGGCGCGTTCCTGGG